>JBKPSC010000514.1:0-7095 GCA_046734915.1 Acidobacteriota bacterium | reverse complement strand
CTCGGTAGACGAGCTCGACGGCTGACGTTCGCGCAGCGAGTCAGGCGGCGGTTGCGAACTCTTCGCAGTCATGTGTCGACCTCTGCGATGCCTCACTCAGAATTCCTCGACTTCGCGTTGATCCAAGTGCTGCGTATCATTCAACATAAGAATGCTATGCAGCGCCCAGAAGGACAACTTGCCGGAAGTCAGATCCTCGGGCGACGGGTGTTTCGTTACTCCGCTTCAGCGACACTCTGGCTGACGTGGCGGCCGACAGCGAGAGGCGCTACTCGCGGTAGGTCGATGATGAAGATGCAGCCGTGGTCAGGCAGGTTGCGCGCGTAGAGCCGACCACTGTTGACTTCGGCGCCCCAACGGCTGATGGCCAGACCGAGACCGACCCCGGTTCGGTCTGCGCCACGTTGCTCGAATGGCTGGAACAAGTTGTCGATGTCGCCGTCGGGCAGCCCGCCACATTCGTCCTCGACTTCAATCAGCACACGGTCGGAGGTCGCGCTCCCGCGCAGCGTGACGGTCGTATCAGGCCGCGTGAACTTGAATGCATTCTGGAGGAGATTAGCCACGGTCGCCGCCAGAATCCATCGGTCTGCGTGAACGTGCACCTGCGCGTCTCCTGCCTCCACGTTCAATGAGAGTCCACGTGCGCGTGCGTCCAGTGCCGCCGCGCGTGCGAGTTCCGCGATGAATTCGCCGATGCCGAACCGGGTACGGTCCCGAATGTCATGCCGGAGGCGAACCTCGGCGAGCGATCGGTTAATGAGATCGCGAAGCGCCCGAGAGACTCCTGTGCAGCACACTCCCTGTGCTGCCCCCAACTCCGACGTTCCCGGTCCTGAGCGCTTCGAACGCAAGGGATGCGGTGCCCACGAGATTTCGGATTTCATGCGCGAGGAATCCCAGGCGTTCGTTATCGCGGGCGGCTTCAGCATCAAGAAGCGATTGGTTGCCGCGTCCGTATTCCGTAACGGCACTCGCGATAGCGTCGTCCAGACATCGGTTCAGGATCCGGAAATCCTCCACGCTGATCGGCGCCTCCAGTTGCAGCGCCAGGTCGGTGATGGACTGACACACATCCCCGTAGTCGTGCACGACCTGAGACACGGCAAGTCCCTGCAGCTGGCGATCATAACCGTGGCGCGCAGCGGTTCTCCCGATCTCAGAATTCGACGACACCTGGTGACGCAAAGCCTCAACGAGCTGATCGAGAAACCGGGGGACGCCGAATTCGAGTTCCGTTGGCGTCGGAGGCCGAATCGAGCGCATCTCAACCTTCGCGCGACAGCGGCGGATGAGCTCTTCGCGGTTCTCCGCACAACAAATTCATGGAGCATGACCGCCACACCTTTCTGACACTTTCGCGCAGGCGAAGGACAGCACGACCAACAACCCCACCGAACGGAGCGGTCGCATTTCGATTCTGGGGGTTCGGAGCCAACACCGTCGAAAACCTGCCTGCTAATGGCATTGGCTCGTCGAGAGCCTGGCACCTCGCGACTGTACCCGTCCGACGGTTGAACTCGCTGTCTCGGTTTGAACAGGCTTTCGCGATGCCGCCAGGTGCCAGAGATTTGCGACGTCAACGACGTTGCGATGGTGCTCTTCTTTGCGCTGATGACCAAAGAGGTCGTCGAAGCCACGGCGCCTGGCGGTGTGCTCCATCCGTGGCGGCGGGCCCTGCTGCCGGTGTGTGCGTCGATCGGCGCAACCGCCGTGCCTGCGCTCATGTATGTTCGCATCGTCGACGCCTTCGACGAACCAAGGCTGTCCATCGGCTGGCCTGTCTCCCTGTCGACGGATCTCGCTATCGGCTATTTCATCGCGCGACTCATCTTCGGGACGCACCCGGTAATTCCGTTCCTGCTTCTTCTCGGAATCGCCTCCGACGCCCTCGGGTTCCTGAGCATCGCAGTGTTCAATCAGACGAGAGAGGTTCACCTCGCGAGTGGCGCGCTCATCCTGGCGGGAGCGATCTGCATCGCTGCCGGACTGCGGTGGTCGCGCGTCCGCAGCTTCTGGCCATATCTGCTCGCCGCAGGCAGCCTCTCGTGGGTCGGGTTTTTCTGGATCGGCTTGCATCCGGCGCTGGCGCTGGTGCCAATCATGCCGTTTCTGCCTCACGCCGCCCGCGACCCGGGGTTCTTCGCTGATGCACGCCCCAACGCGAGAGATACGTTGAGTCAATTCGAGCGGTGGTGGAAGTACCCCGGCCAGGTGGCGCTATTTTTTTTTGCAGTCGTCAATGCCGGTGTGCCAATGGGCGCGCTTGAACCCGGTACCTTGGGACTGCCGATTGCTGTCATTGTCGGCAAGCCCCTCGGCGTTCTCATCGGGGTCGGCCTCGCCAGTCTCGGTGGTCTGCACCTTCCGCACCGGGTCGGCAGGCGAGAACTGCTTGTCGGTGGACTCATCGCCGCGATGGGATTCAGCGTCGGGCTGTTCTTCTGTGACGCGCTGTTGCCGGCCGGGTCAGCTGCGCTCTGAAATGCGCATGGGTGTGCTTCTGAGCCTCTTGGCAGCGCCGCTCGCGCTCGTGGCGGCGAGGCTCTTGCGCGTGGGGAGGTTCTCAGAAGAGGGCTCGACGGGATAGCCGCACTGGACTAATGCGCCCGTCCCATCGCGGACGTGTGGGGGCGCGTCGGCATCCGCTCGGCTCGCACGATGAATCGCTTCGGCGCGTTGCCGATGAAGTTGAACGGATAACAACTGATCAAGGTGAGCATCGACACAGGCGTGGGATCGAGCACCCATAGATCGTCTGGCTCCACGATCATGGTTTCTCGAACCACGTAGTCGAAGTCCCCGTGGGGGGTCTTGAGTCGCAGGACGTCTCCAAGATGCACCCCCCGCAACGGTCTAAAGAGGGCGTCTCGGTGGGCGGCCAGCGCGCTGTTCCCGGTGGACCAGGGAAGTGGAGTGTCAGGGAGGTGTCCGATCGCGCTATCGAGAACCGAATCATCGTCTCCTTCGACGACGACGCCTGACAAACCCACGCGCGCAATCTCCAACGTTCCGATGGGCTCGCCCACCGGGAGCGACACCGGCGCGTCTGGTGCCTCTGCTACCGGCGCCGATCGCATGCGCTCGAGCGTTGCTTCGTACTGACGTCGATTCGACATCGTCAACAGCAGATTGGCAGCCACCCACATCAAGACGATGGCGCCGACGGCGATTAGCAGTCGAGCGAGCCAGCGTTGGATGACGCGGCTCACGGTTCGACCTTCGTGGTTCCGGCCAGGTAACCGGCCCGGCTTCGGACCACGAGTCGCCGCCCGGGCGGCGCCGTCACTACGACACGGACACGTCTGAAGGCGCCGTCGTGCGCGGTGTTCGTCGACATGTATCCGATCGTGTAGGTGTGTCGGATATCTCTGGCGATCTGGCCCAGGACTTCCCCAATCTCCTGGGGAGCGTCCGTGTCCGGGCGGAACGATTCACCGCCGCTGGCCTGCGCCAGTTCTTTGAGAAGAGTCGGATTCGCATCGGGAACGCCCGGGATGACCAGCGCAATCGTGTAAATGACCGCGTTGGATGCCAGCGCCTTGCGAACGGACCCTTCCTGCGTCGCCTGGCTCGCGTTATCTCCTCCATCGCTCAGCACAACGAGCACCTTCCGCTCGCGCGTACCCCGTGTGAGGTAATCGATTCCAGTCGAAATCGCGTCGTAGAGCGCAGTGCGTCCGCGTGCGGTCACGTAGTGCTCGAGTGCCGCGCGCAGCACCGTACTGTCGTTGGTGAATGGCGCACTCGGCGGGAGAACGGGGTAGACGTCTTCGTTGAAAGCGAGCGCAAAGATTTCGTCCCGAGGGCTGCTGGCCTCCGCGAACGAGACGGCGCCGGCAATGACCACACGCCGGTTCGGATGCATGCTCGCGCTGCTGTCGACGAGCAGGCCGACGGTCACGGGCGTATCGGTATCGGTGAAGAAGTGGACTGTTTGAGCGATGCCATCCTCGACGACGCTGAATGCCTCCTGCGGGAGGCCTGACACGTACGCACCTCTGCGGTCCTTGACCGTCACGTGCAGGACCACGAGCTCCGAGTCTGCGGAAAAGACCGGCGGCTCCTGACCCTGAACGTTGACGCCTGTGGGCAGCAGCAGTGTCGCCGCCATGACGATCGCGATGTGGTGCCAGCGCATATATCGAATGAGCTGTGTGAGGAGTGCGGAAGCCGCCGCACTCCTCAGCAAGTATCCGTCAGCCGCGTGCTGCCACGCGGGAACGCTGCCGGAGCGAGAGGGCGAGACCCGACAGCATCGCCAACGCGCCCAAGAGCGCTACGGTTGGCAACGAGCTGGCCGTCTGCGGCAACGCGGTCCTCGCCGTGGTACGCGCACGCTCATCGGCACGCGGGTCCTGCGCCGCAGTCACGCTGCCCCCACCGGTGACCACTTCACCCTGCTGTACTCTGCCGGTGGCAGCCACCGGGGCAGGGTTGTCGTCGACGACCACTGCCGCGGGAACTCCTGAGCCGGAGATGCGAGACAGGTCCGCCTTCTCGAAGTCTTTCGTCTCAGCGACCGTCGTCAACACTGGCTCTGAGCTCACCTTCGCGAGCTGCAGTGCCTGCTGCCGTGGATAGATGAACTCATACCCGATCGATTTGCCCGGGTACCACCAGGTCTTGATGGCCGGCGGAACGTTGGCCGGGGTCTCCATGAATCGGATTTCGGCATCTCGTGGCGCCTGCGTCAACTGGTTAGGAATGGTGTGGAGCATTGCCAGGGGCGTCTTGCCATCCGCGCTCAGCACGCTGATGACCTTTCGGCTCCCGTTGGGATCGGCCAGCCGGAACAGATACTTGCCGGCCGGAAGAGTGACACCGGGCAATGTCACCGGCGCACTGAACGTGAAATAAGTTCGATAGTCAGCCGGTTGCGCTTGTGCGACGCCGCTGATGCCCAAGGTGAGCGCCGCGAGCGTAGACAAGGCGATGATTCTATTCAGCATGTGACCGATCCTTCCAAGGGTTTGCATCCACGCCAGCTGGCTCTCTGCACACCCAGCCCTGGCCGGAACTTGGCCGCCAACTCGTGTCGCGTCTTGTTATTGAGCTGTTGGCGGTCGAGCAGTCAGGATGTCCGCGACGAAGACTCAGCGGGGTCGGGATGAGCCGGGATGTCCGTTGCGGAATCCCGCATCACCGGGCACACCGTGTAACCCGGGGACGTGCTTCACTTTAGCGGTCGGCACCGAGCTTGTCTGTACAATAAGGGACGTCTGGGCGACGAGATCCTTTTCAGCGAATGATTCAGGGGCGGGCTGAGTACCTTGGCGCAGCGCGTACGCCCGGGTGAACTCAGCCCCTAATAACAATATTTGGCAGGAGTAGTAGACCCACAACAGGAGGATCATCACCGATCCGGCCGCACCGTAGCTGGAAGCCACGCTGCTCTGACCGAGATACAGGCCGATGAACTGTTGACCGATCGTGAAAAGTACGGCCGTCACAAATGCGCCCGTCGTCACGTCGCGCCAGCGCAGATGCACGTCGGGCAGCACGCGATACAGGAGCGCAAAAAGCGCCGTGGTCACGATCAGCGACACCAGCACGGTGACTCCGCTCATCACCAACGGGATGGTCGGGAAGCCTTCGGAGAGCCATCCATTTAGGGCAGCGAGCGCCGCCGTCACCGCGAGTGAGACCATCAGCAGAAAACCGACCGCCACCACCAGCCCGAACGAGCGCAGACGATCGATCACGAACGCCTTGAGATTGACACCCGAGGTCGGCTTCACCCGCCAGATCGTATTCAACGCCGCTTGCAGTTCGAGGAATGCTCCGGTCGCAGCGACGACGAAGGCGATGGTACCAATAATCGTGGCGACTATCCCCGCGCGTCGTTGACTCGCTCCCTCGAGAAGACTCTGCACCGCGTGCGCGCCTTCGCGTCCGACGAGCTGATCGAGTTGGCCCACGATTTCCCCGCGGACGGCCTCGGCACCGAAGACCATCCCCGCGATCGCGGTAGCGACGAGCAGTACTGGCGCGATCGCAAACAGCGTGTAGTAGGCGATGGACGCGCCGAGTCGCGGGGCATCGTCATCCCACCAGGCCTTGAGTGCAGTCCCGAATATCGACAGGATCACCGGCGCGCGCATCTGAACTCCGCTCGACGCCGGTGGGACGCTCGGAGAGTGGCGCGAGAGCACGATTGTCGACGTGCGACTTCGGCCCCACCGGATCATCGTGTGACTGCCGTTCGATGTGGCTCCAGGGCCGGTGTATCGGTGGGCGGGTAGGCCATCGGAGTCGCGGGGGGATCCGACGTCCTGAGCGCCGCGTCTGGGGCGGATTGCGTGGGCTTGAGCATCTCGGATACCAGACCGCCACTCCCGCGGTACTCGAGCAAGTGTCGGTGCATGACAGACAACACCGCCACGGCTGGGATGGCCAGGAAGATACCAGCCATCCCCGCCACTTCGGCGCCGCTCAGAATGGCCAGAATCACCCCCAGGGGATGCATGTGGATCCCGCGACGGACGAGTCGCGGAAAGACCACGTAGTCCTGTGCGAGCCGTAGTGCGCCGAGAAACGCGAGCACCCACATGGCCTGGTTGATCGAGTGAAAGCTGGAGACCAGAGTCGCCCCCAGGGCAACGGCGAGCGGACCGACCAACGGGATGAACTCGAGCAGGCCGGCTACCACGCCAAAGAGGAGTGCGTACGGCACGCCGATCAACACGAATCCGATCGTGCACAGCACGCCGACGAGGAAACAGGCCAGCAGCGCGGCACGCATGTACGCGGCGAGCGCGTCATTGATGTCCTCGAACATCTCGGCGCCTCGTCCGCGGAGCCGCCCGCGCGGCAGGGTCAGGAGAATGGTCCTGCGGAACGCCGCGCCGTCCTTCAACAGAAAGAACGCCACGACGGGAATCAGAATGAACCACGGCAGATAGCCCAGAAGGGGCAGCAGGCCGCCGAAGCCGTGACTCAGAGAATCCCCCACTGCGTCGACCGTGCGAGCAAACGTTCGATCGATGGCCTCGCGAACGCCTTGAGGAAGATGATCGGGATTGATGAAGTGCTGCCACGCCTGCAGCTGGTCGCGCGCGTAGGCCATGTAGCTGGGAACCTGCCGGCCAAATT
>JBKPSC010000513.1:0-14534 GCA_046734915.1 Acidobacteriota bacterium | reverse complement strand
GGCTTGATGTCGAGGTTTTTCAGCCCCGAACCTTCCGGGCGGGCGAGGCCACGACGCACGCGCTCCAGCGATACTGGCAGATCTCCCGAGGGCTTCTGCTCAGGCCCGGACGGCGCCTCATCGGACGCAGGCTGTCCAGATGACGGGGCTGGTGAGCCGTTTCCTGGGGAGGACGGTCTCGTATCCTGAGCGGACGCGGGGCCGACCGTCAGCCAGGCGGCAACTGCTAGAGCGGACAGCCTCATACAGGTTTAGACGATACCCACCACGTCGCGGCTCCGCGACTGGTGCAGCGCTTATCATGCATCTTCGCGGCCACGAGTTGGGACCGATTATCCGCCGCAATCATGCCCGAGCTTCCTGACGTGTCGC
Organism: Acidobacteriota bacterium; assembly: GCA_046734915.1. Taxonomy (GTDB): domain Bacteria; phylum Acidobacteriota; class Vicinamibacteria; order Vicinamibacterales; family CAVVIG01; genus VFZL01. Next base: position 14,162 of record JBKPSC010000513.1, on the reverse strand, counting down.
TCTATCTCGAGGCCCTCACCCGCGAAGTGGGTGGGAAATCGCTGCGCGATCTCAGGCTCCTGAGTCCGTTCGTGCTCAGGTCGGTCGACCCGCCGATCGGGATCATCCGCGGCGCGACGATTCACGGGTTTGCCCGAGTGGGAAAGCGGCTCGTGTTCGAGTTTGGCGACGAGCTTTTTCTCGTCGTTCACTTGATGATCGCTGGACGCCTGAAATGGCGGCCCCACGTTGCCGCTGGATCCAAGCCGCCGGCTCTCCCCGCGAGCAAGCTCACACTCGCCATCTTCGAGTTCGACCACGGGCGCCTCTACTTCACGGAGGCCGGTTCGAAGAAGCGCGCCTCGCTCCAGTTGGTGCGCGGCACGGCCGCTCTGAAGTCGCTCGATCCGGGCGGCATCGAGCCGCTCCAAACCAGCTTCGCCGAGTTTCGCGATGCCCTCACACGAGAGAACCACACCCTGAAGCGCGCTTTGACCGATCCTCATCTCATCAGCGGAATCGGCAACGCCTATTCCGACGAGATCCTGCACGCCGCGCGGCTCTCGCCGTTGAAGCTGACCCAGTCGCTGACAGATGAAGAATGGACGCGGCTGCACGGAGCGACGCGCACGACCCTCACCGATTGGGTCGATCGTCTGAGGCGGGAAGCAGCCGGATCCTTCCCCGAAAAAGTCACCGCCTTCCGCGAGGGAATGGCCGTTCACGGCCGATTCAAAGAGCCGTGTCCGGTTTGCGGATCTCCCGTCCAGCGGATCGTCTACGCCGACAACGAGTGCAACTACTGCGCGACCTGTCAGACCGGCGGCCGGCTGCTTGCGGATCGATCGCTTTCTCGGCTCTTGAAGGACGCCTGGCCGCGGCGGCTCGAGACGCCCTGAGCCGGCGGCGCCGCTCTGCCCCGGTGGCTTGTAATGTGTAATCAACAAATGTAGATTTATAGATATGCGCCAGGCATCTGCGCTCTACAGGCTGCTCGGCGACGAGGCGCGGCTCAGGCTACTGCGCGTGCTGCGGCACGAACGTCTGAACGTCACCGAGCTGACCGGCGTGCTCGGGCTGGCGCAGTCGGGCGTTTCGCGACACCTCGGACTGCTCAAGGACGCCGGCCTGGTGATCGAAGAGCGTGATGCGGGCTACACCTATTACCGGCTGTCGCCTGACCTGCAGCAGAACGGCAAGCGCACGCTGTGGACGGCAGTCGAGGAACAATTCGACCGGTCCGGCAATGATGCGTCGGTCCGCGCCGATGACGCCCGGCTCCAGGAAATCCTGCGCCTGCGTCGTGAGAATTTCGAGACTCATGGAAGCGCCGACACGCGCGACGCGCGGCAGCTCGTTCCCGGCCGCAGTTGGGCGGCATGGGCTCGAGCCCTCGGCTTCCTGCTGCCGCCGCTTCGTGTCGCCGACCTCGGTTGCGGCGAGGGCTTTCTGACGCTCGAAGCGGCGCGGTGGGCGTCGCGGGTCATCGCCGTCGATCGCTCGCCGGTCGTGCTCGACCGGGCGCGCGCGCTGGCGCGCCGCCGGCGCATCACAAACGTCGTCTGGAAGCAGGGGGAGTTGGAGCGGCTTCCGATCAAGAACGATAGCGTCGACGTCGCGCTGCTGTCGCAGGCGCTGCACCACGCCGGGCGACCCGAGCGGGCCATCGCCGAAGCGACGCGCATCGTGACCGCGGGTGGCCATGTGCTCATCCTCGATTTGCGGGAGCATCAGGAGGAGTGGGTCCGAACGAAGCTCGGCGATCAAGCGCTCGGCTTCCGCGATGAAACGCTGAAGGGAATGATGGTCGCCGTCGGTCTGCGGGACATCAAGGTGATTGTCGGCGCCCGGAAGAGCGGCGACCCGTTCACCGTCCTCATTGCCGCCGGGACGAAGCCCGAACATACCCAACGGACCGCCACCAAGGCCCGCCCCCGGGAGAGCGCCAATGAGTAACGTGCCTGCTGCCGTCGTACGTCGCGGCGAGAGGACTCCTCGATGAAGCCGGATACCCGTGAGACGCTCGATCGACTGCTGCAGTCCCGCATCCTCATCCTCGACGGCGCGATGGGGACGATGGTGCAGCGGTACAAGCTGACGGAAGCCGATTTCCGTGGCGACCGCTTCCGCGATCATCCTCGCGAGCTGAGGGGCAACAACGACGTGTTGGTGCTCACGCGTCCGGATGTGATCAGTGAGATTCACCGCGCGTACCTCGCCGCCGGCGCCGACATCATCGAGACCAACAGCTTCAGCGGCACGGTCATCGCCCAGGGCGATTACGCGTTCGAACCGTACGTCTTCGAGCTGAACGTGGCGGCGGCGCGACTCGCGCGGGCGGCCGCCGACGAGTTCACGGCTCGCACGCCCGATCGGCCGCGATTCGTGGCCGGCTCGATGGGACCGACCAACAAGCTGTTGTCGATTTCTCCTGACGTGAACAATCCGGCGGCCCGTAACATGACCTTCGACGATCTGTGCTCGGCCTTCGAGACACAGGCGCGCGGCCTCATCGAAGGCGGCTGCGATCTGCTGCTGCTGGAGACGATTGTCGACACGCTGAACGCGAAGGCCGGCATCGTGGCGGTCGAGAACGCGTTCGGCGAGCTGGGCGTCCGTCTGCCACTGATGATTTCGGTGACCATCACCGACCGCAGCGGACGCACACTATCCGGACAGACGATCGATGCCTTCTGGACGTCGATTGCGCACGCCCGGCCCTTCAGCGTCGGCATCAACTGCGCACTGGGCGCCAGCGACATGCGGCCGTACATCGAAGAGCTCTCGCGGATTGCGGACTGCTACATCAGCTGCTATCCGAACGCCGGGTTACCGAATGCCTTCGGCGGCTATGACGAGCAGCCGCACGACACGGGCGGAGCCCTGCAGGAGTTTGCCGAGAGCGGTTTCGTCAACATCGTCGGCGGCTGCTGCGGGACGACGCCCGATCACATCGCCGCCATCGGCCAGGCGGTGGCGGCGCTGCCGCCGAGATCCGTGGAGAGGCCGGCCGGGGTCCATCTGACCCAGCTCTCAGGCCTCGAGACTCTCACCATCCGGCCCGACAGCAACTTCCAGATGATCGGCGAGCGCACGAACGTCACCGGCTCGGCGAAGTTCGCACGGCTGATCCGCTCGGGGAACTTCGCGGAGGCCACGAGCGTGGCGCTCGACCAGGTCCGCGGCGGCGCGAACCTCGTCGACGTCAACATGGACGAAGGCATGCTCGATTCCGAGCGGGTGATGACCGAGTTCCTCAACTACATCGCGACGGAACCGGAAATCGCCCGCGTGCCAGTCGTCATCGACAGCTCGAAATGGTCCGTGCTGCTTGCCGGCCTCAGGTGCGTTCAGGGGAAGCCGGTCGTGAACTCGATCAGCTTGAAGGAAGGCGAGGCAGACTTCCTGCAGAAGGCCGCGACCATCCGCCGTTTCGGCGCCGCGGTCGTCGTCATGGCGTTCGATGAGCAGGGCCAGGCCGACACGATCGGCCGCAAGGTGTCGATTTGCCAGCGCGCCTACCGGCTGCTCACCGAGCAGGCAGGCTTCGACCCATCCGACATCATCTTCGACCCCAACATCCTGGCCATCGCGACGGGCCTCGAGGAGCACAACGAGTACGCCATCAACTTCATCGAGGCCACGCGGATCATCAAGGCCACGTGCCCCGGCGTGAAGATCAGCGGCGGCGTCAGCAATCTGTCGTTCTCGTTCCGCGGCAACGATCCGGTCCGCGAGGCGATGCACTCGGCGTTTCTGTTCCACGCCATCAAGGCGGGTCTCGACATGGGCATCGTCAACGCCGGCCAGCTCGCGGTGTACGAGGACATTCCCAAGGACCTGCTGGAGCGTGTCGAGGACGTGATCTTCAATCGGCGGCCGGATGCAACGGAGCGTCTCGTCGAGTTCGCCGCCACGGTCAAGGGCGGCGGCAAACGCCAGGAGCAGGATCTGGCCTGGCGCGCGGGAACCGTTGAGGCGCGCCTGTCGCACGCGCTGGTTCACGGTTTCGTGGACTTCATCGACGCCGACACGGAAGAGGCCCGCCAGAAGTACGCGCGCCCGCTCGACATCATCGAAGGGCCGCTGATGGACGGCATGAAAGTGGTCGGCGATCTGTTCGGCGCGGGAAAGATGTTTCTGCCGCAGGTCGTCAAGAGCGCCCGCGCGATGAAGAAAGCCGTCGCCTACCTCGAGCCCTTCATGGAAGAAGAGCGCCTGCGGGGAGGACACCAGGCGGTCGCCAAAGGAAAGATCGTCCTGGCCACGGTCAAGGGCGACGTCCACGACATCGGCAAGAACATCGTCGGTGTCGTGCTCGGTTGCAACAGCTATGACGTCATTGATCTTGGCGTGATGGTTCCGTGCGATCGGATTCTTCAGACGGCGCTCGACGAGCAGGCCGATCTCGTCGGCCTCAGCGGACTCATTACGCCATCGCTCGACGAGATGGTGTTCGTTGCCAAGGAGATGGAGCGCCGCCACATTACGCTGCCGCTGCTGATTGGCGGTGCGACGACGAGCCGTCAACACACCGCGGTCAAGATCGCACCGGAGTACGGGCGCAGCACGGTGCATGTACTGGATGCGTCACGCGTCGTGGACGTGGTGTCCAATTTGCTCAATCCTGAGCAACGGCCCGGTTTCGAGCGCGCCAATCGCGACCTGCAGCAGACGCTCCGCCAGCAGCACAGCGCACGGCGGGAACAGCCGCTGCTCTCGTATGAGGCGGCGCTCAAGAACCGCCTGTCCATTGACTGGTCGCACGAATCGTTGCCGTCACCATCGTTTGTCGGGCGGCGGGCGGTCGATGACCTGCCGCTCGGTACGCTCGTGCCGTACATCGACTGGACGTTCTTCTTTGCCGCATGGGAGTTGAAAGGCCGTTTCCCGGCGATCCTCGAGCATCCTCAATACGGTGCCGCGGCGCGCGAGCTCTACGCCAACGCCCGAGCGTTGCTCGATCGCATCATCGAACAACGGCAGCTGACCGCACGCGGTGTCTACGGGTTCTGGCCCGCAGCCAGCGACGGAGACGACGTGGTCGTCTACGAGGACGAAGCGCGCGGCCGTGAACGGCTCCGTTTCAACATGCTCCGGCAGCAGGAGCGGATCGCTGATGGCCGGCCGAACCTGTCGCTCGCGGACTTCGTCGCGCCGCGGTCAGCCGGTGTGGCCGATTACATTGGCGCCTTCGCGGTGACAGCTGGCATTGGTGCGGACGATCTGGCGCGATCGTTCGAGCGCGCGCATGACGATTACGATGCCATCCTCGTCAAGGCGCTTGCCGACCGGCTCGCCGAGGCCTTCGCCGCCTACCAGCACGCCGTCGCCAGGCGCGAGTGGGGTCTGCACGAAACGGCAACCGAGGAGGACATCGTGGCCGAGCGCCACCGCGGCATTCGTCCGGGCTTCGGCTACCCGGCGTGCCCGGACCACAGCGAGAAGTTCAAACTGTTCGAGCTCCTGGCTGCTGGGGAGCTGGGGATCGACCTCACCGAGCACGCTGCGATGCTGCCGGCGGCCAGCGTCAGCGGGCTCTACTTTGCGCACCCACAGGCGCGTTACTTCACGGTTGGCCGGATTGGAGAGGATCAGATCCTGAGCTACGCGCGGCGCAAAGGGTTGAGTCCCGACGCGGTCGAGCGCTGGCTGACATCGCAGCTCGCTTACGAGCCAGCAAACTGCTGAAATCCGGACGGGAGGTAGACGGGTAGTGGCTTCCCAGTGGGAAGCCGTCTGCCTGTGTCTCGGCGCACGCGCTCAAATTTCGACTCGATTGCCATTTTTGAACAGAAATTCACAGCGACACTGCAGCATTCGAGATGACTCGAAGAGACTTTCATGTCTCTGAAGTGATCTGTTTTGAGATCGGTGTGCCCGGATGGAACACACGGTGTGAACCGCGAAATTTCCTAATGTTTTTTGCATCTCTGCGCCGATTGTTGGGCTTTAACCTCGACCAGGTTGCGAAACGGCACACACGTCGGGTCGCAACGCCCCGAGTGCCAGAATTGCAATGTCTGTAAGTCTCTGTTATTTCAGCGGATAGTCGATATGCCTTGAATGGCCCAGCTGGCGTACCGGTTGCTCTCCATCCGGACGCCATGACCATACCGCTGCATTTGTGCCCAGCCAGACGGAAAGCCGTCTGGGGTCCCAAACGGACAGCGGTCGCTGCCACCCTCGCCATCCTCGGCCTCGCGTCGAGCGCTCTGGCGGCCGGCCGGCATCATCGCGACCGCGAGTCTCAAAAGCCTCATCACTTCACGACTCCGAGCGTGACTTCGGCGACGGCGCCCGGCCACGCCAAGGTCTATCGGGTCGACGGCGAGCTGACTCGCCGCAGGAACCGCAATCCTCAGGGACGAACCAAAGTCATCGTCACCCTCGTGCCGGGTGCCCAGCTTCCGCTCGAGTTCAGGCGCTTCGCCCGGGGCGATCGCAAACTGGACATCATCAACGGTCTCGAGCTGGAACTGCCGAACAGCGTCATCACGGATCTCGAGGCGCGGCCCGAGATTTTCCAGTTGCACTACGACCGGCCGGTCGCCGGGCACAACTACCGCACGTCGGTGACCGTCGGTGCCACGACCGTTCGCCAGTACCTTGGTTACAACGGTGCTGGCGTCGGTGTGGCCGTCATCGACTCGGGCATCACCAGCTGGCACGACGACCTGACGCGCGGGACGATCAGCAAGATCTTCCCGTACGGCAACCAGCGCGTGGCGAAGTTCGTTGACTTCGTCCGATCGCAGCCGCTGCCCTACGACGACAACGGTCACGGAACGCACGTGGCCGGGATCATCGGCGGCAACGGCTACGACTCGAACGGTGACAAGGCGGGCATCGCGCCGGGCGCGTCGCTCATCGTTCTGAAGGTGCTCGACGCGAACGGCAACGGTTCCATCGGCAACGTCATCGCGGCGATGAACTGGATTGCCACCAACGCCGTGACCTACAACATCCGCGTCGTCAATCTGTCGATTGGCGCGCGGATTACCGAGTCGTACTGGACCGATCCGCTGACGCTGGCTGCCAAGCGCCTCACTGAAAAGGGCATCACCGTCGTGACGGCCGCCGGCAATTTCGGCAAGGGCAGCAACGGCCAACCGCAGTTCGGTTCCATCACCGCGCCGGCCAATGCCCCGTGGGTGCTCACCGTCGGCGCCAGCAGCACGCAGGGGACGACGAGCCGGTACGACGACAAGCTCGCCGACTTCAGCTCGGCGGGTCCGACGGCGATCGACTACCTGGCCAAACCCGACCTCGTCGCGCCGGGCACCGGCACGCTGTCGCTGTCGGTGCCGGGCAGCACGCTGTTCAACCTGAAGCCTCTCGCGCTGGTCGGGTCGCTGCTGCAGCCAAACGCCTATCTGTCGCTCAGCGGCACGAGCATGGCCGCGCCGGTTGTCACGGGAACGGTTGCCCTGATGCTGCAGGCCAATCCGAACCTGACGCCGAACCTGATCAAGGCGATCCTTCAGTACACCGCGCAGCCCTACGATGGTTACAAGCCCCTCCAGCAGGGCGCCGGGTTCCTCAACGCCCTGGGTGCGGTCAAGCTGGCAGCCTTCTACAAGGCCAACCAGCGCTGGAGCCGGATGCCAGTTCAATCGAGCTGGAGCAAGAGCTTCATCTGGGGCAATCGGCTGGTCGCCGGTGGCTATCTGAATCCGAAAGGCAACGCCTGGTCCAACGCGGTTGTCTGGGGCGCGGCCAAAGCGGCCTACAGCGATGACAACATCGTCTGGGGCACCCTCGCCGACGATCTCGACAACATCGTCTGGGGCACGGGTGACATGTATGGCGACAACATCGTCTGGGGCACGATGGGCGAGGACAACATCGTGTGGGGGACGATGATCGATGACAACATCGTCTGGGGCACCACCGCGGACGATGACAACATCGTGTGGGGCACCGACTGCGGCGGCGGTGATTGCGACAACATCGTCTGGGGCACGCACGACGAGGACAACATCGTGTGGGGCACGGCCGCCGACGAAGACAACATCGTGTGGGGCACCAACATTGAGGACAACATCGTGTGGGGCACCAACGACGAAGACAACATCGTCTGGGGAACGAGCGACGGTAATACCGCGGACGTCATGTTCCCGGATTCCACCGAGGGTGCAGCGGTCGATATCGAGCAAGAGCTCAGTCAGCCGGCAGCAGACCTCTTCGAACTCGTGGGAGGGCTCTAATCATGGAAAAGATGCCTTATCGTCCCGAGCTCGATACCGAGGTCATGACTCCAGTGCAAACGACCACGCAAGTCACGACGAGCGACTGGCGCCAGCGCCTGCCGGTGCTCGCGGCGAACCACGTGGTCCTGCGTGAGCTGCGACTGTCCGATGCCGCGTCACTCTTCTCAATGCTCACGACCGAGGAGGTGTCACGGTTCATCTCGCCGCCGCCGTCCACCGTCGAAGGGTTCGAGCGATTCATCGCCTGGACGCTTCGTCAGCGCGCCGCCGGCACTTACGTCTGCTATGCGGTGACGATGAAGGGGTTCGACACCGCAATCGGCATCTTCCAAGTTCGCGAACTCGAGCCGGGCTTCGGGACGGCCGAGTGGGGCTTCGCCATCGGGTCGCCGTTCTGGGGCACGGGCGTGTTCCAGGAAGGGGCGAAGCTGGTGGTGGACTTCGCCTTCGACGTCCTGGGCGTGCACAGGCTCGAAGCGCGCGCCGCCATCCGCAACGGCCGCGGCAACGCCGCTCTCTTGAAAGTCGGGGCGGTGCAGGAAGCCGTGCTTCGGAAGTCGTTCCTCCGCAACGGCGAGTACCTCGATCAGGCACTCTGGGCGATCGTCGAGGACGATTGGCGCGCCCAGCGGCAAGTCGAGCAGGAGGTCGCGTCGTTCAAACAGACGATTCACTAAAGGACGTCTGCCGGCGCGAGTCGACTGCGCGTAAGACGAAAAGGGGCCGCCTGAACCAGGCGGCCCCTTTTTTATGACTTCTCGCCCTTCGCGACCGGGCGCCGTTCATCGCTCGACCACTCACTCCACGAGCCAGGATAGAGACGGCCTCCGTGAAGCCCCGCGTGTGCGAGTGCGAGCAGGTTGTGACAGGCCGTTACGCCTGATCCGCAATACGAGACGATCGAGTCGGATGGCGCCCCACCGAGGCGCGCGGTCAGGTCCGCCCGCAGGTCGTCCGGCGATCGAAACCGGCCCGTCGCGTCGAGGTTGTCCTTGAAGAAGCGGTTGCGCGCGGTGGGGATGTGACCTGGCGTTCGATCGATGGGCTCGACATCGCCGCGGTAACGCTCTGCGGCACGCGCGTCGAGGAGCTGTCCGCGGGCCTTGCCCGCCGCTATCTGCTCCACAACCGCGGTATCCGCGATGAGCGACGCATCGGGACGGCCAATGAACTGACGCGCCGGTCGCAGTTCGGCTCCCGAGCGCGTCGGCCGTCCTTCCGATCGCCACGCCGCAAGCCCCCCGTCGAGCACGGCGACAGCCGAGTGTCCGAGCCAGCGGAGCAGCCACCACAGGCGGCTGGCGAACATGCCAGTGTCCTGGTCGTAGGCAACGACCTGCACGCCCGCCGCGATGCCGAGCCGTCCGAAGGTAGCGGCCAAGTCGGCGGGATCAGGCAACGGGTGCCGCCCGTTCGCCCCGGTCTTTGTGCCCGCCAGATCGCGGTTCAAGTCGGCGTACACCGCACCCGGCACGTGCGCCGACAGATACTGTTCTTCGCCCCACGGAGCGTTGTGCAGGTCGAATTGACAATCGACGACCGCCAGATCCGGGTCGGTGAGACGGTCGGCGACCGTGTGCGTGTCGATGAGCGTCGTGAACGTCATGAGGTCACGATAGCAGTCCGCCTCATGGAGAACCAAGCGTCAGCTGGCGATCGTCACTGCGGGTGCAGGACCCGTAGGAAGGCCCAGCGCTCGACAGAGCGCGCCGTGACGATAGGTGAAAATGCTCCGGAGGTCCCGCCCAACCAGGACACCGATTAGCCGACCGCCCGTCACGTCGAAGTCCACCGCATCATCGACCAAGGTGACGCCGTCCACGGCCGTGAAGCGATGCGTGTGAACCCAGCGACGGTACGGTCCCCGAATCTGTGTGTCAACGAACAGACCCGGCGGATCCCAGCTCGTGATTCCGGAGCGCCACGAGAGCGGAATGCCATGCAGTCTGATGCGATACTCGATTTCTGTGCCCTGCCGCATCGCAATCGGCACCGGAGACCGAATCTCGAAGTGAAGCCAGGGCGGCGTCAGCAGCTGGAGGTTCTCGGCATGCGAGAAGAAGTCGAAGACACGGTCGAGAGACGCTGGCACACGTGCGCTGGTGGTCAGATGCATCCTCTTTCTGGACGCCGGCAACCCGGTCGACGATTCAGAAAGGCCGCGCTCATACGACGATGAGCGCATGAAGGCAAGCCCTGATCTCGAGGCCGTCGTCTTCGATTTCGACGGCGTCATAGTAGACAGCGAGACGCCCGAGTACGAGGCATACCGGACACTGTTCGAGCGGGCCGGCCTTTCGCTGTCGGTCGAGGAATGGACCAGTCAGGTCGGCATCTGGACTCACGATCAGGACCTCGTATGGCACGGACGGCTCTGTGCGCGATGCACGAATTCTCCGTCGCTGGACGACTTCCGGACTCAAAAGCGGCTACTGTTCGCGCAGCGACTGTCGATGGTGGTGATGCCAGGCATCGAACGGCTGCTCGAATCGCTCGGCGCCGAATCGATCCCCATCGGCATCGCCTCGTCATCTCCGGCTCGCTGGGTGGTCAGCGCCGCGACCCGCCTTGGCCTGCGGTCCCAGGTTCAGGCGATCGTGACGGCGGACGACGTCGAAAAACGCAAGCCCGCCCCGGACGTCTACCTGGAGGTGGTGCGCCGGCTCGGTGTCCGCACTACGCACGCCGTCGCGATCGAGGATTCCGGCCCGGGGATCGCTGCGGCCCTAGCGGCCGGATTGAAGGCCGTGGTCATTCCGCATTGGCTCACCGACCGCCACGACCTGAACGGCGCTCACTTGCGCGTGTCGAGTGCGGGTGAATTGACCGTGTCGCGGCTGCGCGATCTGGTTACCGGCGGCGCGGGTCCCCAGTCCGTTCCTATAAAATAGGACGACCATGGCCCAGCCCGACGAGTCGACGACGGCGCCCAGCCCGTCGGTTGACTTCATCCGCGCGATCATCGAAGACGACTTGGCTTCAGGAAAGCATCGGCGTATCGCCACCCGTTTCCCTCCCGAGCCGAACGGCTACCTTCACATCGGACACGCGAAAGCCATTTGCCTTGATTTTGGCGTCGCAATCGAGCACGGCGGCACGTGCAATCTGCGCTTCGATGACACCAATCCGACCAAGGAAGACGTCGAGTACGTCGATGCCATCAAGGAAGACATCGCGTGGCTGGGGTTCACATGGGACGGACTCTTCTATGCGTCGGATTACTTCGAGCAGCTCTATCGGTTCGCCGTCACGTTGATCGAGCGCGATCTCGCGTACGTCGACAGTCTGAGCGCCGATGACATTCGCGCGTATCGCGGCACGCTGACGGAGCCGGGCCGAAACAGTCCCTTCCGGAATCGGCCGATTGCAGAAAGCCTGGACCTGTTTGCCCGCATGCGCGCAGGCGAGTTTCCCGACGGCGCCCACGTCCTCCGCGCCAAGATCGACATGGCCTCGGCGAACCTGAACATGCGCGACCCGGCGCTGTATCGCATCCGCCACGCGACGCACCACCGGACCGGCGATGCGTGGTGCATCTATCCGATGTACGACTACGCGCATCCGTTGTCAGATGCGCTCGAGCGCATCACCCATTCACTGTGCACACTCGAGTTCGAGGACCATCGGCCACTCTACGACTGGCTCGTCAATCATCTGATCGAGGGTGAGCGTCCGCAGCAAATCGAATTTGCCCGCCTCAATTTGAACTACACGGTGATGAGCAAGCGGAAGCTGCTGCAGCTCGTTCAGCAAAAGCTGGTCTCGGGCTGGGACGATCCGCGGATGCCGACGCTGAGCGGGCTTCGCCGGCGCGGTTACACGGCCGAGTCGATCCGGGACTTCTGCACGCGCATCGGGATCGCCAAGAAGGAGAACGTCATCGACGTCGCGCAGCTCGAGCACAGCGTGCGCGAAGATCTGAACAAACGCGCCCCGCGTGTGATGGTCGTTCTCCGGCCGCTCAAAGTGGTGATCACCAACTACCCCGAAGGCCAGGTCGAGGACGTCGACGTGATCAACAACCCCGAAGACGCCTCGGCCGGCACCCGTCGAGTGAAGTTCTCTCGTGAGCTGCTCATCGAGCGCGACGATTTCCGTGAGGATCCGCCGAAGAAATTCTTCCGGCTGTCGCCGGGGAAAGAGGTGCGGCTGCGCTGCGCCTACTTCATCACCTGCCAGGAAGTGGTCAAGGACGCGAGCGGCGAGATTGTCGAGCTGCGCTGCACCTACGATTCCGCCACGCGCGGCGGCGACGCACCCGACGGCCGTCGCGTCAAGGCGACGCTGCATTGGGTCTCGGCCGCTCACGCGCTGCCGGTCGAAGTCAGGTTGTACGACCGTCTCTTCTCCGCAGAGGATCCAGAGAAGACACAGGGCAACCAGACCTTCGTCGATTACCTGAATTCAGCCTCACTCGAGGTGTTGACCGGCTGCCAGGCAGAAGAGAGCCTGCGGGATGCTGCGGTGGGCGCGCGATATCAGTTCGAGCGGCTCGGTTATTTCTGCGTGGACCCGGACTCGATGCCGGGCGCGGCGGTCTTCAACCGAACCGTGTCGCTCCGCGACACCTGGGCCCGCATCGAGCAGAAACAGGGCTGAGCGTCAGACCTTTCCGACCACTTTCTGCACCTGCGCCGCATGCCGGCTGACGTGTGCCGCGGTGAAGTCCGCGAGCTCGAACAACGATAACGTCCCGAAGGGCAGCGAGACGCAATAGCCCGAACCGCGTTCCGGCGTCAAGCCGGCGATGGCCTTCGACAGGTGATGCGCGCTGGCGCGGAGGCGCTCAATCGCGGCGTCGATGCCAATCACCCGCGGCGGCTCGAGAGCGGCGAGCGTTTTGAGCTTCGCCGGAACCGATGTCAAATCGAACGACTCCTGGAAATCGGCCGGCGCCGGCTGCGCCATCGGTCGTTCGCCGGTCAGTACCGCCGCCATGAAGTCGTTCGTTATCGCCACGTGGCAGCCAATCTGCGCCGCGCTCCATCCCTCGCCGGCCGGTACCTGTTCGGCCGCCTCGAAGGCACAGTCGCGAAGCTTCCACATCAAGTCGTTGTGGGCGGAATTGAAGCGGGCGAGGATCGTCGTGGCACGGTCGGCGGACATGTGAACCCTCCGAAAAACGAACCCTGGGGTGGCCTGAGACCCGAACCGTCCTGACGCGGCAGGAGCAGCGTGACGGCGTATGCTAAGAAAAGTCCCGGTCGGATGCAACGGCGGCAACCCCGGCGGGCCTGTCGGCGGCGGCGGTGGCATTCGTTGTAGAATGCGGGTTCCCGCCGTGGAATATTTCATCACCCAGTACGATCTCGAAGCGGGCGCGCTCGAGATCCAATACATCGAAGAGTATTTCGGCGAGTTTCCCCGCAAGAAAACCGCCAGCGAGATCGTCAGCCGGCTGAAAAATCGGTCGCACCTGATTCTCTTCGCGACGGCGTCTCTGTCTGACGACCCGGGAACCGTGGTGCCGGTGTCCTACAAGGTGGCGCACGAGATCCGGATGGACGAGACCGAGCCCAAGCTCGTCGACCTCGTGGGCCGGCTGTGCGACTCGGTCCAATTCGAGGACCGACGAATTCTCTACACGTGGATTGGCGGCACACGCCGCGACTGGCGCGGCCAGGGGCATTTCCGCGCGCTGACCGAGCAGCAGGAGTTCTGGGCCATCGAGCACGGGTTCGACGAAATCTTGGTCAAGACCAAGAACAAGTTCTACGAGATGCGCGGAACGCTCGACCACCTGCACTTCGAGGTCGTGAAGTACGAACGCGTCGCGAAGGACAACGCGGAATCGAAGGTCTATCTGAGCAAGCGCCTCGTCCCAGAGCTGCTGACGCGTCACCGTGGCAATCGGACGGTCACGCAGGCGACGATCTGACAGTCTTCGCCAGAGAAGCGAACCGGCCTTCCGCTCCATCTCAGAGCTCTTCGAAGCTGCCGGTGTCCCTGTTCTTTCGCACTTTGTCCCAT
>JBKPSC010000512.1:0-9739 GCA_046734915.1 Acidobacteriota bacterium | reverse complement strand
CAATCTGCGCTGGCGCGCGACGTCTTTTCCCGGCAGATGTCCGCCCATCCCGAGCAGATGGCCTTCATTCATGGACTGGCCAGACTGCTCGCCGCGGCGCCGGACGCCCAGGTCCGCGACGGCCCACGGGCGCTGCAGCTGGTGCAAGACCTCGCTGCCAAGGGCCGCAACCCCGAACTCGGTGAGACCATGGCCATGGCCCTCGCCGAATCCGGTCAGTTCGAGCGGGCGGTAGGAGTCCAGCGTGACGTCATCGCAGCGGCGGAGCGTGCCGGTCTTCAGGCCATGAAGTCCAGATTGGCCCGCAACCTCGAGCTGTATCAACGAGGGGAGCCGTGTCGGACTCCATGGACCCTCGATGAAATGCCCTAGCTCCCCTGGCCTGACCGACGCCCCGCAGTGTGCCGCCAGACTTCTGGATCGTCGAACAAGTCCGGGGCACTGTCACCTGATTGTCTAATACTTTCATGTTACTGAGCTTCAGCTTGTGATAGGTTTTCGGCCGGCAAAATCGGACACCCCGGCCGACCAGGACCGGCCAAGCCGGCTGGATGAAGTGGCTTGCTCTTGAGGGACTTGCCATGAGGCACATGAACCGAACCCAACGAGCACGCGGACGCGGCCGTAGCGGCATCGGCTTGATCGTGCTGGCGTTCTCGTTGTCGCTTGCTCCCATTGCGTCGGCGCAGCAGGCGGCCGGCATCGTGGGTGTCGTTCGCGATTCTTCAGGCCTGGCCATGCCAGGCGTGACCGTCGAAGCGGCCAGTCCCGCACTGATTGAAAAGGTCCGCACCGCGGTGACCGACGGTGAGGGACGTTACAACATCGTCGATCTTCGGCCCGGCACCTACTCGGTCACCTTCAGCCTCACGGGGTTCTCCACCGTGAAGCGCGAAGGCATCGAGCTCGGGACGGGCTTCACCGCCACTGTGAGCGTCGCGATGCAGGTCGGCGCGCTCGAAGAAACCATCACCGTCAGTGGCGCGGCCCCCGCCGTCGACACGTCGAACATGCGGCGCCAGGACACGCTCAACACGACCGAGCTCGAGTCGCTCCCCAGCGGCAACATCGGCATCCAGACGCTCGCCTATGTCACGCCCGGGTTTGCGGCGACGCAGGCGGACGTCGGCGGCACGCGTGACACCTGGTCGGCGCAAGGCAACTACACCTTCTACCACGGCAAGACCGGCACCCGCGCCAACTTCGACGGCTTCCGCAACCAGTACTACGTGAACGACGCGTCCGGCGTGGGCTACATCACGGACAGCGGCAACATCCAGGAGCTGCAGCTCGAGACGAGCGGCATGGGCGCCGAGTCGGGCTCGGGCAGCACGACGATGAACGCCATCCCGAGGAGCGGCAGCAACACGTTCGCCGGCGGATTGGACGGCTACTTCTCGAACGGCAGCATGCAAGCGGCGAACGTCAGCGACAGCTTGAACGAGTGGGCACAGGGGAACGCGACGCTCCTGTCCGCGGCGGCCATCACGTCGGCGGCCACGGTCGACAAGATTTACCGCCTCGGCGCGCAGTTGGGCGGCCCGATCAAGCAGGACAAAATCTGGTTCTTCGCCGCCATTGCCCGGTGGGGTTCCACCGTGCAGCAGCCGAGCGCGTTCTACAACCCGCTGCAGGGGAAAGGCAATATTCCCGCGTCGGGTATCCTCGGGCCCACGCCGACGCTGTTCTATCCCGGCCAGCCTGGCAGCCCGTACGCGAGCTTGCCCTATACGGATCCGTCATTCGGCGAGGCCAAGCCCGCCTCGAGCTTCGACTGGTATCGCACGCACGCGGGTCGCCTCACCGCACAGGTGACGCCACGAAACCGGCTCAACTTTTACGGGGACATCCAGAAGTCCTGCCGCTGTACCACGGGGCCCTTCACTGGGGCGAATTCCATCGAATCCGAGCGCGGCTGGGACTGGTATCCATCGGGCGTGGTGCAGGGCACCTGGACGTCGCCCGTGACCAATCGCCTGCTGCTCGAAGCCGGTGTGTCCTGGCAAACGGCGAACTGGGTGAACTTCGCCGAAGAGGGCGTCTCGCAGTTCGACCGGTCGATTCTCGAGACGGCCACGAACTACCGCTACGGTGCGACGACGTTGTTGACGGCCCCCAAGGCCCGGACCGGACGCGGCGCGCAGCGCTTCAGCATGTCGTACGTCACCGGCACGCACAACATGAAGTTCGGCGTCACCAACGAGACCGGCTTCAACGACGAGTCACGGAGCCGCAACAATCAGGTGAATTGCCCGACGACGTGCGACGGTCTGAACTACGACTTCCTGAACGGCAAACCTCTGCGGCTGCAGTACTACGCGCTGCCGTTCCAGCAGGCGATTCGTCAGCGGCTGGAGCTAGGCATCTTCGCGCAGGACGCGTGGAAGATTCAGCGCCTCACGTTGAATCTCGGCATCCGCTACGACCAGATCGACGCGGGCTTCCCGGATTACGATCTGCCTGCCGGTCCGTTCGTGCCGGCGCGTCATGCCGACGCACGCTGGGGCATCCCGAGCTGGAAGGACATCAACCCGCGCATCGGCGCGGCCGTGGACGTCTTCGGCAACGGGCGCACCGCGCTGCGCACATCGCTCGGCCGATACAACCAGTTGAGCCGCGCCGACTTCACCATCCGGTTCCACCCGTTCAACTCGTCCATCAACAGCGCGTTCCGGCCGTGGACCGACTCCAACAACAACTACATTCCGGACTGCGATCTGAAGAACTTCGCCGCCCAGGATCGCAGCGCATCGGGCGGCGACATCTGCGGCGCGATCAGCAACCAGAACTTCGGCACCTTCAACCCGTCGGCGGTCGTCTTCGACGATTCGACGGTGAAGGACAACCGCGACTTCCTGTGGGACTACAACATCGACCTGCAGCACGAGATCATGCGTGGGCTGTCGCTCGACGTGGGCTACAACCACAACTGGGACGGGAATTTCACGGTCACCGAAAACACCGCGCTCGACCCGACGAGCTTCGACGAGTTCTGCATTCAAGTGCCAAACGATCCGCGGTTGCCCAACGCCGGACAGCAGAAGTGCGGTTTCTATGACTTGAAACCTCCTCTCGTTGGTCGTGGCCAGCTGCGTGTCACCAACGCCAAGGAATACGTCGGGCAGAACGGCAATAGCCGGCTGCCGTATCGCCATTGGGACGGTTTCTGGATCAACCTTGACGGCCGCCTGCCGCGCCAAATCCGCGTGGGCGGCGGCATCGACGTTGGCCAGAACGTCGACGACCACTGCTTCACCGTGGATATGCCGAACAATCCGGCCGACATCTCGGGCACCGCGCCCGGAGTCTTGGGGCCGGTGTGGAACGGAGGAGGGTCGACCTACAACGCGCAGGGCGACGGCGCATGCCACGTGGTGACGTCCTGGATGAACAACCTGGACTTCCGCCTGAATGGCAGCATCCCCATCAAGGGCGGGTTCACCGGCAGCTTCATCTTCCGGAATACGCGTGGTGCCGCGATGAACGCCATCTGGGTGGTGACCACCGCCAACGTAACCTTCAAGGATCCGGCGCGCGAGGCGGTCAAGAGCACGCCCGCAGGCGCGTTCACCGCCGGTTCAATCAGCGCCAACTTGATCACGCCGAACTCCCTCTACGGTGACCGGTTCAACCAGCTCGATCTCTCGATCAGCAAGTCGCTGGGCGTCGGCTGGGGCCGGATGCGCGTCGCGTTCGACCTCTACAACGCGCTGAACGCGAACTCGGTCCAGAACGTCACCACGGCCTACTCCGCAGCGCTCGTTGGCGGTCAGTACGTGAGCGCCCCCACAGCGAACCGCTGGCAGCGACCGACGACGTTCCTGGATCCGCGGCTGGCGCGCGTGACGGTGGGCCTGCAATTCTGAAGCGTCTTCAACCGGGGAATCCTTGGGAGGAGTGGGCATGAAGCGGTTGCTCGTATTCGCGTTGGCGGCTTCGCTCGGCCACGTGACGCCGGCCCTCGCGGGCGGATCCCTGCTCCAGTCAGGTACTCGCCATGTGCAGGAGATGGCGCAGGCTGCCGCGACGGTCGCCTCGCCGGCGACTGCCCTGCCGACGACCTCGAAACGTGCCAAGCAGGCGCACCCCTCGCTTCAGAGCGGTCAAAGTGGTCAGCAGACGCTGGAAGGCAGCGGCATGCGGACCCGCACGAAAGTCCTGATCGGTATCGCGGCGGCCGTCGGCTTCGCCGTCAGCATCTATGCGATCGACCAACATGTCGTGGACGTGACGCCGTCGAGCCTCGGCACCCGGCAGGATTGACGGCCGTCTCGTCTCCTTCACCACCGCGAGGAGGTCTCTCCACGTGCCTCCCCGGCCGTCGTAAAGACACAAGATTTCACCGCTGCGGCGACCTCGGCGCACGGACTTCTGGATCCGTCTGACGCGGCACAATTTTGTCTCCAACTTGTCTAGTAGTTTCAGATTAGCTGGGTGCGGCTTTGTGCTAGGTTGTAGCCCGGCTTTTGAGGGGTAGTCCGGCGGGCAGTCAGGGAGCCGGCGGCAGACCGGGTGACCTTTTTTAAAGGAACTGGCATGAGGCACATCCACGCAACGCGTCGTGGGCGAGCGCCCGGCCCAATCGGGATCGGATTGGGCATTGTCATAGGCGTTCTGACGTTCTTCGCCATGACCCCCGCTGCGTCGGCCCAGCAAGCCGCCGGCATCGTGGGCGTCGTGCGAGATTCGTCGGGCCTGGCGATGCCGGGGGTGACAGTCGAAGCAGCCAGCCCCGCACTCATTGAGAAGGTCCGCTCCGCGGTGACCGACGGTGAGGGACGTTACAACATCGTCGACCTTCGGCCCGGCACCTACTCGGTGACCTTTAGCCTCACCGGGTTCTCGACAGTGAAGCGCGATGGCGTCGTGCTCGGGACGGGTTTCACGGCCACCGTGAATGTCGCGATGCAGGTCGGCTCGCTCGAAGAAACCATCACGGTCAGCGGTGCGGCTCCCGTCGTCGACACCTCGAACATGCGGCGGCAGGAAACGTTGAACACGCGCGAGCTCGAAGCGCTACCAAGCGGAAACGTGGGCCTGCAAACGCTTGCCTACGTCACGCCCGGCTTCGCCGCGACGCAGGCCGATGTCGGCGGCACGCGCGACACCTGGTCGGCGCAAGGCAATTACACCTTCTACCACGGCAAGACTGGCACCCGCGCGTCGTTCGACGGCTTCCGCAATCAATACTTCATCGGTGCGGCTTCGGGCGTCGGCTACATCACCGACAGCGGCAACATCCAGGAACTGCAGTTGGAAACGAGCGGCATGGGCGCCGAATCCGGATCGGGCAGCACGTCGCTCAACGCGATCCCCAAGAGCGGCAGCAACACCTTCTCGGGCGGCCTCGACGGCTACTTCTCCAATGGCGCCATGCAGGCGGCCAATATCAACGACGACCTCAATACCTGGGCTCTCGGGAATCCGACGCTACTCAGCACCGCCGCGATCACGTCCGCGGCGGAAGTCGACAAGATCTATCGACTGGGCGGGCAGCTTGGCGGTCCGATCAAGCAGGACAAGATCTGGTTCTTCGCCGCGGTTGCCCGGTGGGGTTCCACCGTGCAGCAGCCGAGCGCGTTCTACAACCCGCTGCAGGGGAAGGCCAACGTTCCCGCGTCGGGCATCGTCGGCCCTACGCCGACGCTGTTCTATCCCGGCCAGCCTGGCAGCCCGTACGCGAACGTGCCCTATACGGATCCCTCACTCGGCGGCTCCAAGCCCGCCTCGAGCTTCGACTGGTATCGCACGCACTCGGGCCGCATCACGGCACAGGTGACGCCGAAGAACCGGCTCAACTTTTACGGGGACCTCCAGAAGTCCTGCCGCTGTACGACGGGGCCCTTCACTGGGGCGAACTCCATCGAATCCGAGCGCGGCTGGGACTGGTATCCATCGGGCGTGGTGCAGGGCACCTGGACGTCGCCCGTGACCAATCACCTGCTGCTCGAAGCCGGTGTGTCCTGGCAAACGGCGAACTGGGTGAACTTCGCCGAAGAGGGCGTCTCGCAGTTCGATCGGTCGATTCTCGAAACGACCACGAACTTCCGCTACGGCGCGGCGAACGTATTGACGGCCCCCAAGGCCCGGACCGGTCGCGGCGCGCAGCGCTTCAGCATGTCGTACGTCACCGGCACGCACAACATGAAGTTCGGCGTCACCAACGAGACTGGCTTCAACGACGAGTCACGGAGCCGCAACAACGTTGCCGACGGGCTGAACTACGACTTCACGAACGGTAGGCCGAGTCGCATTCAGTACTACGCACTGCCGTTCTTCCAGCAGGAACGGCAGAACTTGGAGCTCGGAGTCTTTGCCCAGGATGCGTGGAAGATCGGGCGCGTCACCGCCACACTCGGAATTCGCTATGACCGGGTGAGTATGGGCTACCCGGCAGCGAGCTTGCCGGCCGGGCTGTTCGTGCCGGAGCGCCAGGTCACCGAGTTGAAAGGCATCCCGACCTGGAACGACATCAATCCACGCTTCGGAGCCGCCTGGGACGTCTTCGGCAACGGCCGCACCGCCGTGAAGGCCTCTGTGGGCCGTTACAACCAGTTGAGCCGTTCCGATCTGACACGCCGGTTCCATCCATTCAGTTCGTCGGTGAACGCTGCGTTCCGGAGCTGGACCGACTCCAACAACAACTACATTCCGGACTGCGACGTGCGAAACTTCAGCGCGCAGGATCTGAGCGCGAGCGGCGGCGATGTCTGCGGCGCGATCAGCAACCCGAACTTCGGCAAGTTCATCCCATCATCCACTGTGTTCGATGACTCGGTGACGAAGGACAACCGCGATTTCTTGTGGGACATCAACCTCGATTTCCAGCACGAAATCACGCGTGGTCTGTCTTTGAACGTCGCCTACAACCACAACTGGGACGGCAACTTCACGGTGACCCAGCGCATCGGCCTGAACGGCCAGCCGCTCGGACCGAGTGCCTACGACGAGTTCTGCATGACGGTGCCGAACGATGCACGGCTGCCCAACGCCGGTCAGCAGCGGTGTGGCTTCTACGACATCAAGCAGGAACTCTTCGGCCAGTACACGCTGCGCGTCACCAACGCCAAGGAGTTCGTCGGTCAATATGGCAACACCAGGCTGCCCCAGCGCTATTGGGACGGCTTCACGGTAGGTTTGAACGGGCGGCTGCCGTACGACGCGCGCCTCGGTGGCGGCATCGACGTCGGCCGCAACGTGGACGACCACTGCTTCACGGTTGACGTGCCGAATCAGCCCATGGATATCACTGGTTCGGACGGTCTGAACACCGGCTGGAACACCCCGGTCCTCAACTCGCAGGGTGAGGGCGCGTGCCGCGCGGTCACCTCGTGGGCGAACAACCTCGATTTCCGTCTCAACGGCAATGTGCCGATCAAGGGCGGATTCAACGCGAGCTTCATCTTCCGCAATACCGTGGGCGCGACCGAAAATGCGTATATTCAGGCGACCGCAGCGAACGTCACCTTCAGGAACGGCCGCGCCGCGTCAACCCTGACCAGTCTGGCCACCAACCTTGTTACCAATGCTTCGCAAGGCGTCACACTGCTCACGCCAAACTCGCTGTTCGGCGATCGCTTCAATCAGCTCGACCTGTCGGTGAACAAGATGCTCGACATCGGCTGGGGCCGACTGCGTCTGGCGTTCGATTTGTATAACGCACTGAACGGCAGCTCGATTCAGAACGTGACGACGGCGTACACAACGACCGCCAACGCGAACCGTTGGACGCGTCCGACCACGTTCCTGGATCCGCGGCTGGCGCGCATCACGATGGGCCTGCAATTCTGAAGCGTCTTCAACCGGGGAACCCTTGGGAGGAGTGAGCATGAAGCGGTTGCTCGTATTCGCGTTGGCGGCTTCGCTCGGTCACGTGCCGGCGGCTTTCGCGGGCGGATCTCTGCTGCAGTCGGGTACTCGCCATGTACAGGAGATGGCGCAAGCTGCCGCAACGGTCGACGCTCCGGCGCCTGCCCTGCCGCCGACCTCGAAACGTGCCAAGCCGGCGCGCCCCTCGCTTCAGAGCGGTCAAAGTGGTCAGCAGACGCTGGAAGGCAGCGGCATGCGGACCCGCACGAAAGTCCTGATCGGTATCGCGGCGGCCGTCGGCTTCGCCGCCAGCATCTACGCGATCGACCAACATGTCGTGGACGTGACGCCGTCGAGCCTCGGCACCCGACAAGATTGACGAGACCTTCGTTCACTCACGACGGCAAGTCGTGAGTTTTTAGAGACACGCCGGATTCCAACGCGGCGCGGTACTCGATCTGGGCAGCCACGCACGCGGCAGTCCAGGCTCATCCTTGTCGTGCCGCCTCGATCACCACCTGTGCGACGATAACGCCGGTGCGCCTCGCCTGGTACTCCAGCCCATTTGCGTCTCTGGTCATGCTCATCGCCTTGGTCATCATGGCCTGCGGCGGTCAAGCGCCGCCGTCGGACGCTGCCGACCGCCCGACTTCGGGTCAAGCCGACGCCAACGGAGCGGCTCTGGCCGGAACCGAGAGCTGGTTTACCGAGGCTGCTCATGACGCCGGACTCGACTTTCAGCATTTCAACGGGATGACCGGCCAGTTTTATCAGTTCGAGATCATGGGGCCGGGTGTCGCGCTGTTCGACTACGACAACGACGGGGACCTCGATGTCTATCTCGTGCAGGGAGGCCGGCTCGGTACCGGCACGCCGTTGATGCCACCCCCGGGCGAGCCGCTTCAGGATCGCTTGTATCGCAACGATCTCACGATAAACACCGACCGGTCCCGAGCCGTTCGATTTACTGACGTCACGGCGCAGAGCGGAATTCGGACGCGTGGCTACGGGATGGGCGTCGCCGTCGGCGACGTCGACAACGACGGGTGGAGCGACCTCTACGTCACCGGTTTCGGCCGCAATCAGATGTTTCGGAACACCGGCAACGGGACATTCACCGATATTTCGGCGCTGAGCGGTACCGGTGATCCGGTCTCGTGGGGCGTGTCGGCGACGTTTTTCGATTTCGATCGTGACGGACTGCTCGACTTGTTCGTGGGCAACTATCTCGCCTACACCCTGCAGACACACACCGCCTGCTTCAGTGCGCCAGGAGCCCCCGACTACTGCCGGCCCAGCGTTTATCGGCCGCAGCCGAGCCGCCTGTATCACAACCTGGGTGGCGGCCGCTTCGCCGACGTGACGATCGCAGCCGGTCTGGGCCGTGACTTCGGTCCCGCGCTGGGCGCATCCGCCGCAGATTTCGACCGCGACGGCTGGGTGGATTTGTTCGTCGCCAATGACGAACACGAGAACCAGCTGTGGATCAATCAGCACGACGGCACGTTCGTCAACACCGCGCTGCTATCCGGCGCTGCCCTGGGCGCCAACGGCGAGCGTAAAGCCAATATGGGCGTCGATGCGGCAGACTTCGACGCCGATGGCGACGATGACCTGGTCGTCACGGAGCTCGTCAACCAGGGAACCTCGCTTTACGTCAACGATGGGTCCGGCAACTTCGAAGAGCAGAGCGCCAGGCTCGGTGTGAGGCGTCCCACTCTGCCCTACACCGGCTTCGGCATCTGGTGGATGGATTTCGACAACGACAGCCTGCTCGACCTGCTCGCCGTCAATGGCGCCGTCAACCAGGACGCTGACGCACCGGCTCGTCTGAAGAGTCCGTTCCCGCTGGGTCAACGCAACCTGCTGTTGCGCAACGTCGGCGGCCGCTTCGATGACGTGACGGATCGCGCCGGGACGGCGTTCGCAG
>JBKPSC010000511.1:0-7673 GCA_046734915.1 Acidobacteriota bacterium | reverse complement strand
TCCCAGACCCACTCGCCCGGAACGCCAACGCGAAATGCCTCGCTGCGGTCCACGCTGGGATCCGTCAACAGCGTCTCTATGTCCTGCGCCGACTGGAGCGGCGCGCCTTCGAGCGTCTGGATGTCGCCGTCGAGCCGCATGGCCGGGCGCGAGTTCGACGCCAAGAAGAGCGCGGACGCGCCACGCGAGGCGGCCATCCGCACCAGCCGCTCGAGCGCGCCAGCGCCCGCCTCCGCAGCAGAAGGCGACACGTCGCGCGCGTTGCCGCGTCCGATCGGCAGCACCACGGCCGAATGCGACGGTTCCGCAAGTGGCGGGAACGGGGCGAACGCTGGGCCCGCAACCTGGACGTCGGCGGCCATCGAGGGTTCCGGCGGTACGCCGCCGCGCGAGGCCACCGGCAATTCGACCGGGCTTGCCGGCTGGGCGGGTGCGGATGAACCAACGAAGTTGGGATAGCCGGAGGGCAAAGTGGACATGAGGGCTTCACTCAGCTGTGCGGCGGCATACGCTTCCGAAAGCGCAGTCGCCGGCGGGGTTGAGAATTCCGGCTCCTGAACGGATTCCGGCATCGGCGTCGGTTCGGGTTGTGACGCGGTCTCGGCCACCGCGGATACCTCTGTAACAGGTTCGACTTCGGCGGCGACGGGTTCCGGCACTGCCGCCGATTCCGGCACTACCTCTGCGGCCGACGCTTCCTCTGGTGCGGCGTCCGTATCGGTGACCCCGGCATCCGTTATCGACTCGATCTCGGATGCCCGTAGCGGAACGACGAACGCCCTCCATGTCGGCGCTTCGTTGGCGACAGCTGCACGCGCTGCGACCACTGGCGGCGCCTCCGCTCCAGTTGCTGATTCGACTCCGGGGGCAACCGTCGCAGCCTCAGGCACCGGCACGGCTTCATTCGTGACGTCGGCGACGATGGAGACCGGACTCACCGCGACCACGGCGGGTTCCTCGAGAACTGGCGCTTCGACAATCGACGCTGGCGCTGGAGTCCAAGATGTCTCGACGATTGGCTGGCTGATACGCTCGGGGACCGGCCCGGTAGCCGGCTCGGGGAGTGGCTCGACGAGAGGAACCGCCGCCGCGACGCTGGCCGCCGCAGTCTCCGCAGGTATTTCGAGGCGCAGATCCTCGTCTGCGCGGTCGGCCCTCGGAACCACATGTGGCCGATTCGGCCACAGCTGCTCTTCCTTCGGAAGCGCCAGATCGTCCGGTTCAACAACGGGCGTCCCGACGGATGCCTCGGAGGCGGCAGCCAAACCTGACAGACCTGTGAAGATGTCCGCAGGCACGAGATCGTCTTCGGATACCTGACGCCGTCGGATCTCCGCCCACACATCGTCGCCACCGCGTGCAGCGGTCACGGTAAAGTGCTCGCCCGGAAACTCGTCGAGCGTGGGCAGCTCGAATTGGGTGGCGCCGACGTCCTCGAGAGACTTCAGTGCATCCGGCGGCAGCAACTGGGCCACGATGCCGTTCACGGCTTCGAACGTCAAACCACGAGTGGCCAGATCGACCTGCCCGTTGGGCGAGACAACGTAGGGCTTTTCGCCGACGTGCATGACGAGCGCCTCGCCGTCGACGCGAACGATCGCCTGCAGGAGTGAGGGGACCAGGCTCATGGGTGCGTAGATTCGTTTCGTGGCACGATTGCGCATGCCCACGCTCGCGATGGGCTAGGGCATCCAGAAGCAAGTGTCGGCTCCACACAGGGGCACCATTAGCTGACTGCAAGAATGGAGGAATGAGGGAATGAAGGAATCAGGGAATGCCAATGGGAAATCAGGGAACGTCGAATGAGGGCATGAGAGTGCGAATGCGGAAAGAGGTGACGAATCAAGAGAAGGCGAATTCTCAGATTCGTTCATTCCCTCATTGCTATTTCCTCATTGCCATTCCCTCATTCCCTGATTCCCTCATTCCTAGTTTCGCGTCATCGCCTGGGCTCCGTACCGACTTCATAGATGCGTACGAGTTCCACGCGCTTGTAGCCGCGCGTCTGATACGGTGGGATGATCCGTTCGGAACGCAAGTACTGCAACATGCCTTCGTCGGCGTAGTCAGGCGCGCCGATCTCCGGACTCTCGGTGAGCAGCAGCTCCAGATCGACGATCGACATCGTCTTCGTCGTGACGGTTCGAGTGCCGGGCAGCACCCCGAAGCGCTTGATCTTTTCGGTGTGAGAACGGGTGCCGAAGCCGACATAGATCTCGTTGCTGATGAATTGATAGTCCGCGTCGGATCTCGTCGCCGGCGCATCCTCGACGCGCAGAAAGCTGATGGACTCCACGCGCTTCAGTCGCTCGATCAGCACCTGCGTGAAATCGCCTTCGCCAGACCAGTTCGAGAGCTCAACGGACATCGGCATTGGAGAATGCAGAGTTCAGAATTCAGAATTGGAGGTCCAGAATACACACAGCGCCGTCTGCCCGTCCTCACCGAGCGTCGCGATAAATTCTGCCGTGTGAGCGTAAATTCTGCATTCTGAATTCTGACGTCCGCATGCTCATGCTTTCTTCCCCTGGTGAATGGCGAGCAGGCCGCCCAGAACCCGGTAGCAGCGGACCTGCAAGAATCCGCGCTCGGTCATGAGGGTCGATAGCTCCTGCATGCCCGGGTAGCCGCGAAGCGATGCCGGTATGTATCGGTACGTATCAGGGTCGCCGTGGAGCAGCCATCCAATGGCGCCGCCCACGATCGAGAGGTAAGCAAGGTAGGCCCCGCGGATGACCGCGTTGGAGGGCGCGGTGAAGTCCAACGAGAGAACCGCGCCGTTCGGCTTCAAAACTCGATGGACTTCGTCCAAAGCCGCCCGCAGGTCCGAGACGTTCCTCAGACCATAGCCGGTCGTCACGAGGGTGAACGACCCTTCAGGAAACGGCAGCGCCTCCATGTCACCAACCAGGAACGAAGGTCGATGGCCGGGCCCGGCCTTCCGCCGGGCGAGCGTCACCATCGCAGCGGTCACATCGAGGCCAACGACGCGAGCGGAGCGGTCCGCGACAGCAAAGGCCAGGTCGCCCGTGCCGGTCGCCAGGTCCAGAACGCGATCGGCGGCTGACGGCGACGCGAGCGCCACGAGCCGCGCCTTCCAGCGCTGATCCTGGCCGTAGGACAGCAGCCGAGTGATGAGATCGTAGCGGCCGGCAATCCTCGCAAACAATCGCCTGACGTGACGGCGCTTGGCGGCGGGCGTGGCGATCTCGTCACGGAGGGCCATCGAAGCAGGATAATAGCGGTTGCATGCTGCCCTCGAGCACCGTCGAGAACTACCTCAAAGCGATATACCTCGGGCAATCGTCGTTGAGCGGTGACGGCCGCTTGGTGCCTATGGGACAAGTCGCAGCCTCGCTGGGCGTCGCCCCGGGGACAGCCACCACGATGATCAAAGCGCTCGCCGAGTCGGGGCTTGCCGAATACGAGCCCTACAGCGGTGTTCGGCTCACGTCATCGGGCGAGAAGCTCGCGGCGCTCGTCTTGCGACGCCATCGCCTCGTCGAGCTGTTCCTGGTGCAGGTGATGGGCATGAGCTGGGCCGAAGTCCACGAGGAGGCAGAACAGCTCGAACACGTGGTCTCCGAGCGGCTGATCGAGCGCATGGACGAGATGCTCGGCCACCCGACGCGCGATCCGCATGGCGATCCCATCCCGGACGCTCACGGCTCGGTGCCGGCCCGACATCTGGATAACCTGCTGACATGCCCCCTGTCCACGCCGCTGCGGGTGACTCGCGTTGCGGACCAGGATCCGGCCTTCCTGCGGTTCATCGAGAGCAGTGGGTTGAAACCGGGGGAAGCAATCGAGGTGGAAAGCCGCGATGATGCGGCTGATGCGGTGCGACTGCGGGGGCCGCACCGATCGCCCCTGACGATAGGGGCCCGGGCGGCGTCGAAACTGCTCGTCGAAGTGGTTACGTCCTGACGTGCTGGGCGGAAGACTGACGATCGAGGACTTTCCGAATCTCCTTCACCAAATCGTCAGGAAGACAGGGCTTGGTCACGAACGCGTCGCAGCCCGCCTTCTTCGCGCCTTCGGAGATACCAGCCAGCGCGTGCCCGGTGAGTGCAACCACCGGAATGCCGGCCGTCCGCGGGTCTGACTTGAGCCGCCGCGTCGCTTCCCAGCCATCCATGATAGGCAACGACAAGTCCATCAGAATGATGTCTGGAGACTCCTCGGCAGCTCGTTCGAGGGCCTCCAGGCCGTTGGCCGCCTCGACGACGTCGAATCCCGAAAACTCCAGATACTCGCAGTACATCTCCCGGGCGTCCGGGTAGTCGTCGACGAGGAGAACACGCGGCCGCCCCGAATTGGTTTTGGTCATCTCTGCCCCTGGGCCTGCTGACACTCCTAAAGTCATTGTCGTGGAGCCTGGTGATGTCGCACGGATAGCCGATCAACCGCGCGGCCCGTCAAACCTGAGCAACAGGAGTGCCATATCCTGCCTGAGTCTTCCGTAGATCTTTTGCTGGTCTGTCAGTTCATTTGCAGCAGACGACGACAACAGCACCTGTCAAATGTCGCAAAACCTTACAGCAGCCGTAACAGATCGCGCGGATGATCGATGGTCACATCCGCGCTTGTCAACATGTCCTCGGGGAAGCCGCTGAACCCGAATCCGTACCGGGCGATGCACGCTTTTGCACTCGCCGCCCGGGCCGTCTGCCAGTCGATGAACGAGTCCCCGACGAGCATCGTCTCCCGGGCCGGGGCGCCCAGCAGGTGCGCGAGTGCGACAAGACCCTGGGGGTCAGGCTTCCGGGGGTAGGGTCCGTCGCCGCCCACAATCGCATCAGCGCTGAAAACCCGCGCGAGCCCGAGGCCCTCCAGGATCCGGAGCGTCGCCGCCAGCGGCTTGTTCGTAAGGACGCCGAGACCGAAGCGGCTTCGAAGCGCGATCAGCAGGTCAGTGATGCCATCGTATGGACGCGTGTGGACCAGCAATCGACCGTCGTACTTGGCAAGAAAGCGCGCCAGCGCGTTGGAGGGCATCGTCCGACCGGCGGCCGCGAAGGCGCGGGCCACGAGCACCCCCGCGCCATCTCCGACCATGCGGCCAATCGCATCTTCGGTCAACGCGCCGGCGCCGCACTCGACGAGCAGCTCGTTGGCGGAATCGGCGAGATCCCGCCGCGAGTCGATCAGGGTGCCGTCGAGATCGAACACGATGGCCCGCAGGCCCGGCACGACGGTCAGCGGGCTTCTCCGTAGTCGGCGAACGAGGTCGGGGTCTCCCAGACCCGAACGCGGACGACAGGGAGACCTTCTTTCGTCGCCACCTCGAAAATGAGGCGGGCAATGCGCTCGACGGTCGGATTGCTGTCCAACAGATACATCGGCTCGCCGAGCTGGCGAAGCGGCGCGACGAGCGGATCGTCGTGACGCAGTACCATCTTGTGGTCCAGTTCCCGGTCGATCCAGCCCTTGACGATGCGCTTGATATCGCTGAAATCGCAGACCATGTTCCGGTTGTCGAGCTGATCGGTGCGGACCTCAATCTCCGCCAGCGCGTTGTGTCCGTGCGGATGCTTGCAGATGCCGTCGTAGTCGAGCAGGCGGTGGCCGTAGCAGAATTCGATGCGTTTGGTGACGGAATACATGGTCAGCTGCCCAGATGCGATTCATTTAAAGGATACCGCAATAGATGACCACTCCTCCGCCCTCGAGACCCGCGAACACGGCCGTCCTGCTGTCCGGCGGCCTCGACAGCGCCGTTTTGCTCGCGGACGAAGCGACACGCGGCTCGGTGCAGCCGGTCTACGTAAGCGTCGGCCTCGCGTGGGAAGCCGCGGAGCGCGCTGCGGTCACAGCGCTACTGCGCGCATGGTCAGATCGACCGGAGCTCCTTCCGCTGGCCTCGCTCTCGGTCGACATGCGTGACGTGTTTGCCGCCACGCACTGGGCCGTGGTCGGCCGGCCACCGGCTTATGACACGCCAGATGAAGACGTTTACCTGCCGGGCCGCAATATCGTCCTGCTCGGTAAGGCGGCTGTCTACTGCGCGGCTGCCGGCCTGGGACGCATCGTCCTTGGAACGCTCGGCCACAATCCATTTCCCGACGCGACCCCGGCGTTTCGTTCGGCCATGGCGTCTGCGCTCTCACTCGGTCTGGCGCACCCGCTCGCGGTGGAGGCGCCATATGCAGATGTGGCGAAGTCCGAGGTCATCCGGCGCGGGGCAGCCCTGAACGTCCCGATGGAGCTCACGCTCTCGTGCATGAACCCTGTGCTCACCCGGAATGGTGGGCGGCCCGCCCTTCACTGCGGGGCTTGCAGCAAGTGCCGTGAACGGCACGACGCCTTCGTCGAGGCGGGTGTCACCGATCCGACGGTTTACGTCGACCAGCATTTCGTCGGCCGCTGAGGGCCGGTCTGTCCGCTCGCCTTCAGTTCTGAAGGCGTGCCGCAGCGACGCGCGGCCCCCCGGCAGCGTCGTTCATGAACGTCAGGTCGTAGCGACGTGTCCGGTCGAACAGAATCTTCACCTGGCGATGCTGCCCGAGGCCGAACTCCATCAAGAGCCAACCACCCGCTTTGAGGAACCGGGGAGCGTCTGTGACGACGCGCTGATGGATGGCGAGACCGTAGGGTCCGCCGTCGAATGCCTCGCGAGGCTCACGCTCGAGGAGAACCGCCCGATCGCCTTCCAGGCGGCTGGTCGAGATGTACGGCGGATTGCAGACGACCATATCGATGCTGGCTTCGAGGTCATGTCCCTCGAGGCCGGCGAACAGATCGCCTTGCGCGACGACGACCCGGTCGCCGAGTGACAATTGCTCGACGTTGCGCCTCGTCCACAGCACGCAGCCGTCCGTGAGATCGCTCGCCCACACACGCGCCCCGGGTACGTGCACCGCTATCGCGCAGGCCAGGTTGCCGGCGCCGCAGCACATATCGATGACGCGGACGCTGGCACCCATCTTCGTCAGCCTGTCGATCGCCGCACGCCCAAGGATTTCAGTCTCCGGCCTGGGAACCAGAGCGCCCGGACCGCACATCAGCTCGACACCCAGGAACGTCTGCCGCCCCTCAGCCAGCCGTTGTTGGACGTCTACGCCTTCGTCGGGCGCCGGACTCGTGGACTCGCTCACTTGAGATCCGTCTTCTTGATCTTTCCGGTGGTCGTCTTCGGCAAATCGGGAACGATCTCCACGTGCTTGGGAACCATGAACGCCTCGAGCTTCGCCTGACACTCTCGCTGGATGTCTTTCGTCGTCAAGCCCACGCCCTGTTCGAGCACGACGAAGGCCTTGACGGCCTGGCCGAGAATGTCGTCCGCGACGCCGATCACGGCTGCGTCGCGTTCCCCTTTGATGTTGTAGAGAAAGTTCTCGACTTCTTTGGGCGCCACCTTCTCGCCGCGAGACTTGATGATGTCGTCCATGCGCCCGACGAAGTACAGGTAACTCTCGTCATCGAGACGGCAGAAGTCGCCGGTATACAGAACGAATTCCCCTGGCAGCGGACCGAGCTTCAATTTCTTCGCCGTGGCCTCCGGTTTTTCCCAATAGCCGCGCATGACCGTCGCGCCGCGAATGACGAGCTGGCCTACCTGGTTCGGGCCGAGCCTCTTGTCATCCTCGTCAACGAGCCAGAGCTCCGTATCAGGAATCGCGATTCCGACGCTCGTCGGCTTCCGATCGATGTCTGCCGGCGGCAGATACGTA
>JBKPSC010000510.1:0-11249 GCA_046734915.1 Acidobacteriota bacterium | reverse complement strand
CGGGTACACAGGTTCACGGGTTCACGGGTTCACAGGTTCACCGGTGCACAGGTGCAGAGCTGCCCAGGTGCACGGGTCACTTCTTCTTGCTGCCCTCCACCCACCAGACGTACGCCTCGCGGCGGATTTCGGGAGGCCAGGTGTGCCGGCCCTCGTACTCGCGGTAGGTCACGTCGTAGCCGAGAGCGCGCAGGCGAGGGACGAACTTGCGGCTCGTGTCATCAATCGGCATCACGTTGTCGGCGGTGCCGTGCGAGATGAAGATCCGGGGCTTGCCGGCGACAGTCGCCGGCTGCATGACGCCGGGCGATCCGGCAATGATGCTCGTGAACACGTCGCCATTGCCAATCCCGAGCGACAGCGCGTACGACGCGCCATCCGAGAAGCCGGTCAGGGCCAGCCGCGCCTTGTCGACGCTGCAGCGCTGCATGACGCTGACGAATGCCCGCTGGAGGAACTCGACGTCGGGGCCGAATGCGCCGATGATCGAATCCCACGTCCAGTCCTTGGCATCGGTGGCCAGCACGATGAATCCGAGCTCGTCGGCGAGCGGGAACGCTCCGACCGCCGACTCGGAGGATCCGCCGGCGCCGTGCAGGACGACCATCAGCGGCATCGGCGTCTCGGGCTTGTAGCCGGCCGGCAGATAGAACAGACCGTCGCGATCGCGTTCGAGATTGAGCTTGTATCGCCCCGGCTTCGTCGCTGGCTCGCGAGGAAGATCGGGGTCCTGGGCCCACGCCAACCGCGCTGAGAAGGTCGGCGCCAGAGCCGCCGCGCCCGCCATGAACGCCCGTCGGGTCAGCATCGCCAACACTATAACGGGTTCTTCGTGATTCGTTCTTGGTTCTTGGTGCGGGTGCTTGGTGCCGGGTGCTTGGTGCCGGGTGCTTCGTGCTTGGCGCCCGTTGATCAGTGCTCGTCGTCTGGTCGGACGTGACGTTTACGCGAATCTGATGTCACCGACCTGGGCGTGAGGCGGTTGGGGTGCTTGCATCAAGCACGTCGCACCAAGCACCTCGCACCAAGAACGAAGCCCCAAGAACCAAGCACCCTGGTTATGCCAAAATGTCTCCCTTTTCTTGGAGGTCGAAAGATGTCGCAGGCTCGCCGCTTCTGCCTCGTCGCCGCTGCCGTGCTTGCTGTTCTCGTCCTCGCGCCGAGCCCGGCACAAGCGCAGGAAAGTTACGCTGCCCCGAACGCGGGTCCGAATCCCTACCAGACCATCACCGGCTGGGCCAAGCTGCCCGACGGCCGGAAGTGGGGCTCAACCGCCGGCGTGGACATCGGGCCGGACGGGACGCTGTGGGCCTATGACCGCTGCGGCGCCAACAGCTGCGCCGACTCGCCGCTCGACCCTGTCCTGCACTTCAACGCCAACGGGGACGTCGTGAAGGCCTTCGGCAAAGGCCTGTTCGTTCAGCCGCACGGGATCCACGTCGATCGCGACGGCAATGTCTGGGTGACCGACGCGCAGGGCAAAGGCACGAAGGGATTCCAGGTCTTCAAGTTCAGCCCTGATGGCAAAGTGCTGATGACCCTCGGCAAGGCCGGCACGCAGGGCGAAGGCCCCGACACGTTCGGCAGCCCGACCGACGTGGCGGTCGCCCCGAACGGTGACATCTTCGTGTCGGACGGCCACTCGGGCTGCAACTGCCCCAACGCCCGCATCGTGAAATTCGACAAGACCGGGAAATTCATCAAGGCGTTCGGCAAACAAGGCAAGGGACCCGGTGAGTTCGACGGTCCGCACACGCTGGCCTTCGACTCGCGCGGGCGCCTCGTCGTCGGCGATCGCACGAACAATCGCGTGCAGATCTTCGATCAGGACGGCAAGTTCGTCGCCGCCTGGACCCAGTTCGGACGACCGAGCGGCGTGTTCGTGACGAAAGACGACACGCTTTTCGTCGCCGACTCCGAGTCGAGAGATGAAGACGGCTACGGCCACAACCCCGGCGTGAAGCGCGGCATCCGCTACGGCAACCTGAAAGACGGAAAGGTCGCCGGCTTCATCCCCGACCCCGACCCGAAGGGCGGCTCGAGCGCAGCCGAAGGCGTCGCCGTCGATCCGCAGGGCAATGTCTACGGCGCCGAGGTTGGCCCCAGGGATCTCAAGCGATACACGAAGAAATGAGGATTGAGGGAATCAGGGAATCAGGGAATGTAAATGAGGAGTCAGGGAATGGTAAATCGAAGAGATGAAACGGCATTCCCTCATTCCAATTCCATGATTCCCCATTGGCATTCCCTCATTTCTCATTCCCTCATTCCACATTTTCGAGTCGCTTGTGGAGCTTAAGGGTCGTTATGTGTTCGATGTGCCCCGCGACCAGTTGTGGGCTCTCTTGAACGATCCGGAGGTCATCGCGTCGTGCTTGCCTGGCTGTGAGCGCCTCGAGCCACTCGGCGACGATCGGTACCGCGCGAATCTCTCACTCGCCGTCGCGGCGATCAGCGGCAGCTATGCCGGCACCGTCTCGATTGTCGACAAGCAGCCGCCATCGTCGTACCGATTGCTCATCGACGGATCGGGGAAAGCCGGGTTCGTCAAGGGAGAAGCGCGCGTCGAGTTGGCGCCGGCCGATGGCGCCAATCACCAGACCGTCGTGAGCGTGGGCGGCGACGGCCAGGTCGGGGGCCTCATCGCCCGGGTGGGGCAGCGTCTGCTGGGCTCGGTCTCGCAGATGATGATGGACCGCTTCTTCGCCTGCCTCCGCGAGAAGGCGGCAGCGCGTTGAGGTGCGCGGCCAGCATGCCGAGGCTGACGAGATTGTGCACGGGCAGCAGATCGTCCACGAATGGCAGCGCCGCCAGCATGCCGCGGGTCAGCGGCTCGTAGTCGGGCGACGCCAGCAGCGGATTCAACCAGATTACGCGGTGGGCGCCCCGCGCCAGCCGCGCCATTTCAGCCGCCAGCCGATCGGGATCGCCACGATCCCAGCCGTCCGAAATCAGGAGGACCACCGGCCCGTTGCCGGCCACCCGTCGCGCCCACTGCAGATTGAATGTCCGCAGCGCCTCGCCGATGCGCGTCCCGCCGCCCCAGTCGGGTGTGTCTTTCAGCACCCGTGAGACGGCAGCCTCCGAGCCGCGCCTGGCAATCTCGTGCGTAATCCGCGTGAGGCGCGTCGCGAACAGGAAGACTTCGACGCGCCCGGGTCGGCTGGCAAGACCGTGCGTGAAATACAGCAGCATGCGCGCGTAGCGTTCCATCGATCCGCTGACATCGCAGAGCACGACCAGCGGCCGGCGCTTCCACCGCCGGGCGCGGGTTGGAATGACGACCGGCTCGCCGCCATATCGCAGGCTGCGGCCAACGAGGCGGCGCAGGTCGGGCATGCGTCCCCGGGCCGATCGCCACCGGCGGGTGCGACGCGGATCCGGTTCCCAGCGAAGGCCATCCATCATCGCGCGGGCCCGCCGCATTTCCTCGTCGGTGAATGCTGCGAAGTCCTTCGTGTTGAGCACCTCGCGATCGCTGTAACTGAGCGGCGCAACGCGTGGTGCGGTTTCGACCCGGCTGCCGGTGCGAGCGCCCGAACTCGACGCGCCGGATGGAATCTCCCGCTCGGGCGGCCCAATTCGCCGCTGCTCGCCCATCGCGCGCAGGTCCTGCTCTGACCAGGCGTTCGGCGGACGGCGCCAGAACAGCCGGAAGGCCTCGTCGAAGGTCGCGAGGTCGCTCCGATGATGGACGAGCAGCGATCGGAGCGTGAAATAGAAGTCCGACCGCCGGCCGATGTCGACGTACGCCATCGCCGCCGCTGCGTCGAGCAGCGCCGCGGTCGGCACGTCGAGGCCGAGCCCGCGGAGCACGCGGCCGAAGTGCAGCAGGTTGGACAGCAGCGTGCTCACGAGCGCCGCATCTGCGAGCGGACCAGCAAGTCGGTCGCGCGCGCGCCGCGGACGGTGCGCAGGTCCTCCTGATTCTTGAGCAGCACGCCGAGCGTCCGGTCGATCGTTTCGACGTCCAGCTCGGTCTGATCCATCGCGACCAGCGCGGCCATCCAATCGAGCGTTTCCGAGACACCCGCCGCCTTGTAGAGCTCGACGGATCGCAGCTCCTGCACGAACGACGTCACCTGCGTCGCCAGGCGCGCCGAGGCCCCCGGCACTTTGCGCATGACAATCCGCAGTTCCTTCTCGTAGTCCGGATAGTCGATCCAACAGTACAGGCACCGCCGCTTGAGCGCGTCGTGCAGGTCGCGCGTGCGGTTCGACGTAATGATCACCACTGGCGGCACGGTGGCCTTGATCGTGCCGAGCTCGGGCACGGTCACCTGATAGTCGGCCAGGACCTCCAGCAGAAACCCCTCGAACTCGTCATCGGCGCGATCGAGCTCGTCGATAAGCAGAACCGGAGCGGTCTGGCCGGTCGACGACAGCGCCTGCAGGATCGGACGCTTGATGAGGAACGTCTCGCCGAAGAGATCCCGGGCGGTGCCGTCGCGATCGATGCCGCCAGCCGCTTCACGCAGCCGGATTTCGAGCAGCTGCCTGGCGTAGTTCCACTCGTAGACGGCGTGCGTGATGTCGAGACCTTCGTAGCACTGCAGACGGACGAGCGGCGCGCTCAGGGCGGACGACAGCACACGCGCGACTTCGGTCTTGCCGACGCCGGCTTCGCCTTCGAGGAGCAGCGGGCGCTGCAGCTTCAGCGCCAGGTACACAGCCGTCGCCAGATCTCG
The DNA here is from genome assembly GCA_046734915.1 of Acidobacteriota bacterium. Classification (GTDB taxonomy): domain Bacteria; phylum Acidobacteriota; class Vicinamibacteria; order Vicinamibacterales; family CAVVIG01; genus VFZL01. The sequence continues at coordinate 6,561 of JBKPSC010000510.1, read as the reverse complement.
ATCGGCGACGTAGTGGTGTCGTTCGAGCAGCGCTTGCAGGCTGTCAATCGACTGGATGTCGGCCGGCAGCACCGTGAGGGCGTCCTCGGCCACGCGTCAGCGGGCGCGGCCGCACGCGGCGATCAGCGCGCGCTTGACATACACCGGGGCCACCGCCTTGCGGTACTCGGCCGAGGCGTAGACGTCGCCGATGATGTCGGCGCCAAGATCCGCACCGACGCCGGTAGCCGCGGCGGCAATTGCCTCGGCCGTCGGCGACTTCCCGGTGAGCGCTTTCTCCACCGTCGGCGCCCGCTGCGGCCTGGGCACCAGTCCGCACAGTGCGACGGCAGCGGCGGTGCACGTGCCATTGCTCACCGTCACGACCGCCGCGGCACCGATCACCGCGTAGCGAGACGCCGGATGCTCGAACTTGGCGTAGGCGCTGCCCTGTCCGGCGGTCCTGGCGGGAATCTCGATCGCCGTGAGAATGTCGTGCTCGCCGACTGCGGTCGCCATCAGGCCTTGAAAGAATGACGCCGCCGGCACGGTCCGGTTGCCGGCCGGTCCCGTCACCACGAAGCGGGCATCGAGAGCGGTCAGCACTGCCGGCAGGTCCGAGGCGGGATCGGCATGCGCGACGTTGCCGCCGATGGTGCCGCGGTTGCGGACGGCCGGATCGCCGACGTCGCCGGCGGCCTCGGCAAGCGCCGCCGCCTGATCTCGTACCACGGGCGAGGCAGCCAGCTCGGCGTGGGTCGTGAGCGCGCCGATTCGCAACACCCCAGCCGACGAGGTAATGCCGCGCAGCTCCCCGATGCGTCCGATGTCGATGAGCATCGACGGCGCCGCGAGCCGGAGCTTGAGCAGCGGAATCAGACTGTGACCGCCCGCCAGCAGCTTTGCGCCCGGATTCGATTGGAGCAGCGCAGCCGCTTCCGCCACCGACACCGCCCGCTTGTAGTCGAAGGAAGACGGATACATGTCAGCTCCTCTGCATGGCGCGCCACACGCGCTCGGGCGTCATAGGCATCTGAATCGTCTCGACACCGAACGGCGCCAACGCGTCGAGGACAGCGTTGTAAACGGTGACTGTCGAAGCGATCGTACCGGCCTCGCCAATGCCTTTCAGGCCGAGCGGATGATGCGGTGATGGTGTCACCGTGGACAGCACTTCGATCTCCGGTAAGACATCGGCCCGGGGAATTGCGTAATCGAGCATCGAGCCGGTGAGCAGCTGCCCGTTGTCGTCGTACACGGCTTCTTCCCAGAGCGCCTGGCCGAAGCCTTGTACGACGCCGCCGTGAACCTGTCCCTCGACAATCACCGGATTGATCTGCGGGCCGCAGTCATCGATGGCGACGTAGCGCTTGAGGTCGACGCGGCCGGTCTCCGGATCGATTTCAACCATCGCCAGATGGGCGCCGAACGGATAGGTGAAGTTGGGCGGGTCGTAGAACATCGACGCCTCGAGCCCTGCTTCGACGCCCGGCGGCATGTTCCACGAGACGTTCGCCATGAGCGCGATCTCCTGGATCGTCTTCCCCCTATCTGGAGAGCCTTTCACGAAGAAGCGGCCGTCGGAGTAGTCCATGTCTTCGACGGCCGCCTCGAGTAGGTGCGCGGCGACGAGCTTGGCCTTTTCCTTGACCTTGCGCGCCGCCAGAATCAGCGCCGCGCCGCCGACGGCTGTCGTCCGACTGCCGTAAGTGCCCCACCCCATCGGCGTCGCCTCGGTATCGCCGTGAATCACCTTGACATCGTCGACGCCCACGCCGATTTCATTGGCCACGAGCTGGGCGAACGTCGTTTCCTCGCCCTGACCGTGCGGCGAAGCACCGATATAGACGTTCACCTTCCCGGTCGGGTGCACGCGGACGATTGCGCTCTCCCAGAGACCGCCCTGGAATCCAACCGCCCCGGCGACTTGCGACGGCCCGAGCCCGCAAATCTCGACGTACGTCCCCACGCCGATTCCGACGACCTTTCCCTGAGCGCGAGCGTCCTTCTGATGCCGGCGCAAATCGTCGTATTGCACGTGGTCAGCGAGCTTGTTCAGGATCCCGGGGTAGTCGCCGCTGTCGTAGGTCAGGCCGGTGATGACGGCGTGACCGTTGTCGAATTTGGGGATGAAGTTCTTGTGCCGCACGGCCACCGGATCGAGGCCGAGCGTCTTGGCCACCTTGTCCATCATTCGCTCGATGATGAACGTGGCTTCAGGGCGTCCGGCACCGCGGTACGCTTCGACCGGTGTCGCATTCGTGTAGACGCCGTACACATCCTCTTTGAGCGCCGGAATATCGTAGGGGCCGGACAGCATCAGACCGTGAAGGATGGTGGGAATACCCGGCGCGGCGGTCGACAGGTAGGCGCCCATCGCCGACCACGACGTGGCCCGCAGGCCGAGGATTTTGCCGTCCTTGCGTGCAGCGACTTCGATTTCCTGAATGTGATCACGCCCGTGAGTCGTCGCCTGGTAGTTCTCGCTTCGCGTCTCGGTCCACTTCACCGGTCGATTCAGTTCACGCGAGCAGAACACCGTCAGGAAGTCAGCCGGGTAGGCGGCAATCTTGGAGCCGAATCCGCCGCCCACTTCGGGTGCGATCACGCGCAGCTTGTCTTCGGGAATTCCAGTCACGACCGACGTGAGGAAGCGCAAGATGTGCGGGTTCTGCGTCGTATTCCAGAGAGTGAGCTCGCCCGATGCGCCGGCCCACTTTGCCAACGCAGAACGCGGTTCCATCGCCGTCGGAATGAGCCGCTGTTGATGGATGCGCTCGGTGACGACGAGTTCGGCAGCGGCAAACGCGGCGTCGACGTCTCCGCCGGCCACCGTCCAATGAAACGCGACGTTGCCTTCGATCTCGTCGTGAAGTCGCGGCGCTCCCGGCGCCACCGCCTTCTGTGGATCCAGCACGCAAGGCAACGGCTCGTAGTCCACATTGATGAGATCGATCGCATCGTAGGCTTGTGCGACGCTTTCGGCAACGACGACCGCGACGATGTCGCCGACGTAGCGGACGACGTCGCGAGCGATGCACGAGTACTTGGCAATCTTGAGATTGGCGTTGGGCACCAGCCACGCGCACGGTGAGGGCTGTAAGGTATCGATATCCGCGCCGGTGTAGACAGCCGCCACTCCCGACGCCTTGCGGGCGGCGCTCGTATCGATGCGCGTGATGCGCGCGTGTGCGTGCGGGCTGCGCAGCATCGCCGCGTACAGCATGTCAGGCACGACCAGATCATCGGTGTAAGTCGCCGCACCGGTGATGAGCCGCGGGTCTTCCCGGCGCCTGATACCCGAGCCGAAGATCCTGGTGCTCATGCGGTCCTCCGAGTCGATGCGCCCATGTCGGCGGCTTCACGAACCGCCCGGACGATGTTCTGATAACCGGTGCAGCGGCACATGTTGCCGGCCAGCCCATGGCGGATCTCGGCATCCGAGGGAGTGGGATTCGTTCGCAGGAGCTCGTGCGCCGCCAGGATCATCCCTGGCGAGCAGAAACCGCACTGCAGCCCGTGCTTGTTCCAGAACGCTTCCTGAAGAGGATGGAGCCCGCCGGGAGGGGCGAGCCCCTCGATGGTCGTCACGTCTGCGCCGTCGGCCTGCACCGCCAGACACGTGCAGGCCTTGGCGGCGACGCCGTCGATGAGCACGGTGCACGCACCGCACTGACTCGTGTCGCAGCCGACCTTGGTGCCGGTCATACCACCGAGGTCGCGGAGAAAATGAACGAGGAGCACGCGCGGTTCCACCTCGCGGTCGAACCGACGGCCGTTGACGGTAATGCCGATGCGGACGGACACGGTCCACCTCCAGGTGCGAACCGACCGAAACACGAGGCGCGGCGCACGCCTCTCCGTGAGGGAGCGCCAGCATACCTGAGGCCGTGCGTTGCGCGCCAGCACCAGATCTTGGCCGGCTGACCGTTCGGAACGACGATGACGCTAACATTGACCGTTCAGGTCTCGTTTCTCCGACCGGAGGACTCAGATGCAAGCGATTCGCGTGCACCAGCACGGCGGCCCCGAGTCGATGCGACTCGAAGAGGTGCCCACCCCGGCTCCCGGCCCCAACCAGGCCCTGGTGCGGTTGGCCGTCGCCGGTGTCAACTTCATCGACGTGTACTTCCGCACCGGGGCGTACAAGGCCGAACAGCCAACCGCGCTCGGCAATGAAGGCGCCGGCACCATCGAAGCCATCGGGCCCGAGGTGACGGAAGTGAGCGTGGGCGATCGGGTCGCCTACGCCATGTCGCGCGGGTCGTACGCGCAGTACGCGGTCGTGCCGGCGGCATCACTTGTCAAACTGCCGGACAGCATTACCTTCGAGCAGGCGGCCGCCGCCATGCTCCAGGGCATGACCGCGCACTACCTGACGCGATCCAGCTTCGCGCTCAAGGCCGGCGACACCTGCCTCGTGCACGCGGCGGCGGGCGGCGCCGGGCTCCTGGTCGTCCAGATGGCCAAGGAAATCGGGGCACGCGTGTTCGGCACGGTGTCCACGGAGGCCAAGGCCAGGCTGGCCCGCGACAACGGCGCAGACGAGATCATTCGCTACACCGAACAGGACTTCGAGGCCGAGGTGAAGAGGCTCACCAACGGACGCGGCGTGGACGTCGTGTACGACTCGGTCGGCAAGACCACCTTCGATAAGAGCCTCAGCTGCCTGCGTCCGCGCGGGACGATGGTGCTCTTCGGCATGTCGAGCGGTGCGGTTCCACCCTTCGATCCCGCCACGCTCAACAGCAAGGGATCGCTCTTCCTGACGCGTCCAACCCTCGCCCACCACGTGGCGACCCGAGAAGAGCTGCTGTGGCGAGCCCGCGACGTCCTCCGTGGTGTCTCCGATGGTTCGCTTCGGCTGAAGATCGATCGCAAGTACCCGCTCGCGCAGGTTGCCGAGGCGCACAGGGCGCTCGAGAGCCGGGCGACCACCGGCAAGTTGCTTGTGGAAATCCCTTAGGCTCTGGGCTCCAGGCTCCAGGCCTAAGACTCAAGACATAAGACTTAAGACCTCAGGCAGTCCATGCCCCGCTTCATCAATCGCGCGCTCGTGGTGCTCGTGGTCGTCGCCGCTGTGGCGACGACGTGGATCCTCTGGCACACTCGCGATCGCAATCGCGGCTACACCGTCGACATCCGCTTGCGACCGCGCGACGGCGGACGCTCCGATGCGCTGCGCGTTGGGTTCGGGCGAGAGACCATCACGCCCGATCTCTCTCGCACCGTCTGGCTGGCCGGATTCGCCACCGGACGGCGCGCGACCGCAGTGCACGACGACCTGTGGGCAGTGGCGGCGGTCGTGGACGATGGCGAGCACCGCGTGGGCCTGGTGGTCCTCGACGCCATCGGCCTCTTTCATGACGATGTCGTCACGATCAGGCGCCGCGTCGCGGACTCGACGCCGCTCGATTACCTGGTCGTCGCGTCGACCCACAACCATTCCACGCCCGATCTGATGGGGCTCTGGGGTCCGCGCGCCGGATTCAGCGGAGTCGACGCCGCGTACCGCCGGCGCGTCATCGAGTCCGCGGCTCGCGCCGCGGTGGCGGCCGCTGCCGATCTCAGCGTCACGCGACTGTCGCTGCTCGAGATTCCGCTGGCGCCCGAAGGCCTGGTTGCCGACAGCCGCGACCCGCAGGTCTTCGACGCAACACTCCGCATGATGCACTTCACGCGACCCGACGGCTCGACCATCGGCAGCGTCATCAATTGGGCCGACCATCCCGAGACGCTCTGGGCCGACAACACCGAAATCACATCCGACTTTCCCGGGTACCTGCGAACGGCGCTCGAGCGCGGCATTTCTGTCGATAGCCTGCCGCCTGTCGCCGGCCTTGGCGGCATCCATGTGTATGTGAACGGCGCCATCGGCGGCTTGATGACAACCAATCCCGAGACTGGCGTCGTGGATCCGTTTGACCGGCAGATCTATCAGCCGCCGTCGCACCAGAAAGCGCGGGCGGTCGGCAGACGGCTGGCCAGCACAATTTTGAAGGCACTCGCCGCCGAGCCCGTGCCCGAGACGACGCCACGGCTCACCGTCACCGCGCGGACGATCGAGCTCGCGCTTGACAACCCGCTCTTCCGGCTCGCATCGGCTGTCGGAACGATCGACCGGGGCCAACCAAGGTGGAACCATATCCGCAGCGAGATCGCGCTCATCACCCTCGGCGAGGCGAGCATCGCCTGCATTCCTGGCGAGCTCTACCCGGAGATCGCAAACGGCGGTATCGCCCATCCCGACGGCGCCGACTTCGAAGTGACGCCACAGGAAGTCCCGCCGATCCGCGATCTGATGCCCGGGCGGATCAAGTTCCTGTTCGGCCTCGCCAACGACGAAGTCGGCTACATCATCCCGAAGTCCGAGTGGGACGATCGTGCACCGTGGTTGTACGGCTCGTCAGAGCGTCACTACGGCGAGATCAGCTCGCCGGGTCCGGAGACCGGGCCACTTCTGCACACCGCCTTCAAACGGCTCGTCGCGGAAGCTGGCCTCTGAGTCCGAGACCCGATCTGGCCAGCGGCGACTTCTGCCGGTCCGCATACAAATTCGGCATCGGCAGGCCGACTTCCTCC
>JBKPSC010000509.1:0-6033 GCA_046734915.1 Acidobacteriota bacterium | reverse complement strand
CTGGTCGCCAGCCTGCCGCGAATCTGGGACGGCGTTCGCGCGTTTCTGGAATTGTCGTGACGACCACTTCGCTCCGGCGGCTCGCATCGGTTTCGATTCTTGGACTGCTGCTCGCGGTCGTCGTCGGCGCGCAACCTCAGCGTACTGTGCGTCCCGCGCCGCCACCGGTCCGCCCGGTTGTCGGCGGGCCTCGGACGATTCGAGTCGGGGTCGCGCGCCAGGGCACGTACACGATTCGTGCGATTCCAATCGAGGAGTACGTGGCCGGCGTGCTGGTGGGGGAGGCGATGCCCGACAGCCCCCCGGCCCTTCTGGACGCGCTGGCAATCGCCATCCGGACCTACGCGCTCAAGAACCTGGAACGACACCGTACCGAAGGGTTCGACGTGTGCGACCAGACGCACTGTCAAGTCTTGCGGACGCCGACCGATGCCACGACACAGGCGGCGACGCGAACGGCCGGGCGGGTTCTGACCTGGCAAGGCGGCTTGGCGACGGTCTACTACAGCGCGTCGTGTGGTGGACATACGGAGGTGCCGTCGGCTGTCTGGCCCGATGCCGAGGATGTCCCGTACCTGCCGTCGAAGCGGGATGAGGGGTGCGGTGGGACGCCCGAATGGGCCATTGAACTGCGCGCGACCGACGTGGAGCGCGCGTTGACGGCCTCGGGCTTCCGCGGGTCGCTCAAAGCGGTTCGGATTCTCGCCCGCGACGAATCAGGGCGCGTGACCGGACTCGCCGTCGACGGCCTCACGCCGTCGCGGGTCTCGAGCCAGGATTTCCGCATGGCGATCGGCGCCCAGTCGCTCAAGAGCACGGCCTTCGAGATGCGAAAGACGGGCATGGTCTATCGATTCTCCGGCCGCGGCTACGGACACGGCGTCGGCATGTGTGTGATCGGCGCCACCCGGCTGGCCGCCGTCGGCGAATCGACCGATGCGCTGCTGGCAAGGTACTATCCCGGCACGACGATCAGCAGCATCGAATTGGCCGCGCCGGATGTACCAGTCGGGACGAGCGGCACTTCGTCGCCTCCGCCAGCTGCCGTTCCCACGCCGGCCGCTCGGACCTCGAATGCACTGGAAGCGCTGACGGCGCGGGCGCGCGCGGATCTCGCGTCGTTGCTGCAAATCGTGCCGCCCGCGCCGTTGCCGATCCAGGTGCACGGCTCGAGCAGCGAATACGAGCGGGCGACGGGGCGCGACTGGTTCACCCTGGCGGCCCTCGTCGACGGTCAGATCCACCTCATGCCGCTCGACGAGCTGGAGCAGCGCGGAGTGCTCGAGCGGGTGCTCCGCCGCGAGATCGTGCACGGCTGGCTCGATGCGCAACTGGCGAACCGTCCACGCTGGGTGCGTGAGGGAGCGGCGCTCTTCTTCTCCGATCCGCGGCCGAACGAGTCAGATGCCCGCGGCCCCTGCCCGTCAGACGCGGAGCTCGAGCGGCCGCTGTCGGCCGGCGCGCTCAGCCAGGCCTACGCTCGGGCGCGCGCGTGCTTTGCACGGCAGATTGCGTCAGGACGGACCTGGCGGGACGTTCGTTAATTCGATCCCTCACGCGGTCAATTCGACAAGGGCAGTGAGACGAGGATGGCGCCGCGGGATCCGATCGGGAGCTCCTCGCCATCCTGGGTCGCCGGCGACCAGATGCTGCCGCCGTGCCGCGCGATGACGCGTCGCGCCATTGGCAGACCGAGACCCAATCCTCCGCGGCGGTCGTCGAGCTCGGCTGGTGGCGCTGTTCCCGCGCGCCCGAGATCCGTTTCCGGCGCCACAATGAGCCGGGCCGTTGGCCGGCCTTCGATCGTCAGGCGCTGAGCGTCGGCGACAACTCGCGTCTCCGAGGGCTGCTCTCGCATCACCGCGCGGACCACGACGCTGAGCGCCGCACGCAGACGCGTCAGGTCGCCGCAAATCGGTCCGCCTTCGGCAGCGCCGCGCGTCTCCAAGTAGACCTGCCGGTCCGTGACCGGAGGGGCCTCGGCGGCAACGCTGCGCAGCAGCTCGAAAACATCGAAGGCTTCCGTCTTGACGGCCGCTGTCCCGGCATCGAGCTTGCCGAGATCGCTCAATTCCGCCAGCAGGTCGATCAGCCGGACGCATGATTTCTCGGCCTCGTCGACCATCCGACGGTGACGCTCGCCGAGCGGCATCCCCTTGTCGTTCTGGAGCATCCGCAAGTACCCGCCGACGACCGAGGCAGGCGTGCGCATCTCGTGGACAGCGAGCGAAATCAGACGCAAGTACTCGGCGGCGACGGCGTCAGGATCGGCTGGGGACATCTGCGGGCAGGGTACCACGGCCGACTCCAATCCGGCCGGCACCCCTTTCCGTATGTCACTTATAATGAACGCAGTTCCGGGAGGGCGACTGCGTAACCTGCGCCGGTAGCCCGGCGTCCAACTCGGCAAGGCCACCTATGCTGATCAAACCCGCGTCCGATATCCGCAGCTCGGAAATCACGGACAAGAAGCTTTACCTCAACCGCCGTGAGTTCATCCGGAACGCCGCTGGGACCGCGGCCGCTGCCGCGGCCGGCGTCGGCGTCTTCGGTAGCTCGAGCGCTGTGCTCGAGGCTGCTCAGCCTGCACCCCATGGCCGCAAGCTCGAGAACGTCACGAAGAGCCCGTTGAGCACTCCGGACGAGAAGCTGAACACGTGGGATCAGATCACCACTTACAACAACTTCTACGAATTCGGCACCGACAAGGAATCGCCCTCGATCTACGCCAAGTCGCTCAAGACCGAGCCGTGGAAGGTCGTCATCGAGGGTGAGTGCGCGAAACCGGCAGCGTATCAGCTCGAGGACCTGCTGAAAGGCATCACGCTCGAGGAACGCGTGTACCGCCATCGCTGCGTCGAAGCGTGGTCGATGGTCATGCCCTGGGTCGGTTTCCCGCTGTCATCAGTGTTGAGCAAAGCCGAGCCGACTGGCAAAGCCAAGTTCGTGCAGTTCGAGACGCAATACGATCCATCGACGATGGTGGGTGTGAGGCAGCCTGTCCTGCGGTGGCCGTATACCGAAGGCCTGCGCATGGACGAGGCGATGCATCCGCTGACGATTCTCGTCGTCGGACTCTACGGTGAAGTGGTTCCCAAACAGAACGGCGCCCCGTTGCGCCTCATCGTGCCGTGGAAGTATGGCTTCAAAGGCATCAAGTCGATCGTGAAGATCAGGTTCACCGAGAAGCAGCCGCTGAACACCTGGCAGGAAATGCAGGCGTCCGAGTACGGGTTCTACTCCAACGTCAATCCGACCGTGGATCACCCGCGTTGGACGCAGGCCTCGGAGCGGCGCATCGGCGAGTTCTTCCGGCGCAAGACGCTTATGTTCAACGGCTACGGCGACCAGGTGGCCAGCATGTACGCCGGTATGGACTTGAAGAAGTATTACTAGCCGCGGAGCCGCTGCAGGTCATGTCCCCGTCTGTCGTCAAGTGGGTCCTGAAGCCGGCGGCTTTCGCCGCCGGCCTCGGGCCTCTTGGGTGGATCATCTGGGCGGGCCTGACCGGGAATCTGAGCGCCAACCCGCTCAGCGACATCACCAACGAAACGGGAATCTGGGCGCTCCGCTTCATCTGCATCACGCTGGCGCTGACCCCCATCCGACGCGTCACCGGCTGGAACACCATCATCAGGTTCCGCCGGATGGCCGGCCTCTACGCGTTCTTCTACGGGTCGCTGCACTTCCTGATCTACGTCATCGTGGATCGCTTCGCGGCACTCGATTTCCCGGACGGCATCGTCGCCCTGAGCACCGTGCGCAACCTGCTCGTCTCGGTGAGCGAGGACATCTACAAGCGTCCGTTCATCACCATCGGGTTCACGACTCTCATGCTCCTGCTGCCGCTTGCCGTAACGTCGACGGCGGGGATGATCCGCCGCCTTGGCGGCAGACGCTGGCAGGCGCTGCATCGGTTGGTCTACGTCGCCGGCATTACGGCCGTGGTCCACTACTGGTGGCTGGTCAAGGCCGACGTCAGCAGTCCGTTCAGGTACGCTGCGCTCGTCGCGGTACTGCTCGGCGCACGCGTCGCGTGGGCACGCTTCCGCGCCCACAATCCGACGCCGATGCGCGTATCGGCCGCCTCTCGAACGCAATAGGCGCTCGATCCTGCGGGCCGAGTCGTGGCGATCGTCAACGCTAGCCGATCGCCGCCGCCGATTCACGCGCGTCCACGACTTCGACGTCGACGACTTCGAGCGACAGGGGACCCGTGAGTTCAGGCAGGTGGGTGCTCCACCAGTCTTGTGCCGCATCCGGATTCCAGCGGCTGCTCATCATGCACGAGCAGGTCATGCGGAACAGTTCCTCGGCGTTCTGCGGCCGTTTGTTGGGATCCTTTTCCAGGCACGACATGACGACGGCGTCGAGCTCCGCCGGGATGGGCATCTCGCTGCGCTGGGAGGGAGGAACCGGCGTGGCGTTGACGTGCTGCAGCAGCATCTTCATCGGGTTGTCGGCCTCGAAGACGAGCTGACCGGTCAGCAGGAAATAGGCGACGCAACCTACGGCGTAGACGTCGGCCCGCCGATCGACGTCCGCGTCCCCGAGAATCACCTCGGGCGCCATGTAGGCCGGCGTTCCGGACGTCATGTCCTGCGTCATCATTGTCTGACGCCGCTGCGCGCGGCTGGGGAGCTTCGCCAGTCCGAAGTCGAGCACTTTGACGAAGTCGTACTCGAGGCCCATGCGGCAGACATAGATGTTGGCGGGCTTGATGTCGCGGTGCACCAGGCCGCGCGCATGCGCATCGGCCAGCGAGTGGCAGACCTGCCGCATCAGATAAATCGTCCGATCCGGCGAGAGAGGCCCGAACTCGCGCACGAGCGATTCCAGGTCGCGGCCCGTGAGCAGCTCCATCACGTAGTAGAAGTTGCCGTCGTTGGTGATGCCGAAGTCGAAGACCTGAATCGTGTGCGGTGATTGAAGGCTCGACGTCGCCCGCGCCTCGCGCTCGAAGCGCCGCAGGATCCGCTTCGCCTCTTCGTCATTCGACATGCCGAGCACGTCCGGGCGAACGACCTTCACCGCGGCTCGCCGCGCGAGCAGGCGGTGCTCGGCGCGCCAGACTTCGCCCATGCCGCCTTGTCCCAGCCGCTCGGTCAGCCGGTAGCTCCCGAGCTCCTGAGCCTGTCGCAGTCGCTTGCCGAGATGGTGCAGCATCAACGACGGCAGCACCGCGACGACCGCACAGATGTAGTTGGGCAGGTAGAGGACCGCCGTGAAGGCGGCGGACGGCACCTGCGCGCCGCGCAAATACGCCAGCCAGATTCCCAGCGGATCCATGCTTGCCGCGATGAGTGACGCGCCCAGCAATTGCCTGGGCGGCGCAGGGGCGATCATCGCGAACAGGAGGATGACGATCGTGATCCACGACAGGTACTGGTTTCGCCCCATGATCGGCAGCTCGGCCCAGGTGTTGAGCAGGGCCACGCCGAACGCGCTCACGACGAAATATATGAGGCCGACGGATCGCTTCACTTCCGGTGGGTGCGTCGACCAACGGACGTAGGCAAACATCGCCAGCGAGACGAGCACGCCGACGATCTCAATGCCGACGCCGATGCGGGATGGCACCGCCTTGTCGAGCGTCAGCGGGAGCAGCACGAGCTCGATCAGCAGGCCGAACGACCACAGTCCGGCGCCGATTGCGGCGAAAAGCGCCAGCCGTCGCACCTGATCCGAGACGAGCTCGTCTGGCAGCCGACCGGACGCCGTCCCGGTGTCAGTCTGCGAGCGCAGCGACGAGTCGGCCCGTCGGACGACGAGCTTGGCGTGCTGTAGCATCAGTCCTTCTTGCTCATGCCGGATTCGGGCGGCGGCTCCCCGGGGTCCGAGTCGCGCCTGACGTCGTCCTGGGCGCTGAGCTCTTCGAGATTGATAGCAATGGTCGCGTTGAGGTGCAACAGATCTTCGAGGATTTTTTCGCGCGGCCGCTCGACACGCGGCACGGGCCGGCCACTGTCGAGAAACGGCCACAACCGTTCCCGGATCGCCGGCGGCAGCACACCCTCGAGGTATTCCAGTGCC
>JBKPSC010000508.1:0-7622 GCA_046734915.1 Acidobacteriota bacterium | reverse complement strand
ACGAGTCTCGTGGCGCGCACGACAATGCGGCCGTTCTCGCCGCGCGAGATGACCTCGGGGGCCACGGGCTCTGCAGGATCGTCGCTGCTCGAATTGCTCGACGTCCCCGACGTGTGCACGCTCGCCACAGCAGGCTCCGCCTGCCCCGCGGCGCAGACGCCGGCCGGAATCAGGAATGCCAGGAGATGAATCCCGAGTGCTTTTGTCGCTCGCAACGTTCAACATCCAATCGTGATTTTCTCTGCTACGGCGGTCCGTTGGAGGCTCAGAAGGCGACCGCAGACCAATGGGAGCGGCTCATTTGCGGGTATGATTCTTATCCAATTCCGGTAGCGCACTCATGAAATCTCGCTGGCTCGTTGCCGTGACGGCGTTCCTGTACGTGGGTGTGCTCGCTCACGGGCAGTCCTCCGAGCGCCACGTGAACCAACAGCGCTTGTGGGCCACCATCGAGAAGCTCTCCGAATTCGGCCGTCCCGCTGGCGCCGGCTTTGAAGCCGGCGTGACCCGCATCGGCTTTTCCGAAGCCGATCTTGCCGCACGCACGTGGCTGATGCAGCTTTGGCGTGAGGCAGGGTTGACGGTCCGCGTGGACCCCGCTGGAAACATCTTTGGCCGACGGCCCGGCAACGAGAATCTCCCGGTGCTCCTGTTCGGCTCGCACATTGACTCCGTCCTGAACGGCGGGAATTTCGACGGGCCTGTCGGTTCACTCGGGGCGTTGGAGGTGATCCGTGCGCTCAACGACGGACAAATCACCACGCGCCATCCATTTGGAAACGGTGATCTGGACGAATGAGGAAGGAAATCACTTCAACCAGGGTTTGCTCGGCTCGAGCGCGGCCGCCGGACTCCTTTCAGCCGACGTGCTAGACCGCAAGGACGACGAAGGAAAGACTCTCGCAGACTGGCTGCGGCGCTACGGACAAGACCCCGCGCGTCTCGCCGACGCTCGCATCAAGCCGGGTTCGCTGGCGGCCTACCTCGAGCTGCACATCGAACAGGGCGGCGTGCTCGACGAACGCAAGATTCAGATCGGCATCGTGCAGGGCATCGTCGGCATTCGCGCGTGGGGCTGCACCGCCACGGGCTTCGCCAACCACGCCGGTACCACAGCGATGGATCGCCGCCAGGACGCGCTGGCCGCCGCGGCCCGCGCTGCGCTGGCTGTGCGCGAAGAGGTTGGGGCGGAAGCTGGGCGTCAGGTGGGCACTGTTGGCTACGTCCGCGTCGAGCCCGGCGCGCGCAATGTCGTTCCAGGGCGCGTCGAGTTTCCCATCGAGCTCCGCGATCTCGACGCAGCCAAAGTTCAGAATATTTGGAGACGTATCGAAACGCGGTTCGCACAAATTGCACTGGAAGAAAACGTCAGGCTCGTTTGCGCCCCGCTGCAGGCCAGCGAGCCGGCACTGACCGACCCCGCCACTCAGAGCGACATTCGCACCGCCGCGCGCGCGGCCGGCTACACTGCGCTGGACCTCCCCAGCGGTGCCGGCCACGACGCGCAGGATATTGCGCATCTCGCGCCCATCGGCATGATTTTTGTACCCAGCCGCGGCGGGATCTCGCATTCGCCACGCGAGTACTCTTCACCCGACGACGTCGCCAACGGCGCCGAAGTCCTCTACCGAACCATTTTGTTGTCAGATGAGAGACTGAATCGCAAACCTTGAGGAATGGGCCACGGTCGACGCACCCGGGTCAGCGATCCGGGCCAACCTGCTTGGCGTTTTCGGCGCAGATGTATTCGAGCAACTCGGTATCGGGAAGCAGGATCTGCGGCTGCGTGTACTTCAGCGGCTTCGTGTAGGCCTTCGGATCGTCGATGGTGATGTCGATGTCCATGCGGCCGACGTTCACGCGTCGGAAGCGTTCGGTCACGCGCATCGCTTCCGAGTGCGGATGGCCGGACCCGTCCAGCCAGGTCTGGTCGTTGAAACCGGCGGTCTCGACAACCAGCACATCGCCGTCCCACCTGCCGACCGAGTACCCCATCCAACTCGGCTCGGGATCGTTCGGCAGCGCGCGGCCGTCGACGAAGATCTGCCGGAACGTGGTCTGAGACTCGTACAGGACGACGATGAGCTCGGGCGTCTGAACCATCTTGTAGGGGTGCGTATACGCGTCGAGACGCGGCACGCCCGCAGGCAGACACCGGATCATCGGATTGTCCCTGAAAAGATTCGCCCCACGCTGCTTGTAGAGCGCTTCCGCCCAGGGTTGAAACGGCACCTCGTCGGGCTTGAGGTCCGCCATGATGTTGATCAAGTACCTCGGCGCGACAATACCTTCGATTCCGCCGGGTGTTCCCCTCGGATCGCGCTCGGGGAGCCATATACCGGAGAGGTCGACCTGTCCGTCGCGCGTGCGTGGCGCCGGCGCAGACAGATCAGGCTTGCCATCGGCAGTGCGCGGCAGTCCTCGCGTCGGGTGACTCACCCACTGACCGGCCAGCGGCGCCGCAAGCGCGGCGAAACCAAGGGTCAGCGCTGTGCGTTTGAGGATCGCTCGTAGATCGGCGCTCAGTCTCATTGCCCCTGGCTCGAGGCCGCAAACAGCCGTTGACCTGTGCTCGTGAGCGTCACCACCCTGGCGTTCCCGACATTGGGCTTGTCGCGCGCCAGGAAGCCCTCGACCGTGACGAGCTCCCCGATCTTCATCGAGCTTCGCGTCCAACCAGCTCGCATCAGGCCGTTCGGGCTGCCCATCTCCAGGGCCCAATTCGTGACCGTGCCGGCGTCGCCGGTGACGTCGATGTAGAACCAGGTGTGAGGATTGGTCCACTCGAGTCTTGTCACCGTCCCGGTCAGCTTGATTGGCTTGTCGGCGTCGAACTCCGCCGAGAAGGAGTGGTGCGCGATCGCCATCTGGGTGACGGTGACAACGGCGACGACGGTGGCACATGCCGTCAGCGTGAGTTTCATTGACACCTCCCGCGGCTGAATCAGGCGGCCTATTGTATCGCCCTCCCGAGTGGCGTGCGAGACGTGCGATTCGCGTAGACTTCTAACCCGGCCTGACTCGCCGTCTGTCCAAAGGGAGGGTCCGATGCATCGCATTCGCACATTCGTTGCGGCGGCGTTCTTTCTGCCAGCGGCTGTCGCGGCGCAGGGCCAACCGCAACCTGTCGTGATTCGGGCCTCGACCGTGCTCGACGGAAAGGGCGCGGTCCTGCGCGACGTCGCGCTCGTCGTCCAGGGCTCGAAGATCGTCCGGATCGACCCGGGCGCTGCCGAGGCCACCTACGATCTGCGCGGCCTGACGGTGATGCCCGGCTGGATCGACACGCACACGCACATCGCCACGCATTTCGATCGCGAGACCGGCAAGGTCCACAGTCAGACGGTCGGCGAGACCGCGCAACAATCGATGCTCTACGCCATGGAGAACGCCTACAACACGTTCATGGCGGGGTTCACGACCGTTCAGAGCCCGGGCGCCGAGCTCGACAAAGATTTGCGCGACTGGATTGCCGAGGGCCGAATCCCCGGCCCGAGGATTCTCACGTCGCTGCGCTCGGTCACCGATCAGACCGGCGATCCCTCGCAGATTCGCGCGTTCATCCGCAAGGCGATCGCCGACGGCGGCGACTTCGTGAAGATCTTCGCCACGGCCAGCATCCGCGACGGCGGCGCCCAGACGATGACCGACGATCAGATCCGCGCGGCGTGCGACGAGGCAAAGGCGCTGGGGAAGCGTTCGATCGTGCATGCGCAAGGTCCCGAGGGCGCGAAAGCCGCCGTGCTGGCAGGATGCACCTCCATCGAGCACGGCAACCGTCTCACCAACGAGGTGCTCGATCTGATGGTTCAGCGCGGCATCTACTTCGATTCCAACAACCATCTGCTGCTGCACAACTACATCGAGAACAAGGCCAAGTATCTCGGGAGCGGGAACTTCACCGAGCAGGGGTTCGCGTTCATGGAGAAGGGGCTGCCGATCGGCAACGACACCTTCAAACGCGCGCTGGCGAAAAACGTGAAAATGACCTTCGGCACAGACGGCGGGGCCGGCGCGCATGGCAGGAACTACGAAGAGCTCGTCTATCGTGTGCGCGACGGCGGACAGCCGCCCATGGCCGCCATCGTGAGCGCCACGTCGATCTCTGCCGAGTCACTGCGGATGCAGGATCAGATCGGTTCGATCGCCGCCGGCATGGACGCCGACATCATCGCGACGATCGGAAACCCGCTCGACGATATCACCTCGGTCCGCCGGGTGGTGTTCGTGATGAAGGGCGGGCGAGTGTACAAGAACGAAGGGACGAAGCGATAAGGTGCGGGACATGAAGCGAACAACGGACCAGTTCAGCGCACAACATCGTCGATGTTGACCGCCTTGACGGGTCCAACATTCAGCGCGCGAATGGGTGCCTCGATCATCTGACGGTCGCCGACAAGCACAATCACGAGATGGTCGGGTTGAATGTACTGCTGCGCCACCCGTCGGACGTCAGAAGCGCTGACCGCCTGAATCGCTGGCACGTACGTGGAGTAGTAATCATCCGGCAACCCGTTCACCACGAGCGACTCCAGCGCTCGCAGCCGATTCGAGATGCGTCCGGTCGCTTCGAACGTCGTTGAGAACTGGAACGCCATCTCGTCTTTGGCCCGCGCGATTTCGGACGCTGACACTTCCGTGACCACGCCGGTCAACTCGTTGAGCAGCTCGCGGAGCGATTCGGCTGTCTGATCGGCTTGCGCGGCGGTAGCCACAACGAACGGCCTGGCGCCTCTGCCCACCTCGAAACCCGACCGCACACCGGCGGTGTGGTCGCGAAGGGTCGGGCTCCGGCCCGAGCTGAGCCGACTTCTGAGCACCGTGTTCAGCACCTGGATCGGAAAGAAATCCGACATCGCGTTCGACGGCCCAAGGCCGCCGACGAGAATCCGCGACTGCGGCGCGTTCGGCATGTCGATGAGTATCAGCTGGCGAGGCGGCTTTTGAAGGTCCGGCGCTGCCTGCCGTGCAACGCCCTTCACGCTCGCCTGCTGCCATTTGCCGAAGTGCGTTTCGAGCAATGGCAGCACCTGATCCGGCGACGCGTCCCCCACGACGATCAATGTGCTGTTGTCCGGTCGGTAGGCGGACGCGTGAAACGCCTTGAGGTCCTCCGGTGTCAACCCCTCGAGGCCGTTGACGCTGCCGATTTGCGCCGCTGCGTTCCGGTGCGACGGACCGTAGATGCCGCGGGCGAACGCCAGCGCCGCGACCGCGTCGGGATCGTCGCGCCCATTGCGCAGCGTGATCACGCGCCGCTGCCGCACGCGTTCAAGCTGTGACGTCGGAAACGTCGGACGCTGCGAGACGTCGGCCATCAGTGGCAGCGCTTCGGCAAGCTTCTCGACCGGCACGTGCAACTGAACGGAAGAGGCATCGGCACCGCTCGACGCGGAGAGATTGGCGAGAAGGGCGTCGAGTGCGTCAGCGATATCGACGGCAGAACGTGAGCCAGCGCCCTCCGTAAGCATCGCCGCGGTGAGACTCGCGATCCCGTATTTTCCCGGCGGATCGTCGTCGGTCCCGGTCAACACCTGCAGGCTGATCTGGACGACGGGCAGATCATGCTGCTCGACCAGCCACACCGGGAGGCCGTTGCTCAGCTGCCGCTTGAGGATCACCGGCGCCAACATCGGAGCGGCGCCCGTACCTCGCCGCTGGGCGCGGTCCGGCGCCTGCCCGGAGGCGGCGCCAAAGGAGACTGCGGCGAAGACCGCGCCCGTGACTGCAGCGATACGCGCCAGTGCCGAGCTGTTTAGGTGGCGCCTGTCGTGCGTCAATTCAACGTCCACAAGGAAAGCGACGCGACGTCCTTGACGAAGACTCGATTACCAGAGACAGCTGGCTGCGCCCAGGTCGCACTGTCCGCGACGGTGTACCGTTTCAACGGTTCGAATCCACTCCTGCTGCTCCTCGCCACAATCAGCTCGGCGTCGTCGTCCAGCAAGAGGAGAAGACTGCCGGCCTTCACGACGGCGGTGTTCGACGCCTGACGGGGCTGACCGCGCCACAGGATCATGCCGGTGTTCGCGTCCAGCGCAAAGAACTGCCCTCTCGCCCGTTCTGACAGCCCGAACAGAGTGTCGCCGACGATCACCGGATTGCTCAGGAACAGCGAGACGTCCCTGGTCGCCCATGCGACGTCGATCACCCACCGGCCGCCGCGAACGGTCGGCTTCAGGGCAGTCACCCCCATGTCCTGGCTGCTGACGATCAGCGTATCCTTGTATAGTGTCGGCGTGATGGCGCTCGGCGTCGTGCGTGACGGCCACGGATATTCCCACAGCCGTGCGCCGTCTGATACAGCGACACCGAGAACGCTACCCTGAGTCATCGTCACCACCTGACGAATTCCACTGAGCTCCACGATGATCGGCGATGCGTAGGCGCCGCGATCACTCCCGGCCCACGTGACAGCGCCGGTGTTGGCGTCGAACGCGGTCAACGGGCCGTGATTGCCCGGGTGGACGATGATCAAGTTCCCTGCGCCCACGGGTGACACCGCGGTGCCGTAAGAGGGATGCTCGGCTGGCGCAGGCGTCTGCCACGCGAGCAACCCCGTTGCGGCATCGAAGGCCGACACAATGCCAGTAATCCCGAGGGTGAACAGCCTGCCGTTGTGGAAGAGCGGAGTGGCCTTCGGACCGACGCCGTGGGCAGCGGCAAGAGTTGCCGGCGCATAAGGGGCCGGGTAGCTCGTATGCCACAGCTCTTTGCCAGTTTCGGCGTTGAGCGCCGTCATCACTTCGGTCGCGTTGCGCCGGGTGAAGACATAGACGACATCGGCAACGACCAGGGGCGTCGCGTAGCCCTCGCCAACGTCGACTTTCCACCTGCGGGTCAGCGTGTCGGGCCACGACGTTGGCTCGGAGAAAGCGCTGGCGGCGCCGTCGCGGTTCAGCCCCCGCCACTGTGGATAGTCTCGCGGAGAGCTTTGGGCTGCGGCCGCGGCGGCATACCCAATCAGCGCGGCGGCAGCACCGACGACAAACACGCGCTGCGCTCCGACCTGCTGAGTTCGTGCCGTTGTCGCCACCCTGTGCTTTCCTCCATTCTAATCGCTCGCACAAATGTTCCGTTGACGCCACGTACTCTTTGGGCTTAGTGTTGCCGCAATTTTCGTCTGGCTGGCTGTTCAGCCCTATGGTCCTTCCCGCCGCCGGCTCAGTCGGTACGCGCGATGCGCCAGTCGTCCAGTGGCAGCCGGGCCGGAGGAGCCGTGGCCAGCCTCTTGGCTCGGGGCCATTCTGCTCTGATTTTGTCAAAGCGCTGGCCCGTCACCTGCGGTCCTGCGGAATCACGCCCTCCCTGGGTTCCACCACTGCCGGGTCACTACGAGGATCGCGTTACGACGCGAAGGTTGTTCCTAAGCAGCTGCTCAAGAGGACACCGACTATGAAGCACCTCTCCCTTCTGGCGGCGTTGCTGGTGTTGTTCGCGTCGGTCGTTCCCGCCGAGGCGCAGCGGACGACCGGCGAGATTGTCGGCAAGGTGGTCGATGAATCGGGCGGCGTGCTGCCCGGTGTGACGGTGACGCTCAAGGGCGCCGGCGTCGCGGGGACGCCGTCGGTCGTCACCGGCGAGGCGGGCACCTATCGGTTCCCCGTGCTCCCGGCAGGCAC
>JBKPSC010000507.1:0-21996 GCA_046734915.1 Acidobacteriota bacterium | reverse complement strand
GCCGCACACCAGATGCACCGGCACCGCACCGATGGGATCGTCGATGCGCAGGAACTCGAGCGCGTCCGTCGCGAAGAGCACCAGGAACCCGGCGACGATGCCGATGAAGAAGGCGCCCGTCGGGCTCACCCAATAGCACGGGGCGGTGATGGCCACTAGTCCGGCGAGGAAGCCATTGGTGGTGACGCCGAGGTCCCACTTCTGAACTCGCATGTAGGCATAGAAGAGCGCCGTGAGACCGGCCGAGCACGCCGCCATCGTCGTGTTGAACGACACGCGGCCGATGCCCTGCACGTCGAGCGCCGACAGCGTGCTGCCCGGATTGAAGCCGTACCACCCGAACCAGAGGATCAGGCCGCCGACCGCACCGAGAATGATGTTGTGCGGCAGCGGCGGGCCGCCGCCGTCGCGACGGAACTTGCGGCCGAGACGCGGGCCGAGCGCGATGGCGCCGATGAGCGAAATCGCGCCGCCGATGCTGTGGACGACCGTCGAGCCCGCGAAGTCGCGGAACGGCACGCTCATCACCGCCAGCCAGCCGTCCGGTCCCCAGGCCCAGTGGCCGATGATCGGGTAGATGAACCCGGTCACGCCGATGCTGTAGAGGATGTCACCGATGAATCCGCACCGTCCGACCATCGCGCCCGACGTGATCGTCGAGCAGGTATCGGCGAAGGCGAACTGGAAGACCCAGTAGGCGAGCAACGGAACGCCGGTCGTGCCGTACGTGTCGGCCAGACCGTTCAGGAAGAAGCCCGTGGTCCCGATGAACCCGTTGCCGGGCTCGAACATGAAGGCGAAGCCCCAGGCCCAGAAGGTCAGACCGCAGATGCAGGTGTCGACGATGCCCTCGACCAGGATGTTGATCGATTCGCGCGAGCGGGCGAAGCCGGCCTCGAGCATGACGAACCCGACCTGCATGCAGAAGACGAGAAACGCCGCCAGCAACGTCCACATGGTGTTGATGGCATTGATTTCCGGCGTCGGGCCGTCTGCGGCGTGCAGCGGCGTCGGCAAGTACAGGTACATTGCCGTGAGCAGAAGGATCAGTCCAATGAGCTTGCCGCCCGCCAGCGCGAGGACGTTGCCCCGCATGATCGGATCGCGGAAGTTGGAGAGAAACCTCTCCCGAATCGACGTTACAGGCATGGTGATCTCCGCGAGTCCGCGCAAAATCACGGCTCGCTCAGGCCGCCTCGATCCCGGCGGTCGTTACGATGGTCTTCTCAGGAAACTGTCAGCGGGAGTGCGGGAAGTTCACAACCGCAGCACGAACTGCGGAGTGGAGCGGCTGACTTCGACGCCGGCGCACACGACGTGAACCGGTCCGCTTCCGGCGAGTAGGTGCAGGCTGGCCGCGAGCGTGAGGTCGGCGGAGGCGTCTTTCACCGTCTTCGACGACGAGAGCAGATCGCCCTGGAGCCGCGTATCACCCGCGATCTCGCCCAGGTCGATTGTCGAAAACGGTGCCGTGAACGGTAGCAGCACCAGCGTCAGCAGCACCGTCGCGGCGATCCGTGCGACGGTGAGGCGTCGCAGCCGAATCAACGATAGAACCTGGGCCGGCATCGGGTGCTCGACGCTTTATCAAGAGCGGTGCCAGCGTCAGGGATGATGAGGCGGGCGAATTCACGAGGAAAATCACGAGGGTCGCCGAAGCACAGCGTTGGCCGATGACTACATCATTGTAGGAGCAGGTGGTGTTTTGAACATGAATGTCGCATTGGCCCTGGTGACCGCGGAGGCGCGGCTAGCCGGCGGCCACGAACGGCCCGGGACTGGCCGCGATTCAAACATTCTCGTCGCATACGCGCCAGAGTCGGACAGAAGTGTCGATTCGGTTCGTTACCGCACGATGTCGAGGCGCATCAGCCGGCGGCGGTGCTCGTGAAAGCCGCGCCGCCTGTACAGGGCCGTCGCGCGATCGTTGCGAAGATCGGCCTCGAGCAGAAGCGCCGACATTCCGACTTCGCGGCAGGTCGCGACGGCGAGGTCCAGCGCCTGTGAGCCCCACCCGCGGCTTCTGAATCCGTCACGGATGTACAGCTCGTCGACGAAGGCGTGCCAGCCGCCGAACTCCAGACTGAACGCGGATGTCAGCACGAGATAACCGACCGGCGCCGCGTCGTGTTCGATGATCCAGATGCGTCCCGGCGGCGGGCTGGCATTTCCGCGAAAGATCACGTCGAGGCCGCGGCGCGAGGCCGCTTCGTTGAACGCGACCGCGTCGTGATTCCACAGGTCACGCATCATCTCGATCAAGCGATCGGTGTCGGCGGGCTTGGCGGGCCTGAAGTGTGGTTCGGACATCCTCGGATCGTGCCTCAACCGCCGCACGCTGCGCAGCGAACCTAACGTGTTGGGGTGGTCGCGCCGAAGCGTTGGTTTGTACGAGTGAAAATTGCGATGACGACGGATAAAAGTCAGAGAACACGGGAGATGCCCGGCCAAACGCGGCCGTCGGTCGTCTACAGATCAACGCTCAAGGGAGGCCTCAAGACCGCCTCCCCCTTCAACCCTGTTTTACGTGAAAGATCGACGATGAAGATCTCCGCGGTCGTCCTCTTGGCGACGATCTCAGCTACCGGTCTGGCCTCTGCCCAAACGACTGGGCCCCTTGGAATCTCCGACAAACCTTCGCCTCTTGCCGCCACGACGCTTCCGGCGACTCGTTCTGCTGGTGAGACGCAGGTCGATCCGCAACTGTTGCAGCCGGTCAACCCCTCGATCTTCAAGTCGATCGGGCACGACTTCACCGGATTCTTCTCGACCGATACCGCGAAGGTTCTGGGAGTGTTTGCCGTGGCCGGCCTGGCCGTCAGGCCAGTCGATCACGCGGCTGTCGAAGACACGAACGAGCGGATGTCGAAAGGCTCCGCCGATGTCGGGAACTTCGGAGGCGGCGTGCTGGTTCAGGCAGGCGCCGGCATCGCAGCGTATGTTGTCGGCCGCGCAACCGGGAACCCGGGGATGGCCTCGCTCGGCGGCGATCTCATCCGAGCTCAGGTGCTGACGCAGACAATCGTTCAAGGTACGAAGTTCGTCGTCGGCCGCGAGCGTCCAGACGGCAGCAACGGGTTGTCATTCCCGTCAGGCCATACCGCCAGCGCCTTTGCGACGGCGACGG
Source organism: Acidobacteriota bacterium (assembly GCA_046734915.1). GTDB lineage: Bacteria > Acidobacteriota > Vicinamibacteria > Vicinamibacterales > CAVVIG01 > VFZL01. The sequence continues at coordinate 18,869 of JBKPSC010000507.1, read as the reverse complement.
TTATCCAGCAGCACTACGGCTGGAAAGCCGGAATTCCGGCGTTCGGCTTCGCCGGCTTCGTCGGCGCCTCGCGGATGGCGTCGAACAAACACTACCTCAGCGACATACTGGTCGGTGCCGGCATCGGCATCGCCGCCGGGCGAACCGTAACTCTCCACGTCGGGCGCGAAAAATTCGCCATGGGCGCAGCGCCGACGCAGGGCGGCGCGATGGTGACGTTCACAAAGCACTAGCGTCGGGGGCTGGGAGCTAGGGTCTGGGGGAACGCACGAAGGACCAAGCGCGAAGCCCAGCACCAAGAACGAAGAACGACGCACCTAGCCCCTAAACAGTCCAGCTTCCAACCTGTGCCGAGGCGTCCGGTACGGAGATTGCGGTCCGCTCCTGCGTGTGGAAGTTCATCCACCGCATCATCGGTGCGACCGTCCTGGATGCCGCCACCTATGAAGAGGTCGAGGCGGATAAGTCCAGCACCGGCCAGGCTCTAATCATTGTCCTGCTGTCGGCCGCAGCCGCCGGTGTGGGCGCTCGAGGTTACGGCGCTCCGGCGACCCAGATACCAATGATGGCCATTCTCGCGCTGCTGGCCTGGGCGGCGTGGGCGCTGCTGACCTACGAGATCGGCGTGCGAATCATGCCCGATGTCCAGACGCGCGCCGATGTGACCGAGCTGATGCGCACGATGGGGTTCGCGTCGGCCCCTGGCATGCTCCGCGTGATCGGCGTCGCCCCCGCGTTCACCACTCCAGTTTTCGCGCTCACCGCGGTGTGGATGCTGCTCGCAATGGTTGTTGCAGTGCGGCAGGCGCTCGACTACACAACGACGACTCGCGCGCTGGCGGTGTGTGGACTAGGCTGGGCGCTCACCCTGGCCTTCGTCCTGACGCTCGGTCTGGTCGTGATCTAATCCTCGTGATCTAATCCGAAAGTGAGGCGCACGATGGTGATCCTGAAAAACGTGCTCGTCGCGACGGATTTCGGCGAGCCGGCGGCGAAGGCGCTGGCCTACGGCCAGGATCTGTCGCGGCAGTACAGCGCCACGCTGCACGTGCTCCATGTCGCCGACGACGTGACGGCGCGCTACGCGACCGAGATCCCCATGTTCACCGCCGATGAACAGGCGCAGCTCGAACAATCGGCGCGGGCGCGGGTCGAGGCCCTGCTGACGGCGGAGGACCGGCGGCAGTTGAATGCCCGGGCCGTGGTGCGGTCCTCGCTATCGCCGGCGGCGGCGATTTGCGACTATGCGAAGACCAGCCGCGTCGATCTCATCATCATGGGCACGCACGGACGCGGCGGCATGGCCCACCTCCTGATGGGCAGCGTCGCGGAGCGCGTCGTCCGGACGGCGCCATGCCCGGTGCTGACGGTCCGGTGTCCCGAACGCGAGTTCATCGCGCCGGACGCGCTCACGACCGTCTCGCAGGCTTGATCATGGCGGCTGCCCTGGCGAGTGTGACTGCATTGCCCGGTTCTGCACCACAGCGCCATGGTGCAGCTTGACCGCGCCGGGGATTGCAGTCACGCTGAGTTCGATGCGTCATTCGCGTGTCGGGCTCATCATGCTGGTGTGCACCATCGGACTGATCAGCAGTGAGCCGTTGCACGCAGAGTCCGACCTGCAAAAGCAGACCGCGACCGCTTACAGGGATTACGCGCAACAGGCCGAAGAGGCTTTTCTCGCCAGGGTCCGGGCGGGAGGTCCACAAGCGCCACGGCCCGACGGGGTCATCGCCGCCCGTCCCGGCCGCGACGACGGCATCATTTCCGTGCCCGGCGGCCTCGTTCATCACTGGATTGCCTCTGCCTTCCTTCCCGGCGCCAGCCTTCAGGATGTCTTGAAGCTGTCCCGCGATTACGAGAAGTACGCGTCCATCTACCGCGCCATCGTCTCGGCGAAGCTGCTCGAACACGAGGGCGACACGTATCGCACGGCGTTGCGGTTGAAGGAAGGCGAGGCAGGTATCACGGCGGTGCTTCAGGTGCGTTCGACCATCCGCTACATCGCGGCGAACGAGCACAGCGTCTATTCGATTTCGACGGCCGACGAGATACGTGAAGTCAAGAATGCCGGCAGCCGCAACGAAGAGCTCCTGCCAGCCGGCCGCGACAGCGGCTACTTGTGGCGCGCGCAAGTGTTCAACTGGTTCGTCCAGCGCGAGGACGGCGTGTACCTGGAGACAGAGACCCTCGGACTGAGCCGCGGATTCCCGCCCTTCATCGGATGGTTCATCGAGCCGATCGCCCGTCGTCTCGGCCGGAAGAGCGTGGAGTCGTCTTTACTGCAATTCAGATCGGCGTTGACCTGCGCGACGAAACACTCTGCCGAGTACGACTGCGCCGCCGGCAAGTAACAGCCTCCAATTTTTCGAGAAGCTAGTCGGCGGGTCCTGTCCGCGAACAGCCCCGCCGGGTGCTCGCCGGAAGTGCGCTTGTCACGGCTGACGGCTCCGCGCCCGACGGGGCGGCCCCGTTCGCGGCCACCCGCGTGCAGCTTCTCGGGCGCCGCGCCGATCACCTCGCGGCGAGCTCAGCTGCAACGATTGAAGCCAAGAGACCATTCATGCCAGCGTCGCGGCTGTCGATCTGGCTCGCGGCCGTTCGACTGGGGAATGAGAGCGTCAACAAGGAGGTTGAGCGTGAGAGTCATCGTGATTGTGAAGGCGAGCAAGGAATCGGAAGCCGGCGAGATGCCAACTGAAGCGATCTTGGCGGCTATGGGTAAGTACAACGAGGAGCTGGTCAAAGCCGGTGTGATGCTGGACGGCGAAGGCCTGCACCCGAGCTCCCGCGGCAAGCGCATCCGCTTTTCGGGCAGCCAGCGCATCGTCATCGACGGCCCATTCGCCGAGACCAAGGAGCTCATCGCCGGCTACTGGGTGTGGCGCGTCGCCTCCATGGACGAGGCCGTCAGCTGGCTCAAGAAGGCTCCATTCGACGGCGGCGCAGAGCTCGAGATTCGCCCGATTTTCGAGGCCGAGGACTTCGGGAAGGAATACACGCCCGAGCTCCGCGCTCAGGAAGAGCGTCTCAGGGCGCAGATCGCCGAACGGAAGTAGGGCGATGCCTGCGACTTTTGGCCGAGGCGGTCATCGTCCGCTCGCCCGAGGACCCGATGCGAGGTGATGTCGCATAATGGCTGACGGAGGCGCGACACCGCGTGGAATCAGAAGTCCTCGTTCCGGCGTCCGAGGAGACCGTCAGCCGAGACGACATTCTCCGTCGGGCTGAGTGCATGGCGCGAATTCAATCCGACGCCGTGGAGCTCACCCTCGATCTGCTCGCGCGCGAGGCCAGCGTCGACGGCTTCTTCCGGGCCTTCGTTCGGACTCTGGTTCAGGAATGCGAAAGCGAGGTCTGCGGCGTCTGGCTGCTCGACGACGAGGGAGCGCGATGCGACCTCTGGATGCTTCAGTGGCAGGACCGTCTGATCAACAGTAGCAGTCCCGACTGGTCGTCGCTCGATGAGCCCCGGAAAGCGATGGCCGCGTTCTTCCTCGCCGACGAGGCGGGACGCCTGGCGACGGTCGAGTACTCCGGAGACGACGTCCGCTTTCCGGAACCGGTTCGCGCGTTCAATCGCGAGCACGGCCTCGTCTCAATCATCGTTGGTCCGCTGGTGCTGGCGACGCGCACCCTGGGATGGATTGCGCTCGGTTCGAAAGCGTGCAGCGAGTGCGAACGCCACTGGCGTAAGGCGGTCGTCGAGGCGATCGCACGCCAGGGGACGGTCGCGCTTCATCAGTATCGCGTAGCCGAACGAGCCCGACTCGAAGAGCGACGGCAGGCCGTCCTCGAGGAGCGCAACCGGATCGCCCGCGACATCCACGACACCCTCGCTCAGGGGTTTGGGGCGATCCTCATGCAGTTGCAGGCCGCGCGGCGCGCGGCCGGCGGCGCCGACACGCCGCCAGTCGTGGCACGCAGCCTCGATACCGCGATCGATCTGGCGCGACGGCATCTCATCGAGGCGCGGCGGTCGGTCAGCGCCTTGCGGCCCCACTCGGCTGAGCCCGAGGACCTGCGGAAGACGCTCGAACGGATCGTCGATCTCACTCGCCGTGCCACAGATGTCCCGATCGACCTTCGCGTCGACGATCTGCCGGACTTCGGTGGGGGCGTCGAGCGCGACATCGCCGCCATTGCTCAGGAGGCGATTACCAACGCCGTTCGCCACGCTCGCGCGCGCAAGATCTCGGTGCATGCGTCGGCGACGCGGGCCGTCGGCTTCCGCCTCTCCGTCGCAGACGACGGTCGGGGCATCGCCAAGGAGCGGCGCGGCGAGGGCTTCGGCATGACGAGCATGCAGGAGCGGGCTGACCGGATTGGCGCGTCGCTCACGATCGTCACCGCGCCCCGCGCCGGCACCGAAGTCGTGCTGGCGTGGGAGCCGCCGCAGTTCTCGATCCCGCGGAACTCCGCTCATGCCGACTGAGGCGACTCAGGCGGCTGCCGTCGCCACCGTCCTCGTGGTGGACGACCACGCGCTGCTCCGCACCGGCGTCGTCAATATCATCCGGCAGGAACCAGATCTCGACGTCATCGCCGAGGCGTCGAACGGAGTCGAGGCGGTCGCCGCGTTCGAGCGCTACCGGCCGGATGTGACCCTGCTCGACTTGCGGATGCCGGAAATGGAGGGCGTCGAAGCCGTCCGCCAGATTCGCGCCCTGGATCCGCAAGCACGGGTCATCGTCCTGACGACCTACGACACCGACGACGACATCTCACGAGCGCTCAAGGCCGGAGCGAAGGCGTTCATCCTGAAAGACATCGCCGCCGACGCGCTGATTGCGTGCGTGCACGACGTCCTCAAAGGAAAAACCTATCTGGCTCCGGCGGCAGCCGCCAAGCTCGCCGAGCGCGTCGCCCGCGTCGAGCTGACGCCGCGCGAGCTGAGCGCGCTCAGGCTCCTCGCCGATGGACAATCGAACAAGGAAATCGCCACGGCGCTCGGCATCACCGAGCGCACGGTCAAGACCCACTTGGGTCACCTTTTCGACAAGCTGGGTGTGACGAGCCGTACCGAGGCAGTCAAAGTCGCCGTTCGTCGCGGCCTGGTCCGCCTGGGCGACTGACCCTCCCGCTTCTCCGGTTGACAATCGAAACAGGCTGGCTAGGCTTGTCGCTAACCGGAGAGCAGAGCCACCCATGGAATTCACTCAGGAACTCAAGTACGCCATCCGTTCCCTGCTGAGGGCAAAAGGTCTCGCCGTCACGGTCATCCTCACGCTCGCGCTGGGGATCGGGGTGAACGCCGCCATCTTCAGCCTGGTGCGCGCGGTGCTGCTGCGGCCGTTGGTCAACCGCGACGAGCAGCGGATCGTGTACGTCCGGCAGAGCGCGCCCGGCATCGGCGGCGAGAACACGACGTTCTCGGTCCCGGAAATCCAGGACATCCGCCAGCGCGTGCCGGCGTTCGCCGATGTCGCGGAGTTCTCGACCATCTCGTTTCCGATGGTCGGTCTCGGCGAGCCGCGGCAGGTCCGGGCGGGTGTCGTGAGCGGTAACTATTTCGAAGTGATGGGTCTTCGGCCCGTGCTGGGCCGTCTCCTGACGAAATCCGACGACGGCGAGGCGGCCGCCGGAGCCGCTGTCCTGACGCACCGCTTCTGGTCGACGTCCCTCAACAGCGATCCGAGCGTTCTCGGCAAGAGCGTTCGGCTGGGATCGCGTTCCGCGGTCATCGTCGGCGTGCTCGAGCCCTCGATTCCGTATCCGGCGCAGACCGAGCTCATCGCGAACATGGTCACCAGCCCGCACCATCTATCCGCGACGATGGTCACCGGGCGGGAACACCGCATGACGGAAGTGTTTGGCCGGCTCGCACCAGCCGCCAGTCTCGAAGTTGCACGCGGGCAACTGACGAGCGCCCACGACGCGATCAAGCGTGAGAACGCAGAGGCGTACCCGGAGAGGGCCCGGTTCGGCGTCCGCGCCGTCCCGCTCCGCGATCAGCTGACGTCGAGGGCCCGTCCCATCCTCGTGCTGCTCTTCGCGGCATCTCTCCTCATCTTCCTTATCGCGTGCTCCAACGTCGCCAACTTGTTACTCGCGCGTGCGGTGCGGCGCGAGTCCGAGCTGGCGATCCGCGCCGCCCTGGGGGCGCACGCCAGCGTGCTCCGCCGCTCGCTGCTCGCCGAGAGTCTGCTTCTCTGCGGCGCCGGCGCACTGCTTGGTGTCGCGCTGGCCTCGCCGATGCTGTCGGTGCTGTCGCAGTACGCGTCGCGCTTCTCGGCTCGCGCGCTCGAGATTTCGGTGGACGTGAACCTGCTGGTCGTCGGCGCCGCCCTGGCGTTGCTCGCCGCCGTGCTGCTGGCCTTCGTGCCTCGCCTGCCATCGGCGAATCTTGGCCCCGCGGCGACCAACGCCAAGGTGGCCGGAGGCACGCGACGGCGGCTGAACACGTTCGCCATCACCCAGATCGGCGCATCGTTCGTGCTCGTCGCCGGTGCGGTGATGCTGCTCAGAACATTCCTGGCGCTGCAGGCAGCGTCACCGGGCTTCGACACGTCGCGTGTCCTGGCCGTCAACGTACCCGTCATGGCCTACGGGCGGACGCCGGAACAGATCCGCGACTTCTACCGCCAGCTTCAGCAGCGCGTCGGGGCATTGCCTGGCGTCGAGCGCGTCGCCGTCGGCAGCTCGGTGCCGTGGCGCGACGGCGGACAGACTGAGACGGCCGGTCTTCGCTTTCAGGTGGAAGGGGCCACGCGCGGCCCCGGCAGCGACGATCCTCGGGCCAAGCTCCGCTCCGTCTCGCCGGGGTATTTCGCCGCGCTGGGGGTCGTGCTCGACGAGGGCCGCGATTTCACGGCCGATGATCGCAACGGCGCCGATCGTGTCGTCATCGTCAGCCGCAGCCTCGCGACGAGCCTGTTCTCCGGCCGCGACGTGATCAATCGTCATCTGTTCTGGACCGATCCGGTGATGAAGTTCATCGGCATCAGTACCGAGCCGATGCGGATCGTCGGCGTGGTGCCCGACGTCGACGATGAACACATCATGCCGGGGCCGGTGTTGACCGTCTATCATCCCTTCGAACAGCAGCTTTCGGGCGGCCGTGCGTTCGTGCACACGCGGTCCGATCCGTACGCCCTGGTGCCGGCCATCACCCGGGTGGTGCGGGAGCTGGCCTCCGATCAGCCGGTCGAGCAGGCGGCGACGCTGAACGACATCCGCGCCGAGGTGCTAGCGCCCGACCGGCTGAACACGGCGGTCTTCGGGCTCTTCGCGGTAGTCGCTCTGGCGATCGCGGTCATTGGTGTCGCGGGCGTGCTGGCGTTCTCGGTGAGCGGCCGGACGCGCGAGTTCGGCATCCGCATGGCGCTCGGCTCGCGCCCGGCAAGCATCCTGGCCGGCGTCGTCAAGAGCGGTGCGGTCATGGCGGCGACAGGCGTGGCCGCCGGACTCGTTGGCGGCCTGGTCTTGGCGCGCGTCGCCGCCCAGTACGTCGAGAATGTGCAGATGCCGGGCCCCGTGGCGATCGCCGCCGCAGGCGGCGTGCTGCTGCTGGCCGGCGTCGTCGCGTCCATCGTGCCTGCGGCGCGCGCGGCGACGACCAACGTGATGGAGGCACTCAGAGCCGACTGATCTCGACAGCCTCGACAATCTGTCACGACGACGTGCGCTCAGGCTTGTGTGAGAGACTCCTCCGATGCTGAACATCCCATCGCGCCGGGGGATGGCAGCGTTGACCCAGGCCGTCAATGCTGTCGTTCCGGCGCCAGCGCTCGGCTTTGCCCGGCGGCTGCGTGACGACCGCATCTCCATCCTGCAGTCGACCGCTCAGGGGATCGGCGAGCACGTCGTCACGGACGACCACGTGCCCGCAGCGCTGCTGCCGTCCGAGGGCCCGCCGCAGTACGCGATCGTGTCGGCTCTCTCTTCCACGCAACATGACCCGACGACATGGCTCCTCAGCCAGGCCGGCGTTGAGCACGTTGTCTCGCTGGCCGTTCCGCGCCATGACCTTCGGGCACGCTTCTGGGTGGGAACGTCAGCTTCGCATCCGCTGACCGCCGAACACGTCGAACGACTGCAGCCAGTCGCGGCCGCGGCAAGCGATCTGCTTGACCCACGCATCGGACCGGAAGACCTCCTCGCCCGGCTGCAGCGGCTCGAGATGACGGCCGATCTTCTTCCCGCGCTGCTCAACGACCTGGACGTGCGCGACGTCTTCCAGCGGCTCTCGGCCACGGTCCAGCGGGCACTTCCTCACGATTTGCTAACCGTCCATCTGTTCAGTGACGATCTGTCTCAGGCGGCGATCTTCGCCCGGTCCGATGGCGCGCCTCAGCTCGGTCCGATGCTGCCGCATCCGTATCCGCCGCATGTTCTCCGCGCGTGGGCCTTCGACATCGTGGACGACCTCACGCTCCGTGAAGGCGCGCGACAACTCGTCCAGGCGGGAGCCCGATCGGCCCTCCGCATTCCAATTCGATTCGACGGCCGCGAAATCGGCGGGCTGGCGATCCTTTCGTTCGAGCTGGCGAAATACTCGAGCGACGACGTAATAGTGGGCCGCCGTCTCGCCGATTGTGTCGGCATCGGCCTGTCGCACTACCGGATGGCCGAAGAAAATCGGCGGGCTGCCGTCCTACGCGAGCGGACGTCCAACCTCGAGATGCTCGACGAACTGCTCGCGACGCTCAGCGGCGTTCTCGACATCCGCGAGGTGTTCGACCGCGTCTCGGCCGTCGCCCAGCGGGTGTTGCCGCACGACGCCTTGTCCATCGCTGAATCGATCGAAGAGGGCACCCGTGTCCGGGTTCATGCCAGCCACGGCCTTGGCAACCTGCCAGTGCCGTTCGATTACCCGGCCCCAGAGCGATCGATGATCAGCGAGCCGTGGCAGTTCAGGCTGATCGACGACGTCCGCAACTTGCCGCAGTTCGCCACCCATCCGGGAACGATGGCGGGCATGCGGTCGATGCTGTTCAATGCCATCCGCTTCGAAGGCCGGCTGTTCGGCGGCCTGAACTTCTACTCGAAGACGCCCGGTCACTTCGTGCAGGACGACGTGCTCGTCGCGCGACGGATTACCGATCATGTAGCGCTGGCCATCTCGCACTGGCGCCTGGCCGAGGAGGTCCGCCGCAACGAAGAGCTGCGGGCGCGGACCACGAGCATCGAGCTGCTCGACGAGCTGCTGGCGACCCTCATCGACTCGGGCGATTTCAAGGACGTATTCGGCCGACTGTCGGCCATTGCGCGAAAAGTTCTGCCGCACGATGCGAGCGCACTGATGGCTCGGCTGCCCGACGGTGTCCACGCCCGCGTCGTGGCCAGCATGGGCACGGTGGCCACGCTCGGCGACATCGTGGACGTACCGAAGGATCTCGTCGACAACCCGAATTGGGAGCAGGACATCTTCGACGACCTGTCACGGTTGAACACGGTGCCGTATGTCGCGTTGGCCGCGGCCGGCTATCGCTCGCTTCTCCGCGTGCCGATCCGCCTCGACAAGCGTTTTGCTGGAGCGCTGGTGTTCTTCGCCAACGCGGTGGGCGCGTACAAGCACAGTGACATCCTCATCGCCCGCCGGATCGCGGATCGGTTGACGGCCATCGTCGCGCGCAATCGCGAGTCCGAGGCGTCGCAGCGCGCCGACGAGGCCAGCTCGCGCGCCGTGAAGCTGGAGGCGCGGGTCAAGGCGCTGACCGAAGAGCTCGATGCGCGCACCGGCTATCGGCGCGTGGTCGGTGAGTCTCGCGAGTGGCGCCAAGTGCTGAAACAGGCCGCGCAGGTCGCGGCCACCGACACCACCGTATTGCTCCTGGGCGAGTCGGGGACCGGCAAGGAAGTCGTCGCGCGGTTTCTGCACCGCGGATCGTCGCGCAACGGCGGGCCGTTCATCGCGCTGAACTGCGCGGCCCTTCCTGAGCAGCTGCTGGAAGCCGAGCTCTTCGGATACGAGCGCGGCGCATACACGGGCGCGACGCAAAGCAAGCCGGGTCAGCTCGAGCAGGCCGCAGGCGGTACGCTCTTCCTCGACGAGGTTGCCGAGATGAGCCCGGCAGCCCAGGCCAAGTTCCTGCGCGTCCTGCAGGAGCGTGAGTTCCAGCGCCTCGGGGGGACGCGCGTTCTGCGGACGGACGCGCGCGTGGTCGCCGCCACCAATCGCGATCTGCAGCGCGCGATCGCCAACAACCAGTTCCGCGAGGACCTCTACTATCGGCTCAACGTCTTCGCCATCCGGCTACCCGCCCTGCGGGACCGCCGCGACGACATCCTGCCGCTGAGCGATGCGTTCCTCGGCGAAATCGGTAAGAACCTGGGGCGGCCGCCGGCCGGCATCTCACGCGATGCGCGGGAACTCCTCATCGGCTATCACTGGCCGGGCAACGTCCGCGAGCTGCGGAACCTCCTGGAGCGCGCCGCCATCCTCTGTGACGGTGGACTCATCACCACGGAGCATCTCGGCCTGAGCGTGCCGGCGCCAGTCGCTCAACGGCCAGTCCTGCCGCCGTCCTCGCGAACGGCAGCCGTGGACGTCGAGGCGCCGCGGGCGGCGGCAGAACGAGCCGTTCCGGCCGGCGATCTCGCGACGGTCGAGCGGGCGATGATCGAGGAAGCGCTGCAGAGCGCGCGCTTCAACAAGTCACGCGCCGCGAAGGCCCTCGGTCTGACGCGGCATCAGCTTTATATCCGCATGCGCAAGCATGGACTGGAGTAGCGCGGTCGTGGATGAACGTCTTACTCCACGGTGAACGCGAGATAGAGCAGCTCGCCCCGGCGGTCGATGCCGAGCACGACGGGATCACCGGCCTGCAGCGTCTCCAGCGTCCGCCGCAGCTCTGAAAGTCCGGCCACAGGTGTCTTGTTGACCGTGAACACGACGTCGCCCTGCGCCAGTCCGCCGTCGCGGGCGTCGATGGCGCCGGCGGCGAGCGACACGACCACCACACCTGACCTCACGCGAAGCCACGGCAGGGCCTCGGCCACCTGGGCGTCAACTGTCACGCCCAGTACGCCCAGTCGCGGCACCAGGTTCTGCCGGATGTCTGTCGCGTCGGAGAGCCCGTCCAGCGCATCCTGACGTTCGGCCATGGCGACCGGCATCTTCATCGCCTGACCGTCGCGCAGAATTTCCAGCGTGACCACGTCGCCGACGACGTGGCGATACAGGCTCACCTGCAGCTGTCGGCCGTTCTCCATTGGCCTGCCGTCGAGCGCCGTGACCAGATCGCCCCGCTGAAGCCCGGCTTTCGCCCCGGTGGTACCGGGGCGGACGTCCGCCAGCACGACGCCGTGATCGCGAGGAAGGCCGAGGCCGGCGGCCATGACCGGCGTCACGGTCTGCGCCTTGATGCCGATGTCGCCGCGCCGCACTCGACCGGATTTCCTGATCTGTTCGTAGACCGTGCGGACGATGTTGCTGGGGGCGGCGAAACCGAGGCCCTCGTCGCCAGCCGAACGAGTGACCTTGAGCGTGTTGATGCCGACGATACGGCCGCGGAGGTCGACGAGCGGTCCGCCGCTGCTGCCCGGATTGATCGAGGCGTCGGTCTGCACGTAGATCATCGGCGACTCTGGCTCCAGCTGACGCGCGACCGCGCTCACGACGCCCAGCGACACCGAATTCTGCAGACCGAGCGGGCTGCCGCACGCCAACACCACCTGCCCAGGCTGCAGTTCGTCGGAGTCGGCGAGCGCCAGCGTCGGCAGTCCTTGAGCCTCCACCTTGACAACGGCCAGGTCGGTTTCGAGATCGAGACCGACGACTTGACCAATCAGGCTGCGTCCTCGCGCTCCGAGTATCGACTGGCCGGTGCCCGGCTGGGACAGCTCGACGTACAACCGTTGCGCACCGCGGACGACGTGTGCATTGGTGACGATGAAGCCGTTCGGATCGACGATCACTCCGGAACCCGATGAACGGCTGGTCGTGACCAGGTCGGCGGAGCGGGGCACGATCCCGTCGCCAGCCGCGTACGACGTCGTGAAAATCTCGACGACGGACGGACCGACAAGCCTGGCGGTCGCTTCGATCGCCGAGCTCAGCTCCGCCGCCGCAGTGGCGCCCCGGGCGGTTTGCGGTGTCGCGGCGGTGCCGCGGGCGGTTTGCGCTGCCGCCGGCAAGGCCGTCAGCGTCAGCCCGACGAACGAAGCGGCCAGCAGGCGGCGGCTGATTCTTGGCATGTCGGTCCAGTCCTTTCCCGGCCTCTGACATTACAACGAGAATGCCAGCGGATTCCGCCATCCGACGGCGGTTTCGGGCTGGCCCGCTCACGAACTGCGGCCCGCCGCGCACAGTGTCCCGATCGGCGCACGCTGCGGGCTCGCCCATCGCGGCTCTGTTCCGTGCATTTTCCTCGACATTCCCTGCACTCTCGCGAGTTCCAAAGACCGGCCACGGCCAGGTCCGGAACTTGCCCATGTGTCCCGCGCAAGGTGGTGGCACTTGGCACAACGGATTGTGGAAATGCTGATCGGCCGGCTGATTACCGACGAACAGTTCCGCCGCGACTTCCTCGACGCCCCGGAGCACGTCCTGCGTGAGCTCAACGACATCGGCTTCGAGCTGAGTCGGACCGAAATCGCCGCGCTGATGAATACCGACCCTTCGGTGTGGGGCCGCACCGCGAACGACATCGATCCCCGACTCCAGAAAGCCAGCTTGAAAAACGAAGCGAGGATTTCATGACCAGTCGCACTCTGGCCGCATGCGCTCTCCTGTTCCTCGTCACGGCCGTCGCCGCCGGGCAGCCCGCCATGGCGACGTCTGCCGCCGGCGAGCGCTTGACGCTCGAAACGGCTGTCCAGCTCGCCCTTGAACGCAACCGGCAGCTTCAGACGGCGCTGCTGCAAGTGGAGAAGGCAGACGCCGGCATCGATGTCGCCCGCACGCGGCGGCTGCCGGTGTTCGACATAGAGGTGTCGGCCGCGCAATTGCTCACGCCCGCCGGCTTCGCCTTTCCGCAGGGCGCCTTTGGAGACTTTCCCGGCACCGGGCCGATTCCCGCCACGGATACGACGGTCACGGTGCCGCGGCAGCCGACCGTCTCGGTGTCGACGCAGGTGTCCCAGCCGATCACGCAGCTTGTTCAGGCGAACCTGGGCATCAAGAGCGCTGAAACGACGCGTGACCTGGAGAAGGAGCGGGCTCGCGGCCAGCGCCTCTCGCTCGTGAACTCGGTGAAGCGGGTGTACTTCAGCATCCTGCAGAGCGAGAGCTCGCTGACGGCCAGCCGTGAGGCCATTGCCTTCTACCGCGAGCTGGATCGCACGCTCCAGACCCGGGTGATTCAGCAAGTCGCCCTGCGAGCCGACGCGCTCGACGTTCAATCGCGCCTGGCGCAGGAAGAGCTGACACTCACGACCCGCCAGAACACGCTGGCGTCGCAGAAGGAGCAACTGAATCAGCTGCTTGGTCGCGACGTGCGCACGCCGTTCGAGGTGGAGGGCGTGACGGAGATGACGGTTCTCGACGTGGACCTCGCGGCCGCCCAGTCGCACGCCGTCGCCAATCGTCCCGACGTCCGCGAGGCGCAGTTGACGCTGGAGCAAGCAGAGCTCGATCGGCGGGTCTCCAAGGCGGATCGCATTCCGGAAATCAGCCTCGCGCTCGCGTACAACTCGAACTTCAACATCGACGTCCTGCCGCAGAACATGGCCACCCTCGGCGTCCGCCTGAAATGGGAGCCGTTCGACTGGGGCCGCACGGGGCGCGAGCTCGCGGTGAAGAGCCAGGCCGTCGAGCAGGCGCGACTCGGTGTCCGCGAGGCAGAAGACGCGGCCGTCGTCGAGATCAACCAGCGGTTCCGCGCGCTGGCCGAGGCGAGAGCGCGGTTGCACGTCGTGCAGACGGCTCAAGCGGCGGCCCGCGAAAAGCTGCGAGTGAAAACCAATCTCTATCAGGTCCAGGCGGCACTCCTTCCCGATGTGTTGCAGGTGCGGGCGGAGCTGGCCGACTCGGACGATCGCTGTCAGCAGGCGCTGCTCGCCTTCTGGTCGGCGAAGGCGGACTTCGAGCAGGCGGTGGGAGAGGAAGTGGTCCGATGAGCAGGCTGATTGCGATTCTGGGCATCGTCGCCGCCGCGGCGGCAGCGAGCGCCTGCACGAAGACAGAAGGCCGCGAGGCCCGTCCGGCACAGCCCGTGCGGGTCCAACCGGTCGTCGAAGCGCCACCGCCGGGTGGCGTCCGCTATTCGGTGACGATCGAGCCGTTCGAACAGGTGACGCTGGCGTTCAAGGCGTCGGGCTATGTCGAGGGCCTGTTGCGTCGGCCCGGCGCCGATGGACGGCCCCGCGCGGCCCAGGCCGGTGATCTGGTGACGCGCGGCACGGTGCTGGCGCGGGTCCTCGAGACCGACTATCGCGAGCGAATCGCCCAGGGCCGCGCGCGCCTCGCCGAAACCGACGCCGCGCTCGTGAAGGCGCGCCTCGATTTGGAACGAGCGAAACGGCTGTTCGACGCCGAGAGTCTGACCAAGCCCGATCTCGACTCGGCGCAGGCGTCGCACGACGCCGCGGCGGCGCGGGTCGCCGCGGCGCGATCAGACATCGAGCTCGCCGAGAGCGCCCTGCGCGACACGGCGCTCGTCGCGCCGGCCGACGCCGTCATTCTCGAGCGCCGCATCGAGGTCGGATCGCTGGCGAGCGCGGGCACGGTTGGGTTCGTCCTCGGCGACGTGAGGTCGGTCAAAGCCCGATTCGGGATTCCCGACAGCACGATCAACGCGGTTGCGCTGGGCCGCAGCGTCGCCATCGGCATCGAAGCGGTGGATGCCAGACCATTCGCCGGCAAGGTGACCGCGATCGCGCCGGCCGCCGACGCGCAGAGCCGCGTCTTCGACGTCGAGGTGACCATTCCCAACGCCGACGGCCGGTTGCGGCCGGGGATGATCGGCACCGTCGCCCTCGACCAGGCATCGCCTCTGCCGGCCGACGGCACCCGGCCACTCACGGTTCCGCTCACGGCTGTCGTGCGGTCCGAAGCAGCCGCCGGAGGATTCGCGGTCTTCGTCGTCGAGTCGAAAAACGGCGGGGCGATCGCTCGCGTCCGGCAGGTCGAGCTCGGTGAAGTCATCGGCAATGCCATCGCCATCCGCGGCGGCGTGACCTCCGGCGAACACGTTGTCACGAGCGGCGCCACGCTCCTCGTCGATGGTGATCCCGTCCGCGTGCGTCCCTGAAGAACCCGGTCCCGAGCAACGAGCAACGAGTTACCGAGCAACTGAGCCACCGAGCTACCCAGCTACCGAGCAACTGAGCTACTGAGCTACTGAGCAGGACACTTCCATGTCACATCGAGACGAACAGACCCTCATCGAACGGACCCAGAACACCGCGCGGTTCTTCACCGAGACGCGCCACGTTTCCTGGGTGCTGCTCATCGGCACGATCTTGTGGGGCGTTTACGGCTATCTCCGGATGCCGCAACGGAAGGATCCGGAGATTCCGGTGCGTCAGGCGCTCGCGCTCTGCCCGTGGCCGGGCGCCAGCGCCGAGAAAATCGAACAGCTTGTGACACGGCGCATCGAAGAGAAGGTCGCCGAGAACGTCAAGGTCGACAAGATCGAATCGAACACGCGGACCGGGATCACTGCGGTCTACATCACTCTCGTCGAAGGCACGGCTGAGACCGGCAAAGAGTTCGACGACATCAAGATGAAGCTCGACGCCATCACCGATCTTCCCGATGGCGCCGGTCCCATCGAGTTCGTGAAGGACTTCGGCGATACGGCCGCGCTGATGCTCACCGTCGCCAGCCCCCGCGTCGGCGACGATGAGATCGCGATCCGCGGTGAGGCGCTGCGACGGGCGATTGAGGCGGCGCGACGAGCGGCGGCCGACGGCCAGACGTCTCGCGTGACGTTGGTGCACGGCCTGCCGGCTGCCGTCCCGCCGGCCATCGTCCGCCAGCCGATTCAGATGTTCGTCGACGCGGCGACGGCGGACGGCTTCGTTCGCGACGCCAGGGTCATCAGCGGACCAGGCTTCGTCGGCGTCGACGTGGCGTCGAGTCAGGATGACGCGGCGCTCGCGGCATACATCGACCGGTTCGTTCGCGAGCGCCTCCGTGCGTCCGAATTCCATCCCGACGCGTGGCCATTGGCGATCGTCCGGAATCCGGCTGATACGGCGGCGCGCCTGCGCGCGGTGGCCGGTGACAAGTACACGTTCCGGGAGCTCGACGACTACACCGACCTGATGGCCCGGACGCTGAAGGGTCTGCCGATGGTGTCGAAGGTGACGCGCGCCGGACTGCGCGCCGAGCGCGTCTACCTCGAGTACTCGCAACAGCGCCTCGCCGCATACGGGGTCAAGGTCGGCTCGCTCGAACGCGTGCTGAGCGCACGCAACATCACCGTGCCGGGCGGCGTCATCGAGGCCGACGAGAAGAACCTGACGGTCGATCCTTCGGGCGAGTTCAAGAACGAGCGCGAAATCGGCGACGTGCTCGTTTCGTCCGGCGGCAGCCGACCGCTGTATCTGCGCGACGTCGCGACCGTGGCGAGAGGGTACGAGAATCCGCGCTTCATGAACTACTACCGCCATCGCGACGCCGACGGCACGTGGCGCCGGGCGAGAGCGATGACCCTCGCCGTTCAGATGCGATCCGGCGAGAAGATCGGCGACTTCGGCCGCGCCGTCGACGGCCAGCTGGATCGCCTGAAAGCGCAGCTGCCGCACGATCTCGTGCTCGCGCGGACCTCGGACCAGCCGCGCCAGGTCGACGACAGCATCGATCTCTTCATGGGCAGCCTCTACGAAGCGGTCGCGCTGGTCGTGATCGTCTCACTCGTCGGGTTCTGGGAATGGCGCTCGGCGCTGCTCATGGCGCTGTCGATCCCCGTGACGCTGGCCATGACGTTCGGGATGATGCTCTTCCTCGGCCTCGACCTGCAGCAGATCTCGATCGCCTCGCTCATCATTGCGCTCGGCCTGCTCGTCGACGATCCGGTCGTGGCCGGCGACGCCATCAAGCGCGATCTGGCGGCCGGCCACTCCCGGCTGGTTGCAGCCTGGTGGGGACCGACCAAGCTCGCGAAAGCCATTCTCTTTGCGACCATCACGAACATCGTCGCGTATCTGCCGTTCCTCTTCCTGCCGGGAGATCCGGGAATCTTTCTCTACAGTCTGCCTGTCGTCATCGGCTGCTCGCTGGTCGCGTCGCGCATCGTCTCGATGACGTTCATCCCGCTTCTCGGCTACTACCTGCTGCGGCCGAAGGCCGAGCCGACGATCGAGGAGCGGCGGAAGAGCGGCTTTGCCGCGGCGTACTACCGCGTTGGCCGCGCGGCGATCCGTCACCGCTGGGCGTTTCTGGGCGGGTCGAGCATCGTCATCGCGCTGGGCGGCTTCGCGGCGGGGCAGTTGAAGACCCAGTTCTTTCCCGTCGACCTGCAGTTCCTCTCGTACGTCGACGTCTGGTTGCCCGAGGATGCCCCGGTCGCCGCGACGAGCCGCGTGGCGGAACAGGTCGAGAACACCATCCGTCACGTCGTCGCCGAATACGAACAGGCCCATGGAGTCGACGGGCACCCCCGTGAAGTCCTGAAGTCGCTCACGACGTTCGTCGGCGGCGGCGGCCCGCGGTTCTGGTTCTCGGTGGCACCGGAGCAGCGCCAGGCCAACTACGCGCAGGTGCTCATCGAGGTCGTCGACAAGCACGACACGTCGCATCTCATCGGCGAGCTCCAGAGCGCCTTGGACGCGTCGATTCCCGGCGTGAGGCTGGACGTCCGGCAGCTGGAGACCGGACCTCCGGTCGGCGTCCCGGTCTCGATTCGGGTGTCCGGCGAGGATATCTCGATGCTGCGCCGGCTGGCGGCCGAGGTGAACGGCATTCTGCGCTCGGTGCCGACAGCGGTCCGCGTGCGCGACAACTGGGGACCGGAGAGCTTCGCCGTCCGCCTGCAGACCGATTCGGATCGCGCCAACCTGTCCGGGCTGACGAACTACGACGTGGCCGCGGCCTCGGCGTCGGCCATTTCCGGAATATCGGTCGGCGTGCTGCGCGAAGGCGACAAGCAGATTCCGGTCGTGTCCCGCCTGCGCGTCGACGAACGGTCGCAGCTGTCGGATCTCCAGAGTCTCTATGTCTACTCGAGCCAGGGCCCGCAGAAGGTGCCGCTGCAGTCGGTGTCGTCGGTCGTCTACGAAATGCAGACCGAGAAGCTCCAGCGCCGGAATCAGTTCCGGACCATCACCGTCTCCGCCTTCCCGGACGCGGGAGTCCTCTCATCCGAGGTGTTGTCGGCGGCGATGCCGCGCCTGAAGGCATTCGAACAAAGCCTGCCAGCCGGCTATGTGATGGAGATCGGCGGCGAACACGAAGAGCAGGTCGAAAGCTTCCAGGACCTGACGGTCGTCATGACCATCTCCATCGTGCTCATCTACCTTGCGCTCGTCTTCCAGTTCAAACACTCGATCAAGCCGCTCATCGTGTTCGCGGCGATTCCGTACGGCGTCGTTGGCGCGCTCGCCGCGCTGTGGGCGATGGGCTCGCCGTTTGGGTTCATGGCCTTCCTCGGCATCGCCAGCCTGATCGGGGTCATCGTGAGCCACATCATCGTGCTCTTCGACTTCATCGAAGAACGGCACGAGGAAGGCGAGCCACTCGAAGAAGCACTCCTCGACGCGGGGATCATGCGGCTGCGTCCCGTGCTGATCACCGTCGCTGCGACGGTGACGGCGCTGTTCCCACTCGCCGCCCACGGCGGACCGCTCTGGGAGCCGCTCTGCTACGCGCAGATCGGCGGCCTGACCTTCGCGACCGCCGTGACGCTGCTGCTCGTGCCGGTCATCTACGCCACGTTCGTGCTCGACCTGAAGCTGGTGCGCTGGAACACGGCCGCTGGAGGAACAGACACAAACATTGAAGATTTCAGATTGAAGATTGGAGATTTCAGCACGCAGTC
>JBKPSC010000506.1:0-5842 GCA_046734915.1 Acidobacteriota bacterium | reverse complement strand
GACGGTCAGAGAGTTCGCCCGTGAAGCCCTCGATGCTGAAGGCGTCAGGCCGGTCTTCGAGCGGCGGCACGCCCAGCGCTTCCTGGCGCTCGCGGAGGGATACGCCCCCCGACTCTTCGGCGGCCCGGCCGATCGTGCGCTGATCACTGCGATCGAAGCCGACCTCGACGAGTTTCATGCCGTTTGCGACTGGGCGGTGGGCGACCCGAGTCGCGCGGAGACTTCCGTGCGCCTTGGCACGGCCCTCAACTGGTTCTGGTTCTGCTGTGGCCGCTTTCGCGAGGGCCGCCGCCGTCTGACCACGGCAATCTCGCTGGCCGCGGACATGCCAGCGCTCGTGCGCGGACGCGGTCTGACGGCTCTGGGCACATTGGCGATCTGGCAGGGCGACTTCGAGTCGGCGCGTCAGCCGATGGAAGAAGCCGTCGCCGTGCTTCGGGCGCTGGATGATCGGCCGTCGCGGGCATGGGGCGTGACGGGACTGGGCACGGTGCATCTCGGTCAGGGACGACCCGGCGAGGCCATCGCGCTGTTCGACGAAGCGGTGTCAACGCTTGGGCCGGCGGACGGGACGGTCCTGTCGGCCGTCATCGAGTACTGGCGCGGTCTCGCTCACCAGGCGACCGGCAACTTGCGAATGGCGCGCGCGTCGTTCGAGCGCGCCCTGGCAATCGGCCGCGGGTTGAATCATCCCGCCGCCATCGCACATCCGTTGTTCGTGCTCGGAAGGCTCGAGCACCTCGAGCACCGCGACCGCGTCGCACGGGAGCGCCAGTCCGAGAGCCTGCGGATCTTCCATGCGATGCACGACCGCTGGGGCGAATTCCAGGTCATTGGCGCGTTTTCCGAGCTGGCCGCCCGCGCCAGGGACGGCGTGCGCGCGGTGCGCCTCGCCGCTGCCTCGGAAGCCATCCGTAAGCAGATCGGCGTGCAGCTCCTGCACAACACCGCCGAGTTCACCGCGCTGATGAACACGATCCGCTCCCTCGTCACGCCGGAGCTATTCGAAGCCGCCTGGCTCGAGGGCATGACGATGAGCAGCGACGAGGTGTTCACATACGCGCTGGCGCCGGACTCGGCACCTCCCGAGTCGCCCGCGCCAACCGATACGGCCCGGGTGCCGTCGCCGCCGCCCAAGACAGGGAAAGATCGGACGCCGCGACTGAAGGTGCGCGCGCTCGGACCGCTGGAAATCACACGAGGCACGAAGCGTCTCGACGCGCGCGCGTGGGCCTCGGTCAAATCGCGCGAGCTGCTGCTGTTGCTGCTATCCCGCCAGAACGGCTGCACGAAGGAAGAAGCGGCGCTGGCACTCTGGCCTGATGCGTCGCCGGCGCAGGTGCGCAACAACTTCCACGTCACGCTCCACCGCCTTCGCAAGACACTCGGTCACGCCGACTGGTGCGTCAGCGACGGCGATCGCTACCGCCTGAATCCGGCGTACGAAGTCGACTTCGACGTGGCGACGTTCGAGCGTGAAATGCGGTCGCTTCTGGCGGCGGGGCGCCGTGAAGACGTCACCGACCGGCTCGCGGCGGCGCTCGCCGTCTACCGCGGCGACTTTCTCGAGCGCGAACAGGTCGGCGACTGGTACACCGAGCGGCGCGACGCACTGCAGCGGCAATACATCGAGGGTCTGACGCGGCTCGGGACATCGTTGTCCGCCGGGGGTCGGCACGCCGAAGCCGCCGATGCGTACCGCAAGCTCCTCGCGCGCGACAACCTCGCCGAGGACGCCTATCGCGGCCTCATTCGCAGCTTGATCGAATTGGGCGAACGTACCGAAGCGCGCCGCACCTACGACGCGCTGGTCCGCCTGCTTCGCACAGAGCTCGACACCGAACCGGAGCCCGCGACAACGGCGCTCGTGAAGTCCATGGGGAATTGAGAGGGCACTGACTTCCTTCAATGGCGCTGGCGCCCCACCCTAGCGCGAACTGACGCTGACGCCTTCGCTCGGATCTCCATGTCCTCGCTCAGGCGTGGCCGCAGGCGCTCTCCCCGCCCTCCCCGCCTTCCCCGCCTTCCTCGCCTTACCTGCCTTCCCCGCCTTCCCCGCCTTACCTGCCTTACCCGCCTTACCTGCCTTACCTGCCCTACCTGCGCGATCAGTAAGCACCCCGTAAGCATCCCCGTCCAGCCGGTAAGCCGCCGGTAAACACCTGTGCTTCACACTGCGCTCATTGATTCGTTTCATTCAGGAGGCACTGTGATGAGGTCTCGATCATTCATTCTCACGTTCGTCGCGTCGGCCGCCATCGTCGGCATCCTGGCCGTCACCGCATGCAGCGTGTCCAAAGCCTCGGCAGGGGACGTCAACGCTGCGCGCGTCGCCAGGGGGAAGTACATCGTGAGCGCCGGCGGCTGCCACGATTGCCACACGCCCCTCAAGATGGGCGCGAACGGTCCGGAGCCTGACTTCGCCCGATCGTTGATGGGCCATCCGGAAGACATCAAGATCACGGCCGCGCCGCCGATGGCCGAGGGCTGGATGATGGCCGGGGCGGCCTCCGGAACAGCCTTCGCCGGACCGTGGGGCATCAGCTTCGCCGCGAACCTGACACCAGACCAGAACACCGGACTGGGTATCTGGACCGAGGACATGTTCATGCGAGCGATCCGCGAAGGAAGACACATGGGTGTGTCGCGGCCGATCCTGCCGCCTATGCCGTGGCCGGTCTTCCGTAACTACAACGACGAAGATCTGAAGTCGATCTACGCCTACCTGCGGACGATTCCGGCCATCACGAACCACGTTCCCGAACCGGTGGCGCCCATGCTGACGGAGAACCTGGCCCGGTGACGCCGCGGGTCCTGGTCATCGGCGCAACGGGGACACAGGGGAATGCCGTGGCCCGCGAGCTGCTGGCGCGTGGACGGTTCCAGGTCCGCGCCCTGACGCGGCGGCCGCGATCGGCGCTCGCCCGTGCCCTCGACGCGGCCGGCGCGGAGATCGTCGAAGGCGACCTGGCCAGCCGCGCCAGCCTGCGCGCGGCCCTGCGCGGCTGCCAGGCTGTGTTCGGTCCTGCTCGGCGCCTTGGATCGCCCGACGTGCGGGACGTCCTCGGGCTGAACCTGATTAACGCGGTAGCTGGTTCGACCGTGGATCATTTCGTTCTGAGCGACCGGCTCGGACACCTCGAGCGCTACGCACGAAGCCTGCAGCTTCCGGCGACTTACATGCGCCCCGCGCTGTACTACGAACGAATCCACGCGGCGCTTGCCGGATTTGACGACAACCCCGCGAGCCTGGCGCGTCTGGTCGGCCGAGGCGATGCCGATCGCTTGCCGGGCATCGCCAGCGACGATATCGGCGGTCTCGTCGCGCGCGCGCTTGAACGGCCCAGTGAATACCTCGAGCGGCGCCTTCACGCCGTGGGCGACTGCCGAACGATTCAATCGTACGCGGTGGCTTGCGCGCGGCGCTCCAGCCCCCTCAATCAGAGCGACACGGCGTGGCGGACGAATCTCGCGTCGGTTGATGATCGGCTGACGGTCGACGCGAATGCCTCGGCGGGAAACGGCGGGCTTGACGATGGGACGGCAGCCCGGGCGATTTATCCGGAGATACGCGACTTCGACACGTGGCTCACGGACTCCCGAGCCCACCCCACACAGACACTCGTTCAACCACCCCCAAAACGACGCGCTTCCTGATCGCCTCGCCGAACCCCAGCGTATGCGGTAGGCTGCTCGAGCTTCAGGCGGACCCCAAAGGCAACGGCTGAGAATCCTCGGCGGCTCACAAACCGTCTTGCGTTTGGTCCCTGACGCGGGTAACTCTAAGGCGGACGTAAGTGGGCCGGTTCCGGCCCTGCCTTCCCGGGGAGGATTGGATGCAGACATTGCGTGTCACGCGTTCTCTCGTGTTCGCTCTCGCCACGGTCCTGGCCGGTGCCTCGATCGCGTTCGCACAGGCCCAGGCCGGATCCAAGCCGTTCGAACCGCAGGTCGGTCAGCAGGGAAAAGACGTGGTGTGGGTGCCGACACCGCAGGCGCTGGTCGACAAGATGCTCGACATGGCCAAGGTCACGCCGCAGGACTTCGTGATGGACCTCGGGTCGGGCGACGGCCGCACGGTCATCACAGCGGCCAAGCGCGGCGCCACAGCCCTCGGCATCGAGTACAACCCGGACATGGTGGACCTCTCCAAGAAGAACGCCGAAGCAGCCGGCGTGGGAACCAAGGCAACCTTCACGAAGGCGGACCTCTTCGAGACCGACTTGTCGAAGGCGACCGTCATCACGATGTTCCTGCTCCCTCAGATCAACTTGAAGCTGCGCCCCAACATCCTGAACCTCAAGCCGGGAACGCGGGTGGTCTCGAACACGTTCACGATGGACGACTGGACGCCCGACGAGACCGCGACGATCACCGAGCAGAACTGCACCAGTTGGTGCACGGCCCTGCTGTGGATTGTCCCGGCAAAGGTCGACGGCGCGTGGCGGCTTGGTCAGGGTGAGCTGACCTTGACCCAGCAGTTTCAGAATCTGACCGGCACGCTCCGCAACGGGTCCACCAACACGTCGATCACGGGCAAGATGCTCGGCGACCAGATCACCTTCAATGCCGGTGGTGTCGAGTACCGCGGACGGGTCAATGGCACCAGCATGCAGGGAACGCAGGCCTCCGGTACGGCCTGGACGGCGGCCCGCAGCGGCGCCCGCTAGCCACTAGACGACCTGGTCAGCGACACGCGATCAGACCCAATCACCCGATGTCCAGCCGGGGACGGCACGGTCAACACCGGTCGTCCCCGCGGCGTCCGCTCTCCCGCCCGCGATGCACGCGGGAATCCCTGATAGACTCGTTGGTCTCGTCAAATCAGTCGAAGGCGGATGTCGCACCTGAAAGTTCCCCCGGCGGGTCTCCTGTCCCTGTTTACCTGGGCGCTCACGTTTGGATGTCTGGCAGCCGTGTCTGCACCGGCGTCCGCACAGCCCGTACCACGGGCGCGGGCTGTCGATAACGGCGTCGCCGCTTCGCCCCCGCCCGCGGTCGTCATCCGCGAGGCCGACGGAACCGTCACGGTTCGGGCGATCCGCATCAGCGAACCTATCGTTGTCGACGGCCACCTGGACGAGAACGCCTATTCGCAGATTCCCGCGATCAGCGACTTCATCCAGCAGGAGCCGAACGAGGGGCAGCCGACGACGGAACGGACTGACGCGTGGCTGTTCTTCGACGACGAGAACATCTATGTGGCGGCCCGGTGCTTTGATTCGGAGCCTGACCGCGAAATCGCCAACGAGATGCGTCGCGACGGTCAAGGCACGAACGACAACGAAAGCTTCGCCGTCGTGTTCGATACCTTCCACGACCAGCGCAACGGTTTTCTCTTCCAGACGACGCTGGCCGGGGGACTCTTCGACGGCTACATCACGGACGAACGCGACATGAATCGCGACTGGAATACCGTCTGGGATGCCCGCAGCGATCGCACCGAGGACGGCTACACGGTCGAGATGGTAATTCCGTTCAAGTCGCTCCGCTTCCGCGGCGGCGAACAGGTGTGGGGCGTGAACTTCAAGCGCGTCATCCGGTGGAAGAACGAGATGGTATACCTCACACCGATTCCGGCCGCGCTCGGACGGCGTGGGATGAACAAGATTTCATCGGCCGCGACGCTGGTCGGCCTGGAGACGCCGCAGAGCGGTCGAACGTTCGAGATCAAGCCGTACGGCATCTCCGGCTTGACGACGCTCAAGCCGAGCGGATCAACGAGCAACACCGATCCCGATGCGGATGCTGGATTCGACGTGAAGGTCGGCCTCACCGAGGGGCTGACCGCGGATGCCACCTACAACACCGACTTCGCACAGGTCGAGGAAGACGAGCAGCA
>JBKPSC010000505.1:0-9691 GCA_046734915.1 Acidobacteriota bacterium | reverse complement strand
CGACATCTTTCCGGCGAAGACATCGGCGCGGAGCGCCTCGCACTTGATCGCCTCGCGGTACATCTGCGCCATGGCGAGCGTCTTGGCGTCGAGATCGGCGGCGACATTGAGCTGCGTCAGCGCCCGCTCCCACTGACCCAGAACGGAAAGCAACTGAAACAGGAACACGCGAAGATCGGCGCGCGCCGGCTGCTGTTTGATCTGATCCTGAAGCTGGCGCAAGGCGGCCTGCAGATCGCCGTCGCGCACGGCTTGTTCGGCGGCTTCGAGAGACATGTACGCTACTCCTCGCTTGTGTTCGGTGCTTCAGCACCCAGATCCGCCACCCCGCACCGCCCGTCTTTGAGAAGGATTCGTCGTTCCCGACAGTACCAACACAAGCGAGTTCGAGAGTTAATCCACTCCTCGTCTGGCGGCGCCGACGAGGTCAGACCCCCGCGTGCGCGTCGGTTTCGAATTCGACTTTCCCGCCGCCAGTGCCCCCCGTCTTCCCCTGCGGGGTGTAGACAACTTTGAGCTTGGAGAACCCGATGTCCACGTGCTCCATCAGTTCGTCACCGCTCGATTCCGCTTTGAGCGAGTTGATCTTGGCGTTCGTGAGCTCAATCCTGAAGTACTCGAGCGGCGTATCGCCGGCCTTGCGCACGGTGAGCGACACCTGCGGGATGACCTTGTTCTGGCGTAGATAGCTCATGAGGGTGGGCGAGCTTTGATCGACGCGCTTCACGACGTGCAGTTCGTCGATGGTGGCACGGCCCTTGGCCTGACCAGTCAAAGGCTGGCGCTGAGCCTCCATGCCCCACGACCAGGTCAGAATGTCGATCTCACCCTTGTGTTCGGTGTCGCTGGCATCGCCAGTGACACCTTGCACCTTCAGGAACATGTCGGCGATAGCCACAATGCACGTCCAGGATGTCGTGACGGGGTCAGACCCCTTCACATGTGAAAACGTGTGAAGGGGTCTGACCCCCGGTGGTTCGCTCTAACTCCCCTTGAGCGAGGGCAGTTTCGAAACCAGCCGCAGCGATACCGTCAAGCCTTCCAGCTGATAGTGCGGACGGAGGAAGAACTTCGACGAGTAGTAGCCCGGGTTCCCCTCGACTTCCTCGACGACGACTTCCGCTGCCGCCAGCGGCTTGCGCGCCTTGGTCGTCTCCGACGAGTTCGCGGGATCGCCGTCGACGTAGTTCATGATCCAGTCGTTCAGCCAGCGATGCATGTCGTTGCGCTCCTTGAAGGAGCCGATCTTGTCGCGCACGATGCACTTCAAATAATGCGCAAAGCGGCAACAGGCGAACATGTATGGCAGGCGTGCCGCCAGGTTGGCATTGGCGGTCGCATCGGGATCGTCGTACTCGGCGGGTTTCTGCAGCGACTGCGCGCCGATGAACGCCGCGAAATCGGAGTTCTTGCGGTGCACGAGCGGCATGAACCCGTTCTTGGCGAGCTCGGCCTCGCGCCGGTCGCTGATCGCGATCTCAGTGGGGCACTTCATGTCCACGCCGCCATCGTCGGTCGGGAACGTATGCACCGGCAGTCCTTCGACCGCGCCGCCTGACTCGATGCCGCGAATGCGCGAGCACCAGCCGAACATCTTGAACGAGCGCGTGATGTTGGTCGCCATTGCATACGCCGAGTTCGCCCACGTGTAGCGGGTGTGATCGGCAGCGCCGGTGTCTTCTTCGAAGTCGAACTCCTCGACCGGATCGGTTTTCGCACCATACGGCAGTCTGGCCAGGAAGCGCGGCATCGCCAGGCCGATATAGCGCGAGTCCTCCGATTCACGCAGCGACCGCCAGGCCGCGTACTCGGGCGTCGTGAAGATCTTCGTCAGGTCACGCGGGTTGGCGAGTTCCTGCCACGACCCCATCTGCATGACGGTTGGACTCGCGCCGGCAATGAACGGACAGTGCGCGGCAGCCGATGTCCTGGCGATCTCCCCCAGCAGCTCAACATCAGGAGCGCTCTGATCGAAGTGGTAGTCACCTACCAGGCAGCCGAAGGGCTCGCCACCGAATTGGCCGTACTCGGCTTCGTATACGCTCTTGAAGATCGGGCTCTGGTCCCACGCCGTGCCCTTGTAGCGCTTGAGTGTCTTCCCAAGATCCAGTTTGGTGATGTTCATCACCCGGATCTTGAGCTGCTCGTCGGTCTCGGTGTTGTTGACGAGATAGTGCAGACCGCGCCAGGCACCCTCGAGCTTCTGGAAATCCTCGTGGTGCAGGATCTGGTTGATCTGCTCCGTCAGCTTCTTATCGAGCTGCGCGATGATCGCCTCGATCGACTTGACGACGTCGGTGCTGATGAGGGACGTCTGCGACAGTGCCTGCTCGGCCAGCGTGCGTACTGCCCGCTCGACCGCTTCTTTCGCCTCGTCGCTCTTCGGCTTGAATTCTTTCTTCAGCAGAGAATCGAAATCGGTGACTTCGAGCGCGCCAGCACCCGATTGCACATCCTGCTGGGTTTTTGGATCAGCCATGCCTGTTCTCCGCTTAGGAAATCGTTTACGAGGCGGGTTCTTCGTTCTTCGTCGACGCGAGCGTCTTGAGCAGCGCCGGATCCTGCAGGAGCTTCGCGACCAGTTCCTCGGCCCCGGTCTTGCCATCCATGTAGGTGATCAGGTTCGAGAGCTGCTGTCGCGCTTCGAGCAGCTTGTTGAGCGCATCGACCTTGCGGGCGACAGCTGCCGGCGAGAAGTCGTCCATGCTCTCGAAGGTGAGCTCGACGTTCAGGTTGCCGTCGCCGGTGAGCGTGTTGGGCACTGCGAATGCGACACGCGGCTTCATCGCCTTCATCCGGCTGTCGAAGTTGTCGACGTCGATCTCGAGGAACTTGCGGTCGGCAACCGGAGGCAGCGGCTCTGCTGGCTTCCCCGACAGATCGGCCAACACGCCCATGACGAACGGAAGCTGAATCTTCTTCTCAGAACCATACAGCTCCACGTCATACTCGATCTGCACGCGCGGGGCGCGGTTCCTGGCGATGAATTTCTGACTGCTAGCCTTAGCCACGGTACACCTCCTGGCACACGAGTCGAACTCGTTACGAATCCTTCAGGCCGCCCGCGGACCGCGCCTGTGGAAGCGCATCGGGTGCGACGTCGGCCAACACTTCGAGAAAATCCTTCGACACCAGACGCTTCGCGCGATCGAGAAACAGCGGGATCGGACTTGACGGCTCGTTCCGCCGGAAGAACTCCGCGGCCGCCTCGAGCGCCCTTATGGCATCCTCGCGCGACTTGATGGCGCCAACGGCGATTACGGCTCCCGACCCTGTCTTCTCAGCTTCGGCGGCTCCCTCGTCCGGGTTGGCGTCGCTGGCCGCCTCAGGATGAATGGTGAGCCTCGTCCGAAGCACGAACTCTGCCTTCTTCAAGAGCGACGAGAGCGGCTCGAAATTCGGTGCCGCCTCCACTCCCCCTTCACGACGCATGGTCTGGTCAACGGTGTTCAGAGCTGCCAAGGCGTTCGTCATTGACTCTTTCAGAGTCATGAGCTCACCGAGAGGAGTGGCGTTGAAGGCAGCGGCAATCTGTTCTTCTTCAGGCGCCGACTCTCCCTCCCTGGGCTTCAGTTGACCCACTGCGATATCGAGATCCCGAAGGCTGAAGCGGCCGTGCTGCCGACTGGAGACAAGCGGCGCCCGGCGCAATCCCTCCACCACTGCCACGGGATCCGCAAGGCAATTCAACGCGCTCTGACGAAAGAAGGCGTCCTCGTCCACCTGCGGATAGACTTGAAGCCAGTACGCCTCCAGCCATGATGAAGCGACAGCGACCGTCTCGTTGAATGCCAAAATACCGCTGGTCCTCAGCAATGCCGACCCGAGATAGGCCAGTAAACGGAGATCCTTGCTCGTGGCCAACGCCTCCAGCGAGCGTTGCCTGATTTCGCCCCAGTCGGGTGGCCGGTTCTTCCTTTTGATCTCTTTCCCGTCCCGGTCCCTTTCTATATCGAGCGTGGCTTGACCAAATAACTCGTAAGCGTCGAACGCGGCCAGCGTGTCAGTATCCTCGAGACTCTTGCCGCACGGCTCGGCTTCGGATATCGGTTGAAGAAGATCGAGTCCATCCCACGCTGCGCTCACGCGCACCCCCTGGCCGCGAACACGACCGCCCCGTCACTCAGTAAAACGACCGGCATCATCGCTACGAACGCTTTTTTGGAAACTGGAAGCGAGTGTCGGATTCTATCGGCTTCTCTGCAAAGGCGAAAGCCCCAAATATGCCCGCCCTTGGCGTCAAACAAAGGCCTCCACGACAAGCGCGGTGACGTTATCCGGCCCACCGGTCTCGAGGGCCGCCTCGATGAGAGACTGCACCGCCCGTTGAATGTCCTCGTGCGCCAGCCACTTCTCCAGTTGCTCATGCGAGACGGTCCGGCTCAGGCCATCGGAACACAGCAGGAATCTGTCGCCGCGATGGACGCGATCGCGGAAGATGTCGAGTTCCAGCGTCTCTTCCCCGCCGACTGCTCGCGTAATCGCGTTGGCATCGGCCCCGTTCCCGTCACCGTCGGCGGCGACGCTATGGTCGCGCGTCACTTGTTCGAGCCGTCCATCCCGCCAGCGATACGCGCGACTGTCACCCGCCCACAACACCGCATATCGCGTCCCGCGCGCCAGCAGCGCCACGACGGTGCTGCCGCTCTGCACCGCGTTCACCGGACGATTCGCGGCGCGCACCAGATGATCGTTCACCTCGCTCACACGCCGTCTGGCATCATCGACCAGATCTTCGAAGCTTGAATCGGGCACCATGTCGGCGAGCGCATCGCAGACCATGCGGCTTGCGACTTCACCATCGCTGTGCCCTCCAAGTCCGTCAGCGACCGCCCAGATCCCGACGTCGGTTCGCTCGAGGAACGAATCCTGGTTGATCTGGCGAACCCGTCCGACGTCGCTCGCCGCGGCAGACCGGAAGCGAGGCGGCGCGAGGTCCTCCACCAGCCGTTCGGTCGGCTGCGCCGGCGTTTCGATGTGCCCGGGGATGGAATGCCACTGTCGATCCGACCACGAGCCGTCGAGCAGCGCCGCAAATGAATCGGGATGAGGCAGGCCCCTGACGAGAAGCGCGGAGGGCTGAACGATGGCCGAACCCTCCGTCCACCAGAGCGCGAGCGGGTCGTACAGCGCCGTCAAACGCTCTGACATCAACTGCGTGAACGTTTCATTGAGATCGGCCGTCGATCCGATCGGAATCTGCCAGCCCTCTGCTCCATCATCGAGGATTGGCGATGAGGCCGAGTCGAGGACCACGTTCGGAGCCACACTGTCGATGGCGGCGCCAAGCCGGATCAGTTGCTCGTCGAAACTCTCGAAATCGATGTGCTCCGACTCGAGCGTCTCGATCACGAGGCGTTCAGCGCCGTCGAAAAATGGCTGCGCGCGAACGACCGCCGTCAGCAACTGCGGCGTCTCCGGAGGCAATTCGGCCACGAGCGTCAGAGGGAAATAGCGCCCGACGCGATCGACGCTCGGTACCATGACTCCGATAACGGGCGCAGGACCACATATGCCTTTGGCGCACGCGAAGCGCCAGACCGGGCTCGTGAGGTAGACGTCGAGCCAGCGGTCACCGAGAGACGTGCGGCTGGCGGTGAGGCACTCCTGGAGCCATCCGTCCCAGACACCCACGAAAGCATCGGAGACACGTCGCCGGAGGAAGTCGCCGTGACTCGGCAACTTGCCGTAGAAACCGACCTCGAGCACGAGGGACATCCCGCTCCTGCTCCTTACGACGTCACGTCGCAGCGGAACTGCTGGAGATCACGTTGCCCAAACGGATTGAACACACTCGATGCCTCGATGCGAATGAGCGAGGAGTATCCGCCCTTTTCGAACGTTACCTCGTACTTCAGGCCGGACTCCGGACGAACCTGCGCAGAATCCAGTAGTCGGAACAGAGCCCACGTGCCCTGGAACGCGATATTCGGGCGGCCGCTGGCGTTGTCCTCGAACGTCACCGAAGCGCCTGGCATTTGACCGGGCCACCGCATCTGGTACGTCCGCTCCGCTTCGTGCTGATAAGTCACCCGCTGCCCATCAATCTCGAGAATGAAGCGGCTGACGGCGGCGTCGAGCTTTAACGGAGTGACACCGAAGTTCACTTGAAGTCCCGAGCCGCCGCCGAAGTATTTGTCACGGATGCGCTGCGCCATCTCAAACTGGCGCAAGATGGCATCCGATAGACCGATGGATTTGCCCGAGTCACTCGAGCGCCAAGTCCACGGATTACGCGTCGTGTCGACGAGGCCTTGCATGTTCGTCTTGAAGAACCGATCGAATACGCCTTCGGTCGCGAACACACGAGCGAAGTCCTGCAACGCGACATCCGATACGCTGGTGGCAACGAGGGGGTAACGTCCCCCTACCAGTTCCTGGCACATTGATGCCACGTCCTGGCGGTAGCGGCTGGAGAGTTCCTTTCCCGCTTCGCCGACGGCGATTTCCACAGCACGTCCGGTGATCTGCGTGACGATGGCACCAACGGCAGGAGGCAATGTTTTCGCATCCTGCTGAAGAGACGTCATCAGCTCACCCTGCCCGGTCTTCTTCAACGCCTCGAGCGGCGAGACATCACCGAATGACGTACCTACGGAGCTCAGTTGTTTCTGTATGGCGCCGATCTGGTTGATGACCCGGTCGATGGGAGCACTCCCAGGATCTCCGTCAACCAGGCGCCGAATCGGCTCGAAATGGTCCGTCACCTGTTTGCCCGGTCGCACGTTGGACAACCCGACTTGTTCCTTACCTTCCTTGAAAATCGCATCGACGGTCTTCTTGAGAGCCGAGGTCGACGCCGGATCCGACGGCTTCTCCGGTTCGACGAGCGTGGTGTTGTCACGCACAATCTTGAGCAACCCTCTCAGCGGAGAGGTCGGCGCGGCAAGCAGCGCCAGCCGATTGGTCGTCGCCGCCAGTCCTGGAGACGCTGCAAGCTCGATGTCGTTGAGGATCGCATCCCAGGCAGCGATGTAGTCCTTCTCGTAAATGCCGATCATGTCGTCGCGGAGCTTGACCGTCGCCGTGAGCGACGGGCGCTGGTCGCCCATCACCCAGTAGTCGTCAGTGAACTTCTTGCCGATGACGGTGCTGTCGGCGATGGCGATCTCCTTGAACGCCTCGCGCGTGTAAATCTTCGGGATGGGCTGCGAGAAGCTTGTTCGGCTCTTGCGCACGAACACTTCGTTGACACCGACGCCTGCCGCCGTATCGAGCCGGAGGGGGCTGTCTTCAGCGTAACTCAGCCGGATGGTCTGATACATGAGTTCAGGAATCGAGACGCCGGCGATGGTGGCGCGCGCCCGGGCTACGAGCGTCTGATCGAGCGGCATCGGGCGAAGCAGCTCTTCGCTGTCGAGCAGCGTCTTGAAGTGGCGCGCCACCGCCTGCCCGAGATCAGGGTCGGCCGGGTACGCGGCCTTCCATTCTCGATCGGCGATGAACGCGAACTGAGGCTTTACCATGCGCGCCGGATCCCCGAGCATCAGATAGGCCTTCAGGTACTCGTACATCTTGAGCGGCTCGGATGCGTAGGCCACCATCCGCTGCTCGATCCGCGAGGTCACCTGCGGCAGCAGCGCGCCCGCCAGTTCGCGTGAATACGCATCGCGCGCGGCATTCCCGAGCGAGTTTCCCTGGAACAAACCCCATCGCATCGACCACGGTGCGCCGTCGCTGAACCGGTTCGCCGAGTCGGACACGCGCTTGACCGATTCAAGTCTCGGAACGATGGCTTCGAGCGACAGACCAGCTTCGACGCGCGGTGTCTTCTGGAACATCGCGACGTCAGCGGCCACGTCGTCTATGTACGAGCGATTCTTGCTGTAGCTGACCCACAGAACGATGACTCCAAGAACAGCGATCAGTGCCATCCCGGCGTACGCGCCGAGTTGTGCGGCGGCTTTCTGGATCTCGAACCGGCGATTCACGCCCGCAAGCCCAGATTCCGCGAACATGACGTCTTTCAGGAGCCGCTCGATGAAGTAGGCTTTTCCCCGGCCTGGTGGCGCAATCACCGCCTCGGGCGCGACGGCGAATCGACGGCCGATCGCGCCAAGCAGTCGATCGATCGGCGTGCCCTCCTGCGTGCCGCTCGTGAAGTACACCCCGCGCAGCAGGATCTGCTGATCGAACCTCGTCGACTCGAACACATCGGTGACAAAGCCCGCGAGCAGATCCCGCAGCGCCGCCATCTGCTGCGGAAACCCGAAGATCTTCGTTCGACGTCGAGCGTCGCGCTCCTCGTCGAGACGGGCAAACACGCGCTCGTTCAGCCTCGCCATCAGGGCGTCGAATTCATTCGGAAATGCCTCGGCCCCTTTGCCCGATGTCGTGACCTCGTACGGGAACGTGACTCCCCACACCTGTGCGCGCCCTTCCTGCACGACGTCGTCGAAGTACTCAGTGAACCCGGCAACCAGATCGACCTTGGTCACCATCAGGTAGACCGGCAGTTTCACGTTGAGCTCTTTGTTCAGCTCGTTCAACCGCCGGCGTGCTGCGGCCACATGCGCTTCGCGACTCGTGTGTCCCTGCGCCATCAGGTCCTGAGCGCTGATGGTCAGGATGACCCCATTGACCGGGCGGCGTTTCCGGTATTTCTGCAGCAGCTTGAGGAACTCGATCCAGCCTGCGCTGTCGGCGTCGGCGTCGGAATCCTGCGTCGTGTAACGACCTGCCGTGTCGAGGAAGACCGCCTCGTCGGTGAACCACCAGTCACAGTTGCGTGTGCCGCCGACACCGCGCAGCGCGCCTTTGCCGGAGCGCTGTTCAAGTGGGAAATGCAGTCCAGAATTGACCAGTGCTGTCGTCTTTCCCGAACCGGGCGCGCCGATGATGACGTACCACGGCAGGTCGTACAGACTGTGGCCGGTTCGGCGCTTCTGCTTGAGGATCGCAACCGCCTCTTCGAAGCGTTCGCGGAGTTGTACTGCGTCGGCACTCGGTCGGGCTTCGGTACGCGACTGTTGCACGACCGCCGCAACCAGGTTGTCGCTCGCGCGATTGGCGCGCAACCGCTTGAGCAGCTGCGAACCAACCCAGATGAGGACCACAAGCCCGATCGCCACGAGCCGGGCGGTGACCGATTCGAGTGGCTGGTATTGTGCAAATGCGAAGAGCGGCCCCGCGAACCAGATGAAGAGCGAGAGCAGGATGAGGCCGAGGACGACCAGGAAGACGCGACTTTTGAGAAAAGCAAACATGGGTGTCACGCGCCTCGCACGTGAATAATCTCGACCCGTCGATTGCGAGCGCGATTCTCCGAAGTCGATTCGGGCTTATAACGAGGCTCCGAGGAGCCGGCACCGTTCGGTTCGAGGCGTACCGTCTTCTGTAGCGCGGGTTGCATCAACTTCACGACGCTCACGGCGCGCTCGCGTGACAACTCGAAATTATCGCGGTACCGGAGCGACGTCAGCGGCTGGTCGTCGGTATGTCCGCGCACGAGCACCCGCCCTGGTACCTGGTTGATGGCCGCGGCGATATGCTGCAGCGTGGCGCTGTATCGCGCGTTGACGGTAGCGCTGCCAGAGGCAAAAAGGTCGTTGGCCGTGAGCGTTACCCGGGTGAGTCCACCATCTTCCTCCACCGTGATCGCGCCGGCCTTTTCATCCGCGGCAAGCAACTGCTTCAAGGTCGGCCCGGCAACAGGCACTGCCGCGCGAGCCGTGAAGTCCTCGAGCCCGAC
>JBKPSC010000504.1:0-10472 GCA_046734915.1 Acidobacteriota bacterium | reverse complement strand
CCGGTAGCCAGTGAGAGCCCTGGCTAACTCGACTGGAGCGTCGAAGAGATGATCCACGTCTGCGTCGCGTCCGCCAGCAGCCTGCTGCCTCGAACGCAACTCGTCGTGAATGGCGGCAAAGATCGACGGCAGCTCGCCCTCGGCCTCCAGGTGCTCGATATCGCGTTGCGCATCGTGCACAACTGACCAGACTCTCTCGCCGCCCCTCCATCCGACCGCGACGCTCACCATGACGTGCTCCTCCACGTCGCCGGCAACCACCTCGCACTCGGCAGACAACCGCCGCAAGACCGCGTCGCGCGTCAACCGGTGGCCTGACCGGTCCGTCACAATGAGATACCAACCCGTTGGCAGCTCCGCACCGACAATCGGCGACTCGGCAATCTCCTCGCGAGTGCCGGTGCCCCGCAAACCGAGCGCCTCGAGCACTGCGGCTGGCGTTTTTGCCTCTCACCGCTAACCATGACTGTGAGTAGCCCATACACCACCGCCACCGACCAGGAATCGGCGCCGAAGCCGGCTCGGAGCGGCGATGATATGCCCGGCCCCAGTCGCAGGCCGGCTTCGGGTCTCTTACTTGGCGACCGAGACCGTCACGCTGTCACTGCCGAACAGCGCGCCATCGTCGGCCAATACGTTCAGCACGTAGGTGCCGGGCTCGGCAAAAGTCGCTTGAACGACGATCTTGCCGTCTTTCGGTATCACCGGAGGGGTCCACAACGGCGCCCACGGCGAGTTCATCCCGGCGCGGGTATCCTCCCAGGTCTTGACCTGCTCAGGCGAGAAGGTCACTTTGGCGGCACCCCGATAGACGAACCAGGACACGTGCAAGCCGGTGATCTTGCCGACGGTGATGCGAGCCGGCGGGTTCATCTCGGGATTGCGACGGGCGGCGATGAGCTGCTGCAGTTGCGTCTGCGAGACGCCCAACGCATCCGCGGCCGCCTGGAGCTCTTCCGGCGTCGCTTTGGGATTGAAGGCCTTGAGCAGCACCGGCGGGAACGCAGGCGCTGCCGGCGCTGCAGCGGGGGCTGCAGCTCCGCCGCTCCCTTCGGCCCCGGCGGGCCGGGTCTGTCCGCCGAAGATCGCCGCCAACGGGTTCGCGCTGAACGGCGGCTTGGGAATTCCATCGTCTTTCACGAGCGTGGTTAGCGTCAGTGGCTCCCCAACTTTCGCGGTCAATTTCTTCGTGCCTTCGACCGTCACCGTCGGCGGCTGGTTGCTGCGGACTTCTGGACTGCTCGTGCCCGCGCCCAGCGCGCCGGTCTCGGAGGCCTTGACGACGTTGTCGAGCAGGTAGTCAGGCCTGAGCGTCGCCCACGCCTTTTCGGTCGAGCCGTGGGTCGTCAACGTCCAGATCATTTCGTCCTTCTCGGTGAACGTCTTTGGCACGGCCACACGAAAGACGAAGCGGTTGCGCCGCGGCAGGAAGTGCGTGGGCTGTCCCGCGTCAGGCCCGCCGGGCGTGATTGTGTTATCGGGACCTGGGGCCACGTCGATTTCCTCGACCCAGTTCCGGTTCATATAGCCGAACACGAACCATTTGGAGCCGTCGGCGTCCTGCTCCCAGCCTTCGAACGCCGGCGCGATGCTCTGCCCCTTCGTGTAGGTGAGCGACTGGGCGCCAACGGTGTGGCCAAGCCACACCAACGACGCGACAAACACGGTCGCGGCGCACGGTGTCTTGAATCTGGTTTTCATCGCAACTACTTTCCGTTCTACTGCTGTTGCTGTTGGTTCTGGGTCGGCGTTGCCGGCCGTACCGTCGTGACCGTGCACAGCGGACACCCGATGAGGTTGTCGTTGCGCGTCAAGTTCAGCTTCGTGCGGCGGCGCGCCATCTCCTCACGGAACTGTTCGTCCGTCAGCGAGACGCGCTGGCCCAGGTCGATGAACATGTTGGCGACGGAGCGGTTGCCCGACCCCTGCCAGTTGCGCGGATCCGGCACGTTCTTGTTTCCCGGCGAGTTGTTCATGAATCCGATGATGTGCAGGATCGTCCCCTTGGGGAGCAGCGGCGCGTAATCGTCCTGGTAGCTGTAGCCGCGGACCCAGTTGTGGTCGTATCCGACGCAGCTCAGTGTCTGGATGTTGTATCCCCAGATGGCTTCGAGACACATCCTTTGCCCCGGCGCGTGGAGGTGGGGCTCGAAGGAGACGATCTTGGTGTTCTCCTGCAGCACCGCATACGCGTGCAGCTGCTGATCGGCCGTCATCCCCTTGATGTCGATGTCGACGCCGTTCCCCAGCGCGATGAGCGCCTGACGGAATTCCGGCTTGTAGTCCTTCGGCATGAACTTGAAGCCAATCTCGAGGTGCGCCTTCGTGTCGCGTCCGTTCGAGTGGAGATGGATGGAATCCGACACCACCGACGATCCGGCCTTGAGCAGCTTCGCTGAACGCGGATCGAAGAGATCGGCGTTGCGGCCGACTTCGTGGACCGGCCACGATACGCCAATGCCAGGCAGAGCCGGGGCGCCCCCCGCCGCGACCACGTCGGTGCGCCAGATCATGTGATGGACGACAAAGCGGCCGCCAACGGTCTGACGCCCGGTCCCTCCGGTGTCGACGTCGTTGAACTCCTTGATTTCGAGTGCCGCGACATACCGATCTTCGGTGAGTCCAATAGGCGTGGACGCGATCTCGCCCCACCAATCCGGGGCGTTGCCCTTGACGACGACTTCGGGCAGCTTGACGATCAGATCAGGGGTCCCGATGGTCCACGACTTGCCGTCGGGGTAGGCCTTCGCCGCGGGCATGTCGGCGGGATTGCCTCGGGGCGCGCCGGTGTCGACCCACTTGCCGATCATCGCGATTTCCTCGTCGCTCAGCGACGGATCGTTCTGATACTGCTGGATGCCGATGTTCTTCTCGACGTACCACGGCGGCATCACGCCCGCTCGCGGCCCGATGCTCGTCCGCTGCTTGATGGCCCGCGCCCAGGGCCGAACCTGTTCGTAGGTCGACAGCGCCATCGGCGCAACACCGTCTGTGCGGTGGCAGTTCTCGCAGCTCCGCTGCAGGACCGGCGCGATGTCCTTGGTGTAGGTCACACCGCCGGCTGGCGGAGCCGACTGCGCGGTCGCCGTCACCGGCAGCATCCACGCCGCCGCGGCGAGCAGGGCCACTCCAATCCCCGTTCTCCAGCCGCTGAATCTTCGAACACTCATCGCGCACGCTCCTTGATGTTCACAGTCGCGAAGTACGAAATATTGTCGGCGGGAACCGATCCCGATCGGCCGCGCCGGGCCGGAAATGCCGTCGCGCCTTTCAAGAACTGATCGACATGGTTACGGACAAACGCCCGGCGGTTGGTGACCAGCCGCCCAGTCGGGTTGATGGCATGCCATTGACGCCACAGTACCAGCGGACCCATGAACTCCATGGCGAGCAGCTCCGGATCCCGCGGTCTCAGGCTTCCGTCGGCGATGAGCCGTCGCATGAGGTCCTGAAAGGGGGCGGTGCCGCTGGTCATCCGCTCGACGAGATCGATGTGGCCCTGTCTGGCCAGGCGCATGCCGTCGGACATGAAGATCAGAAACAGCCGCTGTTGCTGCGGCTCGCGGAAAAAGTCGAGAACCCTGGTCGAGAGGCGTTCGAGGGTCGAGCGTGCGTCGGTGATGGGTTCGGCGAGGAAAGCCGCCCATTGCTCCGTCCTGTACTCGCGCGCCGTCTCGAGCAGCGCGATGAACAGCGCCTCTTTGCTTTCGAAGTAGTTGTAGAAGCCGCTCTCGCGGACACCCACGGCCTGGGCAATCTCGCGGAGGCTGGTGCCGAAGTATCCCTTGTCCGCGAAAAGATCGAGGGCGGCGTCGAGAATCGCCTTTCGAGTGAGGCGGCCATCCGCGTGAATCGGTCTGCCCATGCAAATTAATGGTCGTTCATTTATTTCTGGACGTTTGTGACAATCGTGAGACATTGAGGTGAAATCCAACCGTCAGCTGCCATGGCGGTCGGAGTGTGTGATTGGAGCTACTCCCCGGACGGCGTGTCCGCCGCTTGGAAACACCAGGTGGGCGAAGGATGGCGGCGATCCTCGAACGCAGCGAGCGCGTTATTCGACGTTGAGGATCGCGTTGCAGGTCCCCTTGAGATCGCTGGCCGTGGTCTTCTCGCCGGCCAGCCCCTTCCGGAACGCCAGCTGGATCTGTTCGGCATACAGGCGATACGCAGCCTGAGCGCTGCGCTCGGCGCGGCTGCCGGCAGGCACCTTGAACATGCCGACGATTTCCTGATCCCACTGGACCACGCCGATCTCGCGCAGGCTGCGGCGATTAGCGGCGAAGTCGTGAACCCCGAGGGAGATTCCAGCGGTGGAGTTGACGAGACGGCATTCTTTGAGCACGCGCTGGCCCTCCAGCAGGACGTCGTTCACCTGGGTTTTGGCGCTTGCCGCGCCCATGAGCGGCACGACGACCGACTGAGCACCCGCCGCGTCCAGCGCCGCGAGGCATCCAGCAACTCCCTTGCGCATGCGGTCTTGCGCGAACAACTCCCGGCGGTCGACGGCGCCGCCGTTGGCGAAGTCCGTCGCAATCAGGCAGACGGTTTTCGGGAACGCTCCCTGGCTCTGCGAGTCGCTGGCGCGGCGCGGCAATTGCGCGACGAAGGTGTCCACACCGATTCGAAGCAGACCCGGCTCGCCGCCCGGCGCGGCTGTCGACTCTTTTCGGCGCGCCGCGATTTGATCCTCCAGATCGCGCATCACGCCAGCCTGCTTCTGCACACGCGCAATCAGCACGCCCTGTGTGGTCGGCGCCGGCGCCGTGATCTGCAGATCGGTATTGGTCGGGATGATGGCCGCATCCGGCCGAAATTCACTCCTGTCGAATGCGCGCTCGAGATCTCCAGCGCTGAGATACACGCGGAGCGGGAAAGCTGCGGCGTTGGTCGCCGGCAGATCCGCGGGCACGAAACTCGCGGCGAGCGACCCGTCGCGTCGCTGGTCGTCGCTGAACATGGCAGCGACCGGGCCCTGTTGCGCCAGCACACTGCCGGCGAGCATCGAAACGGCGACGGCAATCATCGTCGCGATGGTGCGAGTGCCGCGGTTCCCTAGCTGCATGGACATGGCTCCTGTCGGACAACCGACCCAGGCGGTCCATCCCGCCAGTGGCCGCCTCCGGTCCTCTGGACAGTCTACGGCCCTTCGGAGGTGCGGCGCCCGCCATCCATCGGACGCTGGCGCGCGACACCGGCCCAACTTATGTAGTCTCAGATGTTTCCCACTGAAAGAGCGGCAGACTCGATCCAGCGGCACGCAGTCTGCGCTCATGCGACATGCCACACGGCGTGACACCTTAAATGGCACAGGTTGCCGAGGCGCTGCCTTCCCCCGCGGCGGCTCCGTTATCCGCCGAGCGCCGGACCTTCGCGCAGCTCATGGCTGCGATCGGTTCCGGCATCCTGCTCGGATTGTTTCTCGGGGAATCGGTCGCGCCGCTGCAGGTCGTCGGCGACGGCATGATCAGGCTCCTGCAGGTAACGGTCCTCCCCTACCTCCTCGGATCAATTCTGGCGGGACTGGGACGGCGGACATCCGCCGATGCCAGACGGCTGGCCCTTCGCGGCGGCGTGGTCCTCGCGGTGTTCTGGGCGATGAACCTGTTGGTCGTTGCCGCTACGTCGCTGGCGTACCCGTCGCGGCCGGGCGGCGACGTGTTCTTCAGCGCCGACACGCCGGCCAGCGCGACGCTCGATCTCGTGTCGCTCTACATCCCGTCGAACCTGTTCAACTCGCTCTCGAACAACGTGCTGCCGGCCGTGGTCCTGTTTGGCCTCCTGGCCGGCGCGGCCCTGGGGACGATGGAAGGTTCGCGTAAATCGGCGCTGCTCGAGGTGATCGAAGCATTCAACGACGCGATGACCCGCGTCGCGCGCTTTCTGATTCGCATTACGCCGATTGGCGTCTTTGCGATGGCGGCGACGACGGCCGGCACGATTCGCACTGAGCAGCTCGTCCGCATACAACTCTGGTTCGTTGTCTACATCGGCTCTGCCTGCATCGTCTCGTTCTGGGTGCTGCCGGGACTCGTGGCGATCGTCACGCCGATTCCCTATCGAGTGTTCGTCGCCCGCCTGAGAAACGCGTTGCTGACCGCCTTTGCCGCCGGTGATCTGTTCATCGTCCTGCCGAATATCACGGAGGAATGCAAGCAGCTGCTGAAGGAATACGACGTGTCCGCTGCAGACGCCGATGCGAGTCTGGGCGTCGTCATTCCGTTGCTCTTCAATTTTCCCCACACCGGCAAGATTCTCAGTCTCGGATTCCTGCCGTTCGCCGCCTGGTTCAGCGGCGCCGCGCTGTCGGTCGGACAGTGGGCGAAGCTGGCCAGCGCTGGCGTGCTGGCGATGTTCGGCAGTCTGAGCGGAGCGATACCCTTTCTCCTGGACCTACTGCGGCTGCCTGCCGATCTGTTCGCGTTGTTCTCCATGTCTTCGGTGCTGAACAGCCGTTTCGGCTCGCTCGTCGCCGCGATGCACATCGCGGCGGTGTCGATGGTGATTGCCGTGGGATTGACGCGCGGTCTGCGCCTTCACCTGAACCGGCTGGCCGGGTTCGCGGTGATCACTGTCGCCATCGTCGCGCTCTTCGTCGGCGTCACTCGCGCGGTGTTCGCGTTCGTGCTTCCTACCGCCCCCGCCGGTATCGCGTCGCTCGATGGATTGGTGATGCGCCCTCCCTACACCGTTGCCGTCTTGAAAGGCGCCGCCGAAGTCCCACCCGTGCGTCCAATCGCCGGCCATCGCTTGAACGACATCCTCGAGCGGGGAGTCCTGCGGGTCGGTTATCTTCGCGACTCGGTCCCGTACACGTTCTTCAACGCCAGCGGTGAGCTGATCGGCTACGACGTCGAAATGGCCAGCATCCTCGCCCGCGATTTGAACACATCCCTGGAGTTCGTCGAAATCAGGCGCGATGACGCCGCCGAGATGCTCGCGTCCGGCGCCTGCGACATCATCATGTCGGGTTTTACCGTCAGCGTGAACCGCGCCGAGCAGATGATCATGTCGCGCCCCTACCAGCAGGAGCGACTCGGCTTTCTCGTCGCCGACTACGACCGCGCCCGTTTTGCCAGTCTCGAAGCGATTCAGGATCAGCAGCTCACAATTGGCCTTCTTGCGGTCGACGATTTCGCCGCGTTGATCCGCCAGCGCCTCACCGCTGCGAGGTTCGACCGTTATCCATCCATTGAAGCGCTCGTCTCGGCCGTGCCCGGCTCGGTGAATGCCGCGGTGCTGCCCTACAACCGGGCGGTCTACTTGAGCCGCATCAATCCGGGATTGTCTGCGGTCCTGCCCCAGGAGACGACCAGCTCGATCATGCTGGCGTATGCGATGCCGCCAGGCGAACCGCAGCTGCACAACCTGATCGATGCGTGGATCGACGTCAAGCGTGGGCAGGGCGCATTCGACAGCGCTTACGCCTACTGGGTGCGGGGCGAAGGATTGCGCCCGAGGCAGCCGCGCTGGAGTATCGCGCGCGACGTGCTCGGCTGGAATTGGTGAACGAGCCGCCACTTCGACGCCCTGGAACCATGACAACAACGACGATTCGCTATGTGTCTGCTGAAGAGCTAGACTGGCTCGTCAATTTCGACTGCAGTGAACAGGAGCGAGAGCGAATGAAGCTATCTAACGTGTTGTTGGCGGGAGTGGCGATGGGACTCGTGGCCGGGACTGCGTCCGCGCAAGGGCGCGGCGGCGCCGCTTCAGCTGCAAACACCGACATTTATCATGTCGAGTTCGTCAAAGCCGCTCCTGGTCAGGCTCTCGCCGCGGCGACCGAGCTGCAGAAGCAGGATCCGAAAGCGCCGATGCAGGGGCATTTCGTCGTGCTGCGTCACCAGGATGGCGACGATTGGGACTTCTGTGTGATCGAGCACGTGGGCACCAAGGCGACCGTCGAGATTGGGGCGCCGCCGCCAGCCTCGCCGACGCCGACCACGGCCTGGCACAACGACACGTTCGTTGTTGGGCCGTCCTGGGCAGAGTTTCAGCGCGCCATGGGCGCCGCCGCAGGCGGCGTCTACATCGTGTCGACGCACCGGGCCGTTCCCGGACACCGCGATCAGCTCGTCGCGACGCTGGACCAGGCTGATCCGGCCTCAAAGGTCAAGTACGGCCACTTGCTGTTTACGCACCTCGAAGGAGGCGCCTGGCAATATCTGAGCGTCGATCACTACAACTCGTGGGCGGAGCTCGCCACCGATCGCTCGAGCGCTGTTTCTGGCCAGGGCTGGGCGGACGTTCGGGCGCACTCGGCGTCACACTCGGACACGATCGCCGACCGTTTGAAGTAGACGACAAGGCGCCTCGGCCGCGTTCCGAGGCGCGTTGTTCCGACCTGCCAGTCGACCTCGCTGTCAGGCATCCCGCGATTGGCGTTTACAATGCCGCTGGCAACGATGAAGCACAGAGTGATCGGACGGCGCCAGTTCTTGAAGGGCGCGAGCGCGGTCGTCGCGCTGGGCGCGGTGGATGCGTGCCGGTTTCTGCCGGGCGCCACGCACGCAGACGTTCAGCCGTTCCTGCAGCTGGCGCCACTGCGCGTGAGCGTCGATCGAATCACGCGGATGACCGTCTGCACCCGGCCGTTCCGGCCACAAGGTCCGCGGTTCGATGTGGAGAAGGTGGGCGCCAAGACGGTGATCCACAACTACGGGCATGGCGGGAGCGGGTGGTCGTTGTCGTGGGGTTCCGGCACCATCGCCACCGCCAGTGCCATGGCCACCGGCGAGCGTGACATCGCCATCATCGGGTGTGGCGCCATCGGACTGACAACGGCACTCCAGCTGCAGCGTGCCGGTGCCCGCGTCACGATCTACGCGAAGGACCTGCCTCCCGACGTGCGCTCTTCATTGGCGACGGGTCTCTACACGCCCGACTCGCGCATCTGTCTCGAGGAGCATGCCACGCCTGCCTTCAAACACACGTGGGAGCGGATGGCCCGCGAGTCGTTTCAGACCTTTCAGAGCTTTCTCGGGCTGGCCGGCACGCCGGTGGAGTTCGTCGATAGCTACGGAGTCTCAGACGATGCCGCCCGCCCGCAGCGCGGCGAGCCTGACGGCAGACCTCCATTCGCGGAGCTCGAGCGTGAATTGACCGGCGATCTTATTCCGGAAGCCGTTGAGTTCCAGCCCGGCACCCATTCGTTGGGTCAGCGCTGGCTCCGGCGGAATACTCAACTCATGTTCAACATCGCGGCCTACACGCAGACGTTGCTCACGGATTTCAGGGCCAACGGCGGCAAGATCGAGATCGCGGAGTTCCACGCCCCAGCTGACTTCGCACGATTGAAAGAAAAAACGTTGGTCAACGCCACGGGCTACGGCGCCCGTGCGCTGTTCGGCGACCAAACGATCGTTCCGGTGCGCGGTCAATTGACCCGCATGATTCCGCAGGCCGAGGCC
The DNA here is from genome assembly GCA_046734915.1 of Acidobacteriota bacterium. Taxonomy (GTDB): domain Bacteria; phylum Acidobacteriota; class Vicinamibacteria; order Vicinamibacterales; family CAVVIG01; genus VFZL01. Next base: position 1,059 of record JBKPSC010000504.1, on the reverse strand, counting down.
ACCTACGGGCTTTTCTATCGGAACGTCTCGTTCGTGCCGCGACGTGACGGCCTGGTGTTTCAAGTGGTCGGCGACAACGACTACTACGGCTACGGGGACGAGACCACCGTGCCTGACCGGGCCGAGGCCGAGCGTGCGGTGACGACCATCGCCTCGCTTTTTGCGGCATCGCCAGACAACCTAAGCTGACAGCTCCGGTTCTCACGAAGCGATCGCCACTCGAGTGACATCGCGGCGAAGCCTCTACATCTTGAACAGGCTGAAGGTCGTGCCAACGAAGACTGCGGCCTCAAAGCCACTGTCCGAGCGCCAGCCGGCGGACACGCCTCCGTTCAACTTGGGTGCGGCGATGGCGCTTGTGGGCTTCTCCTGAAAAATGTAGAACGGCGCCTCGAATGAGGTCACGTCATCGGTGTCATCGAAGCCTACGGAGAACTGAAATTTTGGTGCGAAGGCGAACGGCAGCTTCGTGTTCCCTCTCTTTTGCCAACGGTACTCGATCGTGCCAATGAGGCTGCGCTCTTCGTTCGGTTCGCCTATTGTGACCATGTCGCACCGTGACGCGGTCGTTCCAGGCAACGGCCGACAGAGCTGCGTCTTGTTGGAAGAAGGCGTGAAAACATCCGAGTAGCCAAGGTGAAAGGCGAGAAGGTCCCGTCGGCCACTCACGAGGAGACCGAGCGAGCCTTCCGCCTGAATGTCGCTGTGACGCACCGGATCCTGCCGTGCACCCGTCGCGTTGTAGAAGTTGAAGGAGTTGCGGCCGTAGGTGAACGAAGCGCCATAGAGAAGAGGGACTGAGCGGAAGGCGATGTCCAGAAGCGCCTGCGACGTCGCAGGATCGACGTCTTCAAGCTTCCCCGCCGTGCAGTCTACCTTGGCGATTTTCTTATCGTCGCAAACCTTACGGACATCATCGGCGTCGAAGACCTTGAAGAGACTGCTGCTGCCTACGCTGAAAGCGATCGTCGCCCCATTGCTTAACCCGCGAAGATCCAGGGGCCGAGCCTCGGCGTCTGGCGCATCGCCGATTGGCGACGAAATCACCAAGCCAAGCGT
>JBKPSC010000503.1:0-8682 GCA_046734915.1 Acidobacteriota bacterium | reverse complement strand
CGGCAGGCCCTCGGTGAACGGCACCCACAGACCCTGACGACGACCCGCGGGTTGGGCATGTTGTACATGCTTCAAGGCAAGCTCGCGGAGGCCGAGCCGCTGCTCGTCGCGTCCCTGGAGGGAAGACGTCAAGTCCTCGGGGAACGCAATCCCGACACGCTGGAAAGCATGGACAGCGTCGCCAGCCTGTATTGGCGTCAAGGCAAGTACGCCGAAGCGGAGCCAATCAGGGCAACCCTGCTCGAGTTGCAACGCGCGGCGCTCGGTGAAGAGCATCCGCAAACGCTCACCAGCATGAACAACCTCGCACTGCTGGCGTCATATCAAGGCAAGTATGTGCAAGCGGAGACGCTGTTCCTCGACGTCATCGAGAAGATGCGGCGCGTCCTCGGCGAGCAGCACATCGAGACGATGATCAGCATCGGCAATCTCGGGATCGTGTACTTCCGCCAGAACCGGTATCCGGAAGCCGAAGCGCAGTTCACCAAGGCGCTCGAACTGAAGCAGCGCGTGCTGGGGGACGAGCATCCGGAAACACTGACCAGCATGAACAACCTGGCGGTGTTCTATCGCGCCGCCGGTAAGTACGATCTCTCGGAAGCGTTCTATCGCAAGGTCGTCGATGTACAACGACGTGTCGTCGGCGACGAACACCCGAACGTGCTGCTGACGATGAACGGATTGGCCTACCTGTATATGTTGCAGGGCAAGAACGCGCAGGCTGAAGAACTCTATGTGCGTGCCCTTCGTACACAGCGACGCGTGCTCGGGCCGGAGCATCCGGATGTGGCCAACACCGCTCAGAATCTGGCGACGCTGTATGTCAACGAGAATCGTTACGCGCAGGCCGAGCCGCTGGCCAGAGAGGCCATGGACATTCGGCGCCGAGTGCTCGGGGAGCAGCATAGCGAGACATTGCGAAGCATGACCACGACCGGGCAGATCCTGCTGAACGAAGGCCATGCCGCCGACGCCGAGTCTGTTTTGCGCACCGCGCTCGCGACCTACGAGAGCACCAAAGCGGACGGGTGGGATCGATACAACTGCCAAAGCCTGCTCGGCGCCAGCCTTGCTGCGCAGAAACGCTACTCGGATGCCGAGACGCTGGTTGTATCTGGCTATGGCGCATTGAAGGCGCGAGAGCCGAGCATTCCGCGGGAGAACCGGATTGCCGTGGAGCGCGCGGGGGCTCGTGTCGTGCAGCTCTACACGGAATGGGGGAAGCCGGAGCAGGCGTCAGAGTGGCGCAAGAAGATCCCGCGTTCGTGAGGTGTCAGGCAGTGAATCGTGAACAGAGCCGAGGTGTCAGGCAGTGAATCGTGAACGTCGGCCTGCTCGCTATACTTCAAGGCTTCGGCAAGTTCACGATTCACTGCCTGACACCTGCCCGTTTCCGGGCAGATTCACGATTCACTGCCTGACACCAACTACCCCAACTACCGTCGCTCCCGGCCGGTCAGCTTCAGGAACATCTGGTTTTCGTGACAGATGAATTCGATCAACTCCGAACCGTCAGGCACGATCTGCTGCACAATCCGGACGGTAAATGGCTTGGTGTAGGCCTTCGGGTCGTCCACGGTGAACTCGATATCGAGATGCCCGTAATTCACGCGCCGGAACCGCTCGGTCAGCTTCATCGACTCCGTGTAGGGACTCCCCCGGTGATCGAGCCATCCAACGCCGTGAAAGCTGCTCGGCTCGCCATTCTTCACCGCGTCAGGATCGACACCGCGGAAATTGTTCGACTCGACCACGAGCGTGTCGCCTTCCCAACGCCCAACCGAGTAGCCATGCCAGAACGGCTGCGGTTCGCCCAGCGCCGGCAGTTTCCGGCCATCCATGTAAATCGTTCGCAGACCGTAGTTCGACTCGTAAATGATCAGAATCTGCGTCGGAGTCTGAACGATCTTCAGTGGCTGTGGATCGATGTGGTACTGAAGCGGCCCCTGCGGCAGGCACAAACCGTCAGGATCGTTCAGGCCACCTTCAGCGGCACGCCGCCGTTGGAGGTCTGCCGCCCACGGCTGCATCGGCAGACTCAGCCCGCCACTCAAACGTGGCGGGCGATCGGCGCGATCGCCCGGATCCGGACCGTTGTAGATCATCCAGATACCAGAAAAATCCGGCTTGCCATCGACCGTGCGCGGCGCGGGCGCGGCCAGATTTGGTTTCCCGTCGGGACCTTGTGGAACCCCGACGGGATGCGGCGGCCACTGCGCAGCGAGTGGAACAGTAAGCGCGCCGAAAAGAACCGCCGACGTCGCCGCCGCGAACAGAGATCTCATTATTTCCACACTCGCGCGACCGGCTTGGCGACCAGATAGTCAGGGTTGGCGCCCTTCTTCGGACGGAACTTCTGCACGCGACCGCTGTCGACCTCGGCGACGTACAAATTGCCTTCCTGATCGACGCTCATGCCGTGAACGCCCCAGAGCGCGCCTGGGAACATGCCAAGCGTCCCCCACGCGTACAACAGATGCCCCTCCTGGTCATACTTCAGCAGCTTGTGCGTGCTGCGATCGAACGTCCAGATGTTGCGATCGTCACCGATATAGAGCAGGTGCAGGCTCGAGGGATCGGCATCGATCCGCCAGTCGTACAGGAACTTCCCGTTCTCGTCGAACACCTGCACGCGATGGTTGTTACGGTCGTTGACGAACACGCGGCGGCTCATCGGATCGACGGCGATTCCGTGCACGTTGTTCATGTAGCCGGGGCGCGTTTCATTCGGAGGATTGCCCTTGATGCCCCAGTCCATCAGGAACTTTCCATCCTTGTCGAACTTCGCGACGCGCGTGCCGGTATAGCCGTCGGATACGAAGAAGGTCCCGTCGGGCAGCCAGTCGATGAAGGTCGGACGATTGAAGTGCGTCCCATCGGCGCCCTCTTTCTCGGGCGTGCCGATCGTCTGCACGAGCTTCTTGCCGTCGTTGGTGAACTTGTAGATCGCCTGCATGTTGTCGTCGACGATCCAGACGTGCTTTTCGGGATCGTACGGGCTGATGTACACCGAGTGTGGACGGCGCAGGATCTTGTCCCACTGCGTCCACGTCTCGATGATGTTGCCGTTGGCATCGGCGACAACGATGCAGTGCTCCCATTTCGCGTCAACCCCGAGTTGTCGATACGGAGGCCCCTTGATCCCGAGGACATCGTCCTTTCCCTCCCACGAGGTGAGCCACTTTCGCGTGTCCTGGTCGGTGCCACCCGTCCCGGGAAGAGAAGCCTGCGTCGCGTCTCGCCACAGTCCGGCGACCGGGAAGCTTATGCTCGGCCCGACCTGGGGCAACAGCGAGGCGCGCGGAGGCTCCATCTTCGGCAGCTCACCACGAAACAGCATGAAGATGCGGTTCGGGCTCTCGGCGAACACGCCCTGCCCTGCACCGTAGGTCCACTTTTCATTGCCCGGCAGGGTGCTGATGTCCTTGGGCCACCCCTTGACGACCTCATACGGGCCGGTCAAATCCTGACTTCCGATGGCCCCCGGCACCGCGGCAAACCCTGCGGCCGAGGTCGCGGGCGCAGGCGCCGTCTGCGGCGCGCTCGTCATCCAGCTACCAGCAACCGCACCTATGACAAACGTCACAAGAATCGCCGCAACAGTACGCATCGTTTCCTCCCAGGTCTTGCGGAACTACCTTCCGTCTTCCATCCCCATCGAATGCAGCGGATAATACGCCCAGAAAATGAAAGGGTGAAGAGCAAGATGACGAACAAGCCGCTCCTCCTCATAGCGCTGGCCATCGGCTTCCTCGCGACCTCCGCTCCGCTCATCGCGCACCACGGGGCGACCAACGTGTACGACTTCTCCAAGCCTGTCGTGTTGAAGGGGACGATCACGAAGTTCGAGTGGCTCAATCCTCACAACCAGATCTACTTCGACGTGACCGACGAGAAGGGCACGGTCTCCCACTGGATTGCCGCCACCGAGCCTCCGCAGGTGATGATCGAACGCGGCTGGACCAGGAGATCTCTCAAGGAAGGGGACGAGGTCACCGTCTACATCTTCGCCGCGAAGAATGGCGCCAAGGTTGGGAACCTGCAGAAGATCGTGCTGGCCGACGGCAAGGAACTGACGGCGGCAGGGCCTGCACCGGCAGCGCCTGCTCCGGCGAAATAGACATCGGGACGCACGCATCGGTGTGCGTGAAGGCGTAGAGCATACGCGTCGCGTACGCGTGAACCACAACGGAGTCTTCGCATGCGAAATCGGCTGATGCTCCTGGGGTCGCTGTCACTCGGCGTCCTCACGTTCTCGCTCGCAGTCAGTGCACAGGCCCCCGCTCGAGGCGGATCACCCCCTCCGGGCGCCGCTACCGCCAAGCCCGCTGACCTCTCCGGTGACTGGGCCCCGGATGGACGACGCGGGGGAATCGGGCAGAGCCTCAGCGTCTCCGACATTCGCGGCGCGAAGCGCGGGCAGGAGGACGACATCCCGTATCTGCCGTGGGCACGCGAAAAGACGATGTCGGAGCGCACGTCAACCGGGCCCGATCCGCAGTTTGGCAACACCACTGATCCGCAGGTGCTCTATTGCGAGCCGCCCGGCGTGCCTCACATTTATCTCTGGCCGATCAAGCACAGATTCGTGCAGACACCGGAGGCGGTCTACATCCTCCACGAGCTCGGTCCCTTCTATCGAGTCGTCTGGATGAACGCGAAGCACCCCGAGGATCCCGATCCGCAGTGGTGGGGACATTCGATCGGCTGGTACGAGAACGGCGATACGCTGGTCGTGGACACGATTGGCTTCACCGACAAAACGTGGCTCGATCAGATGGGCCATCCGCACTCCGAGCAGCTCCACTTGACCGAGCGTTACAAGCGCGTCGACGCCAACACGCTCGAGCTCCGAATGGTCATAGATGACCCCGGCGCCTACAGCAAGCCCTGGAATGCGGAGCGCAACTTCACGCTGTCGAAGACGGGGTTCCTGCGTTACCAGCAGATCTGCTCGGTGCGCGAGAACCGGCGGTTCGAGGAGAACCTCGCGAAGCCGGCGCTCCCCGGAAAGTAGCCCAGCGTAGGGCGGGTCCTGATTTGTGGACCCGCCGGGTCTAAAGAGCAAGACCCGGCCTACGTGTGTCTCTTATTTCCGGCGATAGACGACGAAGTACTTATCCGGAAACAGCTGGATGTCCTCGCTCGGGACGAGACCGGCAGCGGCCATCCAGGCAGCTGTCTGCTCTTTGCTCACAACGAGCGCCGGCTCGGCCTTGTGTGGACTGTCGGCGGCGTTGAACTCGATCACGACAATGCGACCGCCAGGCTTGAGATAGCCCGCAACGCTCTTGAGATACGCCTCGCGATTCTCGACGTGATGCAAGACGTCGTGGAAGAACGCGACATCGACGTCGCGCCCGGGCAGCGCCGGATCGGTGAACTTGCCCAGGACCGGCACGATGTTCGTCACGTTCTCGGTCTTCGCCTTACCCCGAATCTGCGTCAGGAATCCTTCGTCCAGCTCCACCGAATACACGCGTCCAGCCGGAACGGCCTTCGCAAGCGGAAGCGAGAACAGGCCGGTGCCCGCGCCCAGGTCGGCGACGACGTCACCAGGTTTCAGACTGAGCCTGGCGATCACTTCGCTCGTCCGCAAGCCCGCGACTCGCTCGGGACTCTCGAGTGTCTTCGTCCATTCCGCCGCAGGGCGGGAGGCAAGCTGCGCATCGACAGCCGCGGACAATACGCACGAGGCCACGACGGCAGTCGCGAGGAAACATGCACGGCGCACCACACGACACCTCATTTCTGAACGGTCATTCAAGCGTTGGCGTCTGAACAGACCGCCAGTATAGGTTACGCGAATCGCCAGGTCGTTGGGTGGGGGCGCGCCGAGAGCAGGTCGTTCTTATTTCGCTCGCGCGCGTCGGCGATCAAAGCCCGGTGGAGGTTGGCAATGCTGGCGGCGATCGGGTTGGATTCTCAATCGAAACGGGGCGTCTGAAGCGGTTTTCTGACCGCACTCGCGCTCCGCCCTCAACCAGTCGGCGAGGTCGTCGCCATCCCGACGGCCGCGTTCGCAGTAAATCTCGAAAGCGCGGCGCGCAATCTCCTCGGGTGTCGCTGGTCGCTCTGCCCGAGGCGCAAGTGCCTGCGAGCCAACAATCGTGAATGCGTTCACGCAGCCGAATCCGAGCGTGCCGCGCAGTATTCCGCGTAGGCGGCGACCGTGGCGAGCCGCGTCGCGCTCCAGTTCTGATGGCACTGCGGACACCGCCAGTCACCACCTGCTGCCAGCGCCTCACCGGTCATCGCAGGCGCGACCGTGTGACACAACGGGCAACTCACCGAGGTCGTCGCGCCAGGTTGCGGCGTCATCGCCGATCCTCGGTCGCACGTAGCACCTCGGCGACGGTCGGTGGGGGGCCGTCGTTCCACAAACAGAGGAACACAACCGGCGGAATTAACGCGGACACCATGAGTGCCATCCAGCTCACCAGGGACGCGTTGCCGAGCGCGAAGAAGATGAGAAGCGCGCACGACAACCATAAGGCGCTCAACGACCACCGGACCGGTGGGTATGACGTAAATGACATCATGGCCGGAACGCTCCTTTATTGGTTTCGCGAGCCCGCTCTTCTGCGGCTTTCTGGTCTTCGGCGTCCTTCTTCCGTCTCGCCTCTTCTCGAGCCGGTGCTTCGCGCTCGTCGAGCGCAACAGCCGCAGCCGTCGCAAGGCTGGCAGCCGATTCACGCACCTGAGACATCACGACGAGAACATATCCGGCTCGATAGTCTGACCAGGAAAGCGTCACCATTGTGTCGCCCTGCTCCCATGTCGCAATCGGCATCGCGGCATCCGACGGCGCAAAGCGAGCGACACCCGAGTGATGCTTCGCCGCCGCCAGAGGCACACCGTAGAGATCGTTCAGTACGCGAATCAGATCGTCATGCGTGAGACCGGCGGTGCGTGCCCGGTCGTAGTAGACGGCAATGCTATACAACCGGTCGTCGGAGAAGCGGAAGACAATCTCGTTGACCGGATCGACATCGGGCAGCGCTCGTCCGGCGCTATACCGCGGTCGCCACACGAGCTCCTGCAGCACCGATGGTCTTTCGTGCACCGTTCTCAGTTCAGACGGGCGCGATCCGGTCAGCTCCAATACCGAAGCCACTGTGCTTCCAAGCGTGAACTCGCGGTACTTGCCGGCGTCCTCTGCACGCGCAGGCGCCGCCGCGACGGTCAAAAGGAAGAGACACGTGCACCCGAGCGAGATGCGTAAAGACATATGAGGCTTTCGAAAGGCTTTGATGAGGGCTGCCCGCGGAGCGGACGTGCGGAAGGACCAGTACTCAGGAAAGCGGTCTAGAAGAAGCTTGCGCCTATTCCGGGGATAAAGCAAGGACAATCGCGGCTTCGTTTGTGGGGTACTCCATCACTTCGACCCTTGGTGAGCGTTCAGGAATCTGGTCAGCTCGCGATTGTCAGGAAAGTCGCGCGCCAGTTGCCGGGCCGTCGCGACAGCCTCCACCAGTTCCCGCTCGCGGACCTGCATGTCCCAGAGAGCAAACGCCGCCTCTGTGCGCTCGAAGAAGTCACCATCGCTGCTGGCCGCCTCGCGAACCGCCCGCAGCCCGTTCTTCTTGCTGCCGCCACCGAGCAGCCAGCGTGTTCCTCTGGGCATCTTCGTGCCGACGATGTAGTCAATCCACGCACGCGCGACGCGCGCGCGAAGATGCCCAGGATTGCGTTCGAGCACTTTGTCCAGGGACGTCCTCGCCTCCCAATACTCGTCCCAACCGGTCTTGCGTCCACGCGTGCCGAGCTGAAGCCAGACGTAGTTGAGGTCGATCTTGCCCAACAGAAACTGGGCCGCCTCGTCGTCCGGATTCCGCTGGAGCCGTGTCCGTGCGAGCGCGCGCGCGCGATTGGTGTCGGCGATGAACACCGAAAGGAGGTCAGGGCAAGTGGCGCACATCGTCCAGGCGCGTTCGCGGTCCGCTGATTCGCCCATTGCTCTCCGAATCTGGAAGTGCAGACTCGAGGTGCGCAGCTCGCAGGCTTCGAGGTCGTTGTCGGCACCCGCCGCGCACAGACTCACGGAAAGCGCGCTGGCGTTTTCGTAGTGACCGCTGTAGAACGACCGCTGCGCGTCCTCGAGCGTTGGCGAAGCACCCTCTGATTCGGACGATCGCACCACGGCGTGGTCCTGCATGCGCCAGGTCTCACTCACGACGAGCACAACCATGATGAGAGACACGACGACCGTCACAGAACCTCCCGCGCTTCGAGACTAACAGTCACAGCCGCCGGCCAATGAGAGGATGAGCCGCACGAGCACAACCGCTACAGCCTTCTCGGTTCCCGTCGAAGCTAGCGGTCGAGACACGTCGATGGTGTCGATCGGGCGCATTGGAATACCTGCTTTCCGTGGACGACAGTTCAGGCGTGGCGCCGAGCAACAGGGACGCGACACACCGCGTTGGAGCTTTGGTGAGGAGCCGGTGCCTGGGAAAGGAGGGCAGCCGCGAGGCTCAGGAAAGCAGAAACGGAATGCCCCGGCAGTATACGCCCGATCGGTGGCGAGCGGGCTTTCGACTCAACTGCAGGGATGGCACGTTGCCGTCGCCCGTGCCGATGCTACGGCATGCGCGAGTTACGTTCCAGAAGCAACGCGACGGCAACGGCTGGCGCGCATCGAGCACCCGCGTCACCCAATTCGCTCGATAGCGGCACGAC
>JBKPSC010000502.1:0-21361 GCA_046734915.1 Acidobacteriota bacterium | reverse complement strand
TTCTTCGGGGCCATGCGCTGGATGTCGGTGGATGAGAAGGTGGTCGACGCGTTCTTCCCCGACGGGAGCCCGGCCATCGTCGACCAGTATGTGAACATCCCCTTGGTCCGTCTGACGGCGCAGGCCACCTCGAAGATCAAGGTGAGCGCGTTCTACGATCGTCCCTTCAAGTACAAGGGCCGCGAGTTCGTCTTCGGTGTCGAGCCGGTCAGCGCGTCCCGTCGCCGTAACTGGGGCGAGGCGAACTACCACAATCTCGGGATGAAGATGACCGCCGCGGTGAGCAACCGGGTCCTCTACGAGCTGGGCGTCACGCAGATTGTCGAACGCCTCCATTCCGGCTATCAGCCGCAGGACTTCAACGGGAATGCGCAGTTTGGCGGCACGACGCTCGGCTGGCCCCGGCCATCGAGCGTGACCCCCTGCTTCGCCACGCCTTGTGCGTACGACCCGAGCTTCGTCGCAACCCAGTCGGATCCGTGGTATCGCGACGTCTCCCGTCTCGAGATTCTGACGAACCAGCGCACGGTGGCCACGACCGGATATTCGGGCACGCTTCCCGATCGGAATCACTTGACGACGGCGCTCTCGTACGTGACCGGATCGCACAACTTCAAGACCGGCTTCCAGATCTCGAGGGGCCAGGACCGAAATGACGCGGCATCGCACGGCGACCTTCAGGAAGTCCGTTATCGCGGCACGGCACCCGAGTCAGTGGTCGTCACGATCAATCCGTTCGGCACTGAGGAATACGTTGCCGCCGACATGGGCATCTACGCTCAGGATTCCTGGAAGATTCAGCGCCTCACCATCACTCCTGGCGTGCGCTACGAGTACTTCAACTCGAAGATCAAGGAGCAGTGGAGACAGGAAGCGCGGTTCGTGCCTGGCGCCATCTTCCCGGAGATCAAGGGCGTGCCGATCTGGAAGGACCTCGCGCCCCGCCTTGGCGTGGCGTATGACGTCTTCGGCGACGGCCGGACGGCCCTGAAGGGCGGAGCCAACCGGTACATGCGGCCAATGGCCGGAAGCTTCGCCAAGCGGTACAACCCGGTTCGCGGCCTTGCGACGGACATTCGTGACTGGTTCGACGTCGACCTCGTGCCGGGCACGGCGACGCGGTCGGGCACGGCCCGACCAACCGACCGTGACGGCATCGTGCAGAACAACGAGATTGGCCCGAGCAACAACGCGAACTTCGGAAAGGCATCGGGCCGGACCGCTATCGACGGCATTCAGCGCGAGTACAACGTCGAATATTCGGCCAGCATGCAGCACCAGCTCCTGAACAATCTCTCCGTCACCGCAGCATGGTACCGCCGTCAGTACTACTCGCTCATCGCTGAAGACAACGTCGCTCTAAGTCCGTCGGACTACAGGGCATTCCAAGTGGTCAACCCTTACAATCCGTCGGAAACGTTCACGATGTACAACCTGGATCCGGCCAAGCGCTCCGCGGTCGAAATCCTGGAGTACAACTCCGACAACAACACGCACATCTCCAACGACTTCGAGGTGAGCTTCAACAGCCGGCTCCCGAACGGGTCCGTCGTGTTCGGCGGCTGGACCGCTCAAAGGCACGTCGAGGTGACCTGCGACCAGGAGAACCCGAACGGGTCGGCGGCAAACGACCTCTATTTCGACATCAGCTTCCAGCGTGGTGGGCGGTTCTGCGACGAGCGGAATTTCGATATTCCCTTCCGGCACGACTTCAAATTTGCCGGCACGCTACCGCTGAAATGGGACGTCGAGCTCAGTGGCACGTTCGTGAGCTTCGCGGGCAACGAGAGTCAGGTGGTGTGGAACGTACCCATTTCCGCGTTCCCGAATGGCCAACGTACGGCGGTGACACTCGTCAGGTTGAACGAGCCAGGGACTCTCTACTATCCGCGGTGGAATCAGCTCGACGTCGCAGTCAAGAAGAGCTTCCGCTTTGGCGGCTATCAGTTCACCGCCCAGGCAGACGTCTACAACGCCCTAAACGGGTCGAACGTCACCACAGAAACGCAGACACTCGGTCCTGAATTGGGGCGCCCGAACACGATTCTTCAGGGAAGGCTGCTCCGCTTGGTGACACAGGTCAGATGGTAGGCCTCACGCGTCTTTGACGCAGGTGTCGGATGCCGCACGTGATCCTGCTCGTTGCGGCGGTCCTCGTATCGCTCTTCGCGGCGCCCGCGTCGAGCTGGGGGCAGTCTCGACGCCCAACAGGGGAAGAGTGGAACCAGGTCAAACCACTCTTCGCCCTGGTCGAAAGCGTCGCCGCTGGCGCTCCGGCCCCGGCCGATGTCGAACTGGCATGGCAGTGCCACTTCGTCGACGCCGATGCCGGCGTCGTGCTGGTGCCGTTCACACTCGACATCCGGTCGGGAGCGTTCACCGCCTTTCCGCTGGCGATGTACGTCCGAGTCGTCCGCCGGGGTGGCCCTGCTCCGCGCCCCGGCCCTCGAGACGCACTGGCTCAGTATCCATTCGAAGACGCCGCCATCGTGGACGGGCCAGTCAGCGGTCGCGTGAGCCGCGCCTTTACCGCGCCTCCCGGCGAGTACGATGTGTACGTCGCCCTCATCGAGCGAGCGTCCTCGACAACCGCTCCCGCCAAAGCCGTAGTGCTGAAGCAGGAAGTTTCTGTTCCCGATCTCAAGTCTGGCCTGACGACGAGCAGCGTCATCGTCGCCGAGCAGGTCGACCCCGACCTTACTTCTGGTCGCCCCACGTATGAGCAGCAGCTGGACGATCCGCACAGGCTGTGGGGCATGCGCATCACGCCAGCAACACGGCGAACGTTCCGCGCCAGCGAGAAGCTGAAGGTGCTGTTTGTCGTTTATCACGCTCAGGCGCAGGCCGAGGACAAGCCGGACGTGGAAGTGTCGTACAACCTGTTTCGCAACTCGACGGGCACGGGCGGCGGCCCGCTTGCCAGCATCCGGCCGGAGATCTTCAGCGCGGCCACCTTGTCGCCGGCTTTCAGCCTTAGCGGCGGCGATCTCATCCTCGCGGGACGGCAGATTCCACTCGAGACGCTCGATCCCGGTGCTTACCGGCTCGAAATTGTCGTCATGGACAAGGTCGCTCGCGCGGCGGTGCGCCGGGTTGTGCCGTTCTCTGTTGGTGAGCCGGCACCGCGCTAGCTCCGGCGCTGGGGCTGCACGGGGCGCGAGGCTGTAGATATGTTCCGAGCGACAGGACTTTCGGCCGGAATGCTGATCAGCGCGGCCGCCCTCGCTTGCCGGGGCGTCACTGATGGGCAGTCCGTTGCCGCGGGTCCCGCGACGTACGCGCACGATGTTGCCCCAATCGTGTTCCAGCACTGCGTGTCATGCCATCGCCCAGGAGAGTCCGCTCCGTTCCCGCTGCTGACCTATGAGGACGTGAAGCGTCGCGCGCGTCTCGTCGCGGAGGTGACTGAGCGCCGCACCATGCCCCCGTGGCTCCCGGTGGCGAATCTCCCGGCGTTTGCGGGCGAGCGTCGCCTTTCCGACCGCGAAATCGCCGTCGTGCGGCAGTGGTACGAGCAGGGCGCCCTCGAAGGCGATCCCGCGGACCTCCCGTCCAAACCAACGTTCACCGACGGCTGGCAACTGGGTCAGCCCGACCTGGTGGTCACCCTGTCGAGTCCTTATCAATTGGCGGCCGGCGGATCGGAGGTCTGGCGGAACTTCGTGATGCCCGTGTCCGTGTCGTCGCCGCGTTTCGTCCAGGCCGTCGAGTTGCGGCCGGGCAGCTCTCGTTACGTCCATCACGCGATCATGGGCGTGGACGACACGCGCTCGTCCGCGCGTCGGGATGCCCGCGACGCGGAGCCGGGCTTCGAGGGGATGGAGCTTGGTGACGCACTGCCGCCGGATGGACATCTGCTCGGCTGGACTCCTGGCATGACGCCCGTTCCGGCCGTCGACGGATCGGCATGGCGGGTCCAGCCAGGCGACGACCTCGTGCTGCAGCTGCACATGACGCCTTCGGGGAAGGTCGAATCCGTCCAGCCGCAGGTAGGGCTGTACTTCGCGCAAACACCGCCTGTGGGTTCGCCGATGTTTCTGCTGCGACTCGACGCGGACGAGCAGATCGACATCCCGGCCGGTGCGCGCGAGTTCGTGGCCACCGATCGATTCGAGCTGCCGGTCGACGTGCAGCTGCTGGCCGTCTATCCCCACGCACACCTGCTCGCGCGGACGATGGACGTTCGCGCGATGTTGCCGGACGGAAGCCAACGAGTGCTGATCCGGATCGACTCGTGGGACTTCAAGTGGCAGGACGTGTATCGTTACGCGGAACCCGTGCGGCTGCCGAAGGGGTCCACGGTCTCGTTTCGGTACACCTACGACAACTCGGCGGAGAATCCGCGGAATCCCAGTCGGCCCCCGAAGCGCGTGATCGCCGGCATGCGGTCCGTCGACGAGATGGCCCACCTGCAGCTCCAGGTCCGGCCGGTCCACGCCGAAGACATCGTCGCGTTGCGCACGGCGTTCTACGGCCAGCTCGCGCAAAAGACGCCGGCGAATCCCTGGGTGCACTACGAGCTGGCGAACGTTTATCGAGAGAGCCAGCGCCGAGACGACGCCGTGGGCGAATATCGCGCCGCACTGGAACTCGATCCGCGGCACGCCGCGGCACACACGAATCTCGGCGTCATCCTTCAAGAGGAGGGGCAGCTCACCGAAGCCATGGCGCACTACCAAAGAGCCCTGCGCTCTGAACCCGATTTCGTGCAGGCGCACTTCAACCTCGCCAACGCGCTGCGCGCACGTGGCCAGATCGCCGACGCAGTCGGGCACTATCGTGAGGCGCTCAGACTCGAGCCCGGCCTGGCCGCCGCCCACAACAACCTTGGCGAAATCCTCGCGTCGCAGGGCCAGATGGACCGAGCGATTGAGCACTTCAGCGAGGCGGTGCGGCTCGGTCCCGCGTCGGCCACGGCCCACGGCAACCTGGGGGCGGCACTCGGCGCCATCGGCCGTCTCGACGAGGCCATCGGCCACTTCCGCGAGGCGCTCCAGATTGATCCAGGCAACGCGGCAGCCCGCAGGAATCTGGCGCTCGCTCTCGAGAGCTCGGGTTCCGAATCCCGACGGTGAGCGTTTCGCGGTTACCTGATTCCAGGTAGGAATTCGTTCCAATCATTCAGTTTTCCGAATCCTTATCTGCATTTAGCTGAATCTCTCGGCCATTTTCCTTGAGCCTCACTAGCGGGACGTCTAAACTCCCGCAGGTCTCGCGCGAGCTCTCGTCGCAACCGCGCGCGTCCGTCCGTCATCCGGCTGTTGAATTCAGCGTTGTCGTTGTTCGCCCGTCGTTCCGTTCGGAGCGAGTCGCGTGGGTCGGCGTCATAAACCGGGTTGCTAGGAGGCCGTCTATGTTGCGGAGAGTGGGGTTTGTACTCCAGGTCGTCATTGCATGCGCCGTGCTGTTTCCGGCGGTGGCATTCGGTCAGAGCGCTTTCTCAGGGGTTATCCGAGATACCAGCGGCGCCGTTCTTCCAGGCGTCACGGTCGAGGCCTCGAGCGACGTCCTGATTGAGAAGGTCCGCACGGTCGTGAGCGACGGTGAAGGCCGCTACACGATCGTCGATCTCAGGCCGGGAACCTACAAAATAACGTTCTCGTTGGAGGGCTTCTCGACTCTGGTTCGTGACGTCGTGGAGCTCCCGGGCAATACCACGGTGCCGATCAACGTCGAGCTTCGCGTCGGTGCGCTCGAAGAGAGCCTCACGGTTTCGGGGCAGACGCCGCTCGTCGATGTCCAGAACGCTCAGCGCACGCAAGTGCTCGAGCGCGAGGTCATCGACGCCTTGCCGACGACACGCAATATGCAGTCGGTCGGATCGATCGTTCCAGGCGTCAAGTTGAGTCGACCGGATGTCGGCGGCTCGCAGGGCATGGAGCAGACCTACATGCGTACGCATGGCGCCGACGATCGCCACACCAGCATGCAGGTCGACGGCATGAGCGTGAACAGCTCGATGGGTGACGGCAATATCCAGGCCTACAATGACGACGCGCTGGCACAGCAGGTGGTGTTTCAGACCAGCGCGCTGCCGGCGGAGGTTTCCCCTGGCGGCGTTCGCGTGAACATGATCCCGAAAGATGGTGGCAACCAGGTGCGCGGCGGCGGTTTCTTCGGCGGCACCGCGTCGAGCTGGCAGGCCAACAATCTCGACGATGAGTTGCGGGCGAAGGGCTTCAAGTTCCGCAACTTCGTGGATCACGTGCAGGACTTCAACTTCAACATCGGCGGTCCGATCATGAAGGACCGCCTCTGGTTCTTCAGCACCGCCCGTCATGTGTCGGTGGACGAAGGCGTGGGCAATTCGTTCTACCCGGCTGACTACTCGGATTCGCAGGGAATCGATCACAAGGCCGGCGATCCCTCGATTCAGCACCAGTACGTCCGCGATGTGCTCGCCCGCCTGACCTATCAGATGAACTCGAAGACCAAGGTGAGCTCGTACCTCGAGCGCATCTGGAAGCACAAGGATCCGGAGCTGCTGTCCGGATACAACCCGATCACAGCGTCGGACATCCGCGATCCGAAGCACGCGCTCTACTATGTCGGCCAGGCCAAGATCACGTCGACGCTGACCAACAAGGTCCTGCTCGAAGTCGGCTACTCGACGAACCTCGAGCGGCTTAGCCAGCGGTACCAGCCGTTCATCCAGGACATCGCCGACAACCCATTCACGCCACAGTGGTACAGCACGGTGACGCACAACGCCTCGAACGGCAACGTGTGGGGCGCGGCGCCTGGCGGATCGACGGGCACGTATCCCGACCGCAAGGTGTTCTCGGGCGCGTTGTCCTACGTCACCGGTTCGCATTCGTTGAAGGCCGGCGCCCAGTGGTCGTTCGGCGTGGACGGCAACTCGCAGCTCCGCACCGGCGATCTCGTTCAGAACTACAACGACGCTGCCGGCAAGAGCTGCAACGAAGCCGACCGGTCGTCGTGCGTACCGAATACCGTCGCCGTTTACAACACGCCGACGCGGTACTTCGAGTACGTCAACCGCGACCTCGGGATCTACGTGCAGGACACGTGGACGATGAAGCGCCTCACCGTCAGCCCGGGCATCCGCTTCGAGAACTTCAACGCGAAAAGCCAGGGTGGCTGCCGCAACGCCGGACGTTTCACGCCCGCGTTCTGCCGGGAGGATACACCTGACCAGCCGAGCTGGAACGACGTCGCTCCGCGCGTCGCCGCGGTGTACGACCTGTTCGGCAACGCGCGAACCGCCATCAAGGGCAGCTTCAGCAAGTACATGCTGCCGTGGTCCGGTGGCTGGGCGAAGCGGTACGACCCGTTCACGACAGTATCGGACGTGCGGAACTGGACGGACCGGAACGGCGACGACATCGCGCAGGACAACGAAATCGGCGCGAGCGGCAACGCCAACTTCGGCGTCTCGACCGGCCGCGAAGCAGACCCGGACTTGCGGCGCGAGTACAACCTCGAAACCGCGTTCGGCGTCCAGCACCAGCTGCTTCCGCGCCTCTCGATCTTCGCCGGCTACTTCCATCGCCACTTCTACAACCAGGAAGCGCAGAGGAATCCGCTGCTGACCGCTGCCGACTGGACTCCATTCCAGGTGGCGAACCCGATCGGCAACGGCGAACAGCTCACGCTGTTCAATCTGAACGCGGCCAAAGCCGGCCAGTACGCCAGCCAACTGGTTGACTTCAACTCCGACATCAACCGATCGATTTACGACGGCTACGAGGTGAGCTTCACGGCCCGGCTACCGCGGCGCGCCGTCGTGTTCGGCGGGTGGACCAACGATCGTCTGATCACGATCACCTGCGATCAGTACGACCCGAATAAGCTCCGGTTCTGCGATCAGAGCGGCAAGACCTTCCAGGAGTATGGGAAGACGGAAACACCGCCGTTCCGGAACGATTTCAAGATCTCAGGCAACTACCCGCTCGCATGGGGTATCGAAGTGAGCGGCGTGTTCATGAGCTACGCCGGCAAGGGCAACTCCTACACCGCTCAGGATCCGTCGCTCGGCGTCTATTGGAACGTGCCGGCGAGCGTGTTCCCCAACGGACAGCGGACGCGCGCCGTCGTGTCGGCGCCCATTCTGCTCGCCGCCGGCACTCAGACACAGGCCCCTGGCTTCAACCTGATTGCGCCGAACACCAAATTCCAGGATCGGTGGAACCAGCTGGACTTGAGTGCGAAGCGAACATTCCGGTTTGGCAGCAAGGAGTTCCAGGGTCAAGTGGCGGTGTTCAACGTGACGAACGGCAACGTCGTTCTGCAGGAGGTGCAGACCACCTCGGCGGTCACCGGTCTCAGTCCGAACCTCGGGCAGCCGCAGAACTTCCTGCAGGGCCGCATGCTGCGCCTGGCGCTGCTCATCAATTTCTAGGCCTTAGGCTTCAGGCTTCAGGTTCCAGGCTTCGGCCCGGGCCTGGGGCCTGGAGATTTCGAGCGACTCCGGCACTGCATTCGACTGCTACCTGCCCGCACCTTCCGTGAAATAATCTGGCCCGGCGCGCGACGGCAACCCGCGCACTTCAGGAGTCACTCATGAACGCATTGCTCCGTCCGCTGGCGGTCTCGACCGCCTTCTCGGCCGCGCTGCTTGCGCTGGCTACTTCTGCCTCCGCCCAGGCTCCCGCCGCCGCTCCGGCGCAGGGAGGCACGGATTTCAGCAAGATCGAGGTCAAGACCACGAAGATCGCCGGCAACTTCTACACGCTCGAAGGCTCCGGCGGCACGATTGGCGTCCTCGCGGGGCCCGACGGCGTGTTCATGGTCGACTCGCAATTCGCGCCGCTCACCGACAAGATCGTGGCGGCGATCAAGCAGATCTCCGACGGACGGATTCGCTTCATGGTGAACACGCACGTCCATGGCGATCACACGGGCGGCAACGAGAATCTCGGGAAGCTGGGCGTGACGATCCTGTCGCGCGAGCAGTTGCGCGCGCGGCTTGCCGGCGCTCCCAAGCCCGCTCCTCCGGCCGCTCTGCCGACGATCACCTACAACGCCCCGGTGACGATCAACATGAATGGTGAAGCCATTCAGTTGATTCCCGTGCCAACGGCCCATACCGACGGCGACACGATGGTGTACTTCCCTACGGCTGACGTGATCATGACCGGCGACTTCTACCGCTCGGTCGGCTACCCATTCCCCGATCGGAACAACGGCGGCACGTTCAAGGGCTTGATCGACGGGCTGAATCAGATCGTCGCGCTGGCGAAGCCCACGACGAAGATCATCCCGGGTCACGGCCCGATCGTCGACAAGAACGCCGTCGCCGCCCATCGCGACATGGCGCTCGCCGTTCAGACCAAGGTCGCGGCGTTGGTCAAGCAGGGAAAGACGCCCGACGAGATCGTCGCGGCGAAGGTCACCGCCGATACTGACGGCAAGGTCGATCCGGGCGGCAACAGCAGCGAGCGCTTCGTGCGCGCGCTCGCCACCGAAGCGGCTGGAACGAAGTAGGAGCATCGAGCAGGGAAGAGAGAAGCCCTCGTTCTTCTCTCTTCTCAGTCCGGCCTTCTCCTCCGGATGTCGTTCCCTGACCTGCGCGCGTTCATCGCGCGCCTCGAGCGCGACCGCAGCATCGTGGCCATCGATGCGCCGGTCGACCCGTTTCTCGAAGCCGCCGAGATCCACAGACGGGTCATCGCCGCCGGAGGCCCGGCTCTCCTCTTTCGCAACGTCAAGGGCGCCCGCTTTCCCCTCGTCACCAATCTCTTCGGCACCGCGCGTCGCGCTCAGCTCGCATTCGGCGATCGTCCGCTGGAGCTGATCAAACGTCTCGTGCAGCTGGCGGAAACTCTCATGCCACCTAGTCCGGCGAAGCTGTGGCAGGCACGTGACGTCGCGCGCGAACTGTTCCGCGTCGGCCTCTCCCGCCGCCTCCGCGCGCCGGTCACCGAGGTCGTTTCCGACGACGTCCATCTCGACGAACTCCCGGTTTTGACGACATGGCCGGAAGACGGCGGGCCGTTCATCACTTTGCCCCTGGTCTACACGCAGCACCCCGACGGGCGTGGTTCGAACCTCGGCATGTATCGTCTGCAGGTGCACGATGCCTCGTCGACGGGTATGCACTGGCAGATCGGCAAGGGTGGCGGCTTTCACTATCAGGTTGCGGAAGGGCGCGGACAGCCGTTGCCGGTCACGGTGTTCCTCGGCGGACCGCCGGCGCTGATTCTCTCCGCGGTCGCGCCCTTGCCCGAGAACGTGCCGGAGATGATGCTCGCGTCGCTCATCGCCGGCCAACGGCTGAAAGTCGTCGACGGGTACGGGCCGCATCCATTGGTCGCGCAGGCAGAGTTCGCGCTCGTTGGCGAAGTCGCGCCGGGCGCCCGGAAGCCGGAAGGGCCGTTCGGCGACCACTACGGGTATTACTCGCTGCGGCACGACTACCCCGTCCTCGCAATTCGCCGCATCGCGCGCCGCCAGGATGCCATCTATCCCGCCACGGTCGTCGGCAAACCGCGTCAAGAGGACTTCTACATCGGCGATCTGCTCCAGGAACTGCTGTCACCGCTTTTTCCTCTCGTGATGCCCGCCGTCGAACAGCTCTGGTCGTACGGTGAAACCGGTTATCACGCGCTCGCCGCGGCCATCGTCAAGCAGCGCTACGCCCGCGAGGCGATGGCCAGCGCGTTCCGGATTCTCGGAGAGGGCCAGTTGTCGTTGACGAAGTTTCTGCTCGTGACCGATCGGCCAGTCGATCTGAGGGACTTCCCCGCGACGCTGGAGCACGTGCTTGCCCGTACTCATCCGGAGACGGACCTGTACGTGTTCTCGAACCTCTCGATGGACACGCTCGACTACAGCGGACCCGAGGTCAACCGGGGGTCGAAAGGCGTCTGGCTGGGGCTCGGCGATCCAGTGCGGGACCTGCCGCGAAGTTTTGCTGCCGCCGAGCTCCCGCAGGGGGTGAACGATGTCCGCGTGTTCTGCGGCGGCTGCCTGGTCGTCGGCGGTCCGCCGTACGATGGTGAACGCGGCGCTCCTTCGCGCATCGCCGCCCATCCCGCGTTTGCCGGCTGGCCGCTGGTCGTCCTGACCGACGAGCCCGCCCGCGCCACCAGAAGTGCGATGAACTTTCTCTGGACGACGTTCACGCGCTTCGAGCCCGCCGCCGATATCTCGGCTGCCGGCGTCCGCGTGGTGCGGAACCATCTGGCCTACACCGCCCCAGTGATCGTCGATGCCCGTCTCAAGCCCTGGTACCCGAAGGAGTTGTCGTGCCGGGAAGATGTCGCTGCAATGGTCAACTCGCGCTGGCGCGAGTACTTTCCTCAGGGTGGGGTGGAGATGGGTGACGCCGAGCGTGGACACCTCGACTAGGAACGTGAAACCGCATGACGCGGACCGCTGAGCGCTTTCTGAGGGCGGGGCTGCTGGCGCTCGCGCTCGCGGTGTTCAGCTACACACAGGCCGATCCCGACCTCTGGGGCCACATTCTCTTTGGCCGTGACACGGCCGCATCGGGCGCTGTCGCCCGGGTGGACCCCTATTCGTTCACGAGCGATCGACCCTGGATCAACCACGAGTGGCTGGCCGAACTCGCGAGCTACGAGGCGTGGGCGAGAGGAGGGTCGACCGGACTCATTGCCCTCAAGGCTTTGCTCCTGCTCCTCATGCTCCGCGCCTGCGTCTCGAATCTGCCGGCCGGGACCACACCAGAGGCCTTGGCCTTGGTCGTCGGGATTGTCGTCATCGGCACCCTCCCGCAGGCCATCCACGTCCGGCCGCAGCTCTTTTCGCTGACGCTCTTCGCCATCCTGCTACGAAGGCTGGGCGCCGGCTGGGGATCGGCCGGCCACGACCGCATACGCGACGGCGTGTTCGCCGCCTCCATCATTGCTTTATGGACCAACCTGCACGGGGGCTGGATTGTCGGCGTCGGAACGCTCGGGCTGTGGGTGGCCCTGAGCGTCGTTCAGCTCCGGCCCTGGCGCCAGCGTCTCTGGATGATCCTGGCGGCCTGCGCAGCGGCGTTGGGCAGCCTCCTCAATCCGTACGGCTGGCGACTGTGGGTGTTTCTTCGGAGCACCGTCGGCTTCGGACGGGAGGGCATTACCGACTGGCAGCCGGTGTATCGAATGGGCCCGGCGTTTGTCGTGTTGTGGCTCGCGCTGGCGACGGTGGCCGGCCTGGCGCTTCGCCAAAGGGTCCGGCAAGGGCAGGCAGACGTGCGGATCGGCGCGGTGGTGCTCCTCTTCGGCCTGGGATCGTTTCGAGTCAATCGATTGCTGGCCTTTTTCGCGATCAGCATCGCGGTCCTGCTCGGTGACCGCCTGGCGGAGCTCGTCACCGCTCGTCCCGCCCGCGATCCCACGCCGACGGCGCGGCGGCGCACCGCGCCTGCAGCCATCGGCCTCGGCGTCATGCTGGCCCTGACCGCCGCGGCAATCATCTACCGGAACGCGTCGTGCGTCATCGTGAATCCCTCGCAGGTCCCCGATCCTCAATCGACGCAGTCGCTGACGGCGTCGAGCCTGCGGGGTCGGCTGCTGACACCCTTCGATTGGGGCCAATACGCGATCTGGTACCTGTCGCCGCGGCTCCTGGTCTCCCTGGACGGACGGCGTGAGACCGTCTACTCGGACGGGATCGTCAACAAACAGTTCGGTTTACTCGAAGATCCAGTCGGGCACGAGTCCGTGCTCCGGGAGCTGGGTGCGGACTACGCCTGGCTGCCGTCGGGCGCGCCTCTCGTCCAGTTTCTCGAATCGGCTGGCTGGAACCGACTCGCAAGTACCGGGCGCGCAGTCATCTTGGCTAGCCAGCCGGCGCCATCACTCACGGTTCCAGTTGGAAGGATTGGCCGGCGCTGTTTCCCGGGTCCGTAGGTGACGAGATCTTTCCAGGGGAAGAATAACCTCCATTAGGGAGACTTCTTTCCGTGAAACGGGCGAAAGATTGACTGAAATTCTGTGCAAGTTGCATCGGGCGAACGACCATAATGCTTCCTCCGAAGGCTTCTCCCCTGGCTGATCTCAGTCGTTCGCCATTCGGATGTAACACGGCAAGTACAACTTGACAGAGTCGTTTAACTCCTTCCGTGAACGATAGAACGGCCTGCACTGCGTGTCCCCTGTACTGAGATGTTAGGTTCGCCACTACCAAGCCGTGGCCGAACCGATGGGGTACACCACTTGCTTGGATGGAGGCATTCTGACTCCACCAACTGGATTCGACATAGAACCCACTCGCCTAGTCAGTGAGAGTCCAGCGATGCGCGCCTTGATGGCGAGCGTCGAGAGGGCGGCGAAGAGCAACGCCAAAGTCCTGATCACCGGCGAAAGCGGCACCGGCAAAGATCTGATCGCACAGTGCATCCATCGCAGCTCGTTGCGCGCCGATCGGCCGTTTGTCGCGTTGAACTGCGCGGGATTGCCGGAGAATCTGCTCGAGTCAGAGCTGTTCGGCCACGTCCGCGGCAGCTTCACCGGCGCCTATCGTGACCGCCCGGGCAAACTGCAGCTGGCCCACCGCGGCACGCTCTTACTGGACGAAGTCGGCGACATGAGCCTGCGGATGCAGGCTCTGCTGCTGCGCTTTCTCGAAAACGGCGAGTTGCAGACCGTTGGTGCCGACACCCTGTCACCGGCCGCGGACGTCCGCGTCGTTGCGGCCACGCACCGCGATCTCATGCAGCGCGTTCGCGAAGGCCACTTCCGCGAAGACCTCTTCTACCGGTTGCGCGTCATTCACCTCCGAACGCCGGCGCTGCGTGATCGCCCGGAAGACATTTCCCCGCTCGTCCAGCACTTCCTGTCCACGCGCGGCATGGCGGCGACGTTCACCGACGCGGCAATCACGTTGCTCAAGCGCTACCACTGGCCGGGCAACATCCGGGAACTCCAGAACGTCATCGAACAGGCTGTGTGGATGAGCGGCACGCCGGTAGTCGACGTCGAGCACGTCGCGTCGTGCCTGGAGCCGTCGGCCGCGACGGGCTTTCAGCACGAACGCCGTCGGCAGTTCGCTGATGATCTGTATGATGCCCTCGTCACACGTGGATCGTCGTTTTGGGACAGCATCTACCCGATGTTCCTGTCGCGTGATCTGACGCGGTACGACCTCCGCGAGCTGATTCATCGTGGCCTGGTGACAACGAGCGGCAATTACCGCTCGCTCCTGCGGCTGTTCGGCATGCCCGAAGACGACTACAAGCGGTTCCTCAACTTCCTGGCTGCGCACGACTGCAGCATCGACGTCCGGGCGTACCGCGAAGGGACGCCGCCGGTGCGGAGGCCGCGCACGCTGACGCTCTCGGCTACCCGCCAGGTCGAGGGAGTGACGGAATAGCTATGGCTTCTCTGTTCAGATCAACAGAGAAGCCGGAGGCGGATCCGCGGGAATCCGACACATCCGTTCCCGACGGCCTGGCGCTGTCTCACCTCGTTGTCCTCAAAGTCCCAGTTTCATGGCAGGAGGCGGTCGCTGTTGTGCTCGAGACCGCCCATGACCTGCCTGCCCTGGCATCGTTTCCCGACCTCGGCGAGGTCACACTGACGTCCATCGGCGAAGTTCATCGACGCTCCACTCGCGGTGTCTCCGGCTCCCCGGTGCTGCGCGCGGCGGAATTGCTGAGAGACTTGTTGCGAGATGCCTCCGCTCCCGCCGAACTGAAGGCGGTGATCGAGCAGAACATCACCGACCCGCCCGCACATGCTTCGATGGCCGCTTTCGCGACGGCCCTCGGCTATTTCGAACGCCCAAACCGGCGGGCCGATGTGGCCGCCGTGTACGCGCGCGGATTTGCCCTTTTGCAGTCTTCGACGACGCAACTGGAGCTGGAACGGCTGCGTACCAAGGTGGTTCGCGATCAGAAGGCGAAATCGGTGGAGCGAGGTTGGTTGGTCCGATGGGGCGGCCCGCTTGGACAGCTCGGACTCGCCATCGCACTGTGCATCATCATCGCGGTTAGCGGATACACTCTCATCTCCATGGCGCTCGGCCCGGTCACGGTCGCACGAGATGATGCTGGCGCGCCCGTCGAAGTTGCGCGGCCCACCGTCGCCGAGACGATGTCCGCCGCAGGAGAGCGGCTGAAGGAGCTCGTGAAGGCGGGTTTGAGCCTGACCAGCAACGCGGCAGAGGCCACAGCCCCTCCTCCGGCTCCCACGAAGTCGAGGCGGCGGCCGCGGGCGACGCCGGGCGACGACGATTGGATCGTTTCGGTGCGCGACGTCACCGCGACCTTCGTCGCCAACGAAAACGAAGCTGCGCTCACAGATGGTGGAGCGGCGACCAGCGTTCCGTCACCGGAACCCGAGGCTGCCGCGCCTTCTCCGCTAGCTCGCACCGAATTCTCTTACGCGATTAACGATGGAGTGTTCTCGGCGAGCGATTTCAACGTCGATCCCGCGACGCTCGTCAAGCCCAAGCTCCCGTCCGTCGCGCGCGACATCGCAAGACCTGACCGTCTTGGGGTACTCGAGCTGGTCGTCAACGAGGAGGGCACTGTCGACAGCGCAAGGCTGGCCGGCCCATCGCAGCGGCTGAACGACAAGATGCTGGTCGCGGCTGCGAAGGCGTGGATCTTCGACCCCGCGCGTCTCAACGGTCAACCCGTCCGCTATCTCCTGCGCATCCAGATCACCGAATAGCCGCCGTTCGCATGGATACCCCTCCTTCGAACCGCGGCGTCGCGCAGAATGCGCTGCCTGATGAACTGCTGGAGTTCATCGACGAAGAGACACTGCTCAAGGCTGACTCACAGGCGATAGAGCCAGCGCCGACCTCGAGGCCGATCCCGGTCGTTGCGAACCCGGCAAAGCCCGTTCTGGTTGAGCGCGTCAACGCCGCGCTGCCATCCCCCGGTCCATTCACGCCTGGGGAGCCGATCGATCCGCCGGAGACTATCGCGCCGCCGGAGAGTGAGACCGCGATTGCGGCCAAGCCGGCAGATCGCGAGTCGCCACTGCCCGCGATTGCCGCCCAGCCGGCAGCGAGTGCCGCGCCGACGCTTCGAGTCATGCCCCGGCCGAGCGCCGTCCCGCCGGAGACCCCTGCAGCATCCGCTCAGCGGCACCAGGTGAGCGTCGCCGACCTGCTGTCTCCGAAGATCGAACGCTCGTGGCAGGAGGCCGTGGCGATCATCTTGGAGCTGCTCGACGGGTGGCCCGATGACGTCGGTTGTCCTCGCGCCGAAGCGGCTACCGTGTCGACCTCCGGCGCAGTGCGGGCATCGATGGATGCAACCTGCGACGGACACCCGGTCACCGCAGCCGCGCGGTTGCTTGGGGATTTGCTCCCTCCATCGCGTGTGCCTCCCGATCTTCAGCGGCTGCTCGATCGCGATTCGCGTGAGCATCCCGAACATGCGTCGATCAAAGAATTCGTCAACGCGGTGTCCTACTTCGGACGCCCCAACCGGCGTCCCGATACGTCAGCATTCTGCGAGCGCGCTGTCGAGTTCTATCGAGGCCTGGACGCCGATCGAGAGCTCATCCGGCTGCGAACGAAGGTCAACGCAGAGGCCGATCGCGACAGTGCCGGCGTCGCCGGCTGGATTCGGCGCCGCGCCCCGCGCAATTCGCAGAGCGCGCTGGCGGCCGGGTTGTGGGTGCTGATCATCCTGAACGCCAGCGCGCTCATGTGGTTCGCCGTCACGCCCGCGCCGGCTCGGCCGCCGCTGCCGCCGACCGAGCTCGCCACGCCGGAACCTGCGATGGCCGCGAACCTCGACGTCTTCGTCGGACCGCTCCCGCCGGCCGCCGAGTCGCGCGCCAAGCGAACCGTCACGCCGGAGGCCAGAGTCGTCCCGCCCCGTCTGATCGCACAGCCGATTCCGGTCGCTACGCTCAGGCCGGCCCCTGCTACAGCTCCCGGGAATCGGCAGCCTGAATTCAAGGTGTTCGTGCGCGAGGTTCCGCCCGAGCGGCCCGTCGCAACCAGGGGCACCGTCGACCCCAATGTCATCTACTCGGATGAGGATGGTGACGTCACGCCGGCGGTGCTCATGCATCCGCCAATGCCAATCGTCGACGCCGGCGCGACGGCGGACGGCCCGGTCAGCGAGTTCGAGTTGATCATCGATCGCGCCGGGCGAGTGGAGCGCGTCCGATTGACCAGCGCCGTCAACCAACTGCAAGACAAGATGCTGCTCGCGGCGGCCAAAGCGTGGCTCTTCCAGCCCGCCGTGCGCGATGGCCAGCCGGTGCGCTATCAGCTGCGGCTGCGAGTGTCGCGCTGAACGGGAGATGGCAGAAGCTGCAAGCGGTGCACACGTCTCGGTAACGCTGTCCGATGTCCTGGCCGGCTCGTGCAACTCGGACGGCGGATGGGGCTACCAGCGCGGCAAATCGAGCCGCATCGAGTCCACCGCCTGGGTGGCGCTGGCGCGAACGCCGTTCTCATCTGACGCCCTCCGCTGGCTCGCCCGCACCCAGGATGATGACGGTTGGTTGCGCGACGACCGGCGCGCACCCGTCAATTACGGTTTCAACGCCCTGGCGCTTCTGGCCATGACCACAGCGCATCCCATGCCCCACGGGGCGACCGCGCTCGCGCGGAATCTGCTCGGGGTCAAGGGGCTGCGCTTCGATCCCTCGCCGGTCGTGAGGCAGGACAACGCCTTGCAGGCCTGGTCGTGGGTCGACGGGACCTTGTCCTGGGTCGAGCCCACGGCGTACGCGCTGCTGGCACTCAAACGCGCGCGCCAACGCGGCGCCCAGCTGCCGGCCTCGCTTGCCGAGCGCCTCGACGTCGGCGAGCGCATGCTGATCGATCGCGCGTGCACCGGCGGCGGCTGGAACTACGGCAACGCGCAGGTTTTCGACAAGCAGTTGCTGCCGCATGGTCCGACGACCGCAGTTGCGCTGCTGAGCATGCGTGACCATCAGAGCGTGACCGCGGTCAGAGACTCGTTGGTGTTCCTCGAGCAGCACGCGACCGCCGAGCGGTCCGGTCTGGCGCTCGCGTTGACGACGATCTGTCTCCGCGTTTATGGCCGGGATGCACGAGCCACGATGGATGCCGCTCACACGCAGCTTGCCGTTTCACTCCGGTTGGAGCAGACGGTGACGCTGGCGGCTCTGCTGGTCGCGCTCGACGATCGCGCGGACGCAGTCGACGCGTTCACGGTGGGTGCGCAAGATGTCTGATCCCGCGCGACGTCTCGGCCTCGGGCGGCGCGAGTTTCTGGCGGCGACGGCGGGCGCGCTCGTCGCCGGCGCGTGCCGGCGGCGGCCATACGACGGTCGGCAGTTCGCGCATCCCGATCGATCGGCCGTCGGGTTGTTCGCGGCCGACGAGTACGGCGATGGTGTCGCCGACGTCGTGTACCGCGGCTTACGCGAATTCGCCCCGGACGTCAACGGCCGGCGTGTGCTGCTGAAGCCGAACATGGTCGAGTTCGAGCGTGATACGGCGATCAACACGCACGCGAGCGTCGTGGCTGCGGCTGCGGACGCCTTCCTCAGACTCGGGGCGGCGGAGGTGATCGTCGGCGAAGGGCCAGGGCATCGACGCGACGTGGAATATCTGCTCGGTGTGACCGGACTGTTCGACTACCTCGCCGACCGCCGGCTCTCGTTCGTCGATCTCAACCACGATGATGTCGTGTGGACGAAGCTGCAGAGTCACTTCACGAACTTCGCCGAGCTCGCCCTGCCGTCCACGCTGATGGCCGCGGATCTCGTTGTCTCGATGCCGAAGTTGAAGACGCACCATTGGGCGGTCATCACCGCCGGCATGAAGAATCTTTTTGGTGTCGTTCCCGGGTCGGTCTACGGGTGGCCCAAGAACGTGCTGCACATGGCCGGCATCGAGAATTCGATTCTCGATCTCGCGGCGACGATCCGACCACAATTCACCATCGTCGACGGCATCACCGGCATGGAAGGCGACGGACCGATCATGGGCCAGCCGAAGCACGTGGGGACGATCCTGATGGGCAACGATGTGGTGGCGGTCGACGCGACGTGCGCCCGTGTCATGGGCATCAATCCGTCGCGGATCGGCTACCTTGCAGAGGCGGGCCGCTTCCTCGGAAACCTGCCGGAGAGCGCGATCGACATGCGTGGCGAACCCCTGGCGCGCTTCGCGTCGTCTTTCGCCCTGCCGCCGTCGCTCACGGGTGGAACAGCCGGTTGAGCGAGCACTTCCTTCGCGAAATGTTGCGTGCGCCGTCCTCCTCGTGGGGGCTCACGAACGAATCGACGGGCGCCGTGGTCGCCCAGCACCTGATTCCGGCGTTCGATCGGCGGTCTCGAAACCAAGGGCTGCTTCGACGCGCGGGGCTTCGATCGGGCGACGCCCTCGTCCTGGCGCCGTGCTCGTCGGTCCACACCTGGTTCATGCAGTTTCCGATAGACATCGTCTTCGTGTCGCGTGTCGGCGAGGTGCTCAAGGTGAGGCCGGCAGTCGGGCCGTGGCGCATGGCCGCCAGGCTGGGAGCTTTCGCGGTGATCGAGTGGGGCGCCGGAGGCGCTCAGGGCGTGCAGCGCGGCCATCGTCTGGGACTCCTGTCGCTTCAAACGGACGGTGATCGCGTGGCCACAAACTGAGGAGTTGTCTGCTTTGAGACGATCTGAACTCTGACTGCTGAAAGAAATCCCAGTCTGAATTGACGCATGCTGTCGTCCTATTAAGTCGTTCTCGTGCGGCCACTAAGTCACTCGGTCGGTCATTGCCCGCGCATCGGCATCATGCTTGCCCGCCGGAGGGCGTCGCCTCGCCGCATCGCAGCCGGCGGGCGGCGGCCTCGTCAGACCCGCTGACGAGGACGTTTGATTCGCTGTGATTACACGGGAGAGGGCATGTCCAAGTTGCTTCGCCGATTCGTCCATGATGACGCCGGCCAGGACCTCGTCGAGTACGCCATGCTGATTGCGCTGATCGCCCTGGCGGTCGTCGCCGGCGTGGGTGCGCTCGCGACGGCTATCAACACCCAGTACAACACCATCGCCGGTTCGTCTCCCTTGACGGCCAGCTAGCCAGCCACGTTCGCACGAGGGAGGAGCGCGCCAGCCCGGCCTGGCGCGCCGCCCGCGGCACGCCCGACTCATCTGTCGCTTGCCGGCGTTTCCCGCTATTTCTCACGGTTTCTGGCCCAAATCCTCCGCGTTGCCGACATCACATGACGAGCGTGATCGCCAATCGCGCCGCCCGCGGGCGTTCAGTCTGCCCAGGCGCAGGCGAGTGTCTACCGCCAGCAAGAAGCCGAGAGATGCAGGCCCAACTGACAATTCTTCCTCCCTCAATAACCCCATTTCATACGCTCATTTAGCGAGAACGGAAGTCAGCTTTTTCGGTCTGCACTTACGGCACTGCGCTTGCCAAGCTGAGGTGCAGGCCCGTTATCACACAGCAAAACGGGCGTGCGGTGCTGCGGCTCCCCCCGCATCCGCGTCCGTGTTTGCTGTGACGAAGGAGAGTAGAGGATGTCCAACTTGCTTCAGCGCTTCGTTCGTGAGGACGACGGCCAGGATCTCGTCGAGTACGCCATGTTGATCGCCCTCATCGCGCTCGCGGTTGTCGCCGGAGTCGGCGCGCTCGCGACGGCCATCAACGGCCAGTACAACCGGATCTCGACGTCGTCGCCGCTGACCGCCAGCTAAACAGGTGTCGGGCGGGTGAGAAATACTCACCCGCCCAGCCAAAGTGATCGATCTGATGTGGACAAAGCTTCGAGGCGCACGATTCATCCGCGATTGTCGCGGACAGGATCTCGTGGAGTACGCACTGCTGGTCGCGCTCATCGGCATCGCGGCCACTGCGGCGGCACCAACCATTGAAGCCGCCATCCGATCGGCCTACATCGTCTGGAACACCCAGAACCAGGATCAGTGGCTCGTGCCGGATCCCGGCGCCGGTGGCTCTTAGAACATCAGTATGACCTTCATTGTTTCCATCGCCGTCGTCGTCGTGGCCACCATTGCCGCCATCTCCGATCTGTCCACGCGACGCATTCCTAATTTCTTGACTTTTGGCGCGGCCATCGCCGCGCTCGTCTACCACGCGGTCGATGGTGGGGTGTATGGCGCCGGCCAGGCGAGCCTCGGGTGGATCGCCGGCGTGGCGCTGTTCCTGCCGTTTTTCGCGCTCGGCGGCATGGGGGCCGGCGATGTAAAGCTCATTGCCGCCCTGAGTGCCTGGTTCGGACCATTTGGCGCGCTCCAGCTGGCTGCGGCGACAGCCATCGCCGGCGGAGTCGTGGCGGTGATCGTGATGCTGCACGCCCGCTATTTCGGCCGCGCGCTCCGCAATCTCTGGTTGCTGATCGCTCACTGGTGGGTCAACGGCATCAGAACGCTGCCCGAGCTGACGCTGGCGTCGAGCCAGGGTCCGCGTCTCGCTTACGCCGTCCCGATCCTGCTCGGAACTCTGGGGGTGCTCTGGTGGCAATGACCCTTCGTTCGCGGACTCGAGGCTCGCG
>JBKPSC010000501.1:0-10670 GCA_046734915.1 Acidobacteriota bacterium | reverse complement strand
AGTCTTCGCCAGAGAAGCGAACCGGCCTTCCGCTCCATCTCAGAGGTCTTCGAAGCTGCCGGTGTCCCTGTTCTTTCGCACTTTGTCCCATCGCAAGCACCGGCCGTTCATCGCGATGTAGACCCCACCCGGCAGCGCCTGCACGAATGAGAGCGCACTGCCCAAGTTGAAGAGGCCGTCCGAGCTGCCGAAGGCATACGGGACCATCGCGCCGGTCAGAACGATGGTCTTCTCACCGCTGGAAGGAAATGCCGCGCCCAGCGCCCTCGCCGTGTCGACCATCGTGTCTGTGCCGTGCGTGACG
Organism: Acidobacteriota bacterium; assembly: GCA_046734915.1. Lineage (GTDB taxonomy): Bacteria > Acidobacteriota > Vicinamibacteria > Vicinamibacterales > CAVVIG01 > VFZL01. Next base: position 10,366 of record JBKPSC010000501.1, on the reverse strand, counting down.
ACGATCCGGGACTCCGGAGCTTGGCGGCATTGGTCGACGATGAGCGCGCGGTCGGCGGTGCTCATGTCCAGGCTGTCGACCATCATCAAGGTGCGCACCGCGACGTCGATCCGGCAGCGGCCGAGCCTCAGCATCTCGGGCAGGTGGGTGTCTTTGAAAGAGAGCGTGCCGTCGCGCTCGTTGTATTCCTTATCGAAGGTTCCGCCCGTGACGAGAATGCGGATCAATTCGTGGTCTTCGTCGCTCCATCCCGCGCCGTGGACAGGTAAAGCGCGTTGAAGAGCATCGGGAAGGTGGCGTGGGTCTGCGCCCGGTGTTGGGGCCGCAGCCCGAACAGGACAACGCGGCCCGGACGCATGTCGACCGCCACGACCGCCGCGCGGCCGATCATGAGCTCTTCGCCTTTCAGCCAGCCTGACGCCAGCACATTGCGCGTGGGGTACCGCGCGACCACTGTCGTCCGATCGGCCGCGAGTCCTTCCAGTGCGAAAAAGGGGCTGTTGTCGTAGAACCCGAACGTGTCTGGCGCCATGCCGAAGCCAACCGGATGAGTGGTGTCGACCTGCACCCGGAGGATCGCGCCGGGCGAGAAGTGCTGATCGCGACGCAGATTGCGCCGCAGGTCGCGCACCGGAACCGGCATCTGATCGATCACGAGATCCGACGCCGCGCCCATCGCGACGAGCGTACCTCCCTCCGCCACGAACCGGTCCAGGTTGCCCATGCCCACGCTGCCGATGCCGCCGCGATACTCGGGTCGAACCGTCAAGGAGTCGAAACCCTCGAGAATCTCGCGCGGCGACTGGTCAGGCAAGATGATCACGTCGAATTGCGGGCGAAGCCGTCCTTCTCGGATGTCCTGGTTGTGCAGCGTCGTGACGCGGAAGTCGTATTGCTCGAGCACCCACCGCGTCCACCCTTCGTCGATGTTGCCGCCGGTCCACGGCGAGTACATCGCGACGCGGGGCGCGCGGATCGCGAGCGGCGTGGGTGCATCCGGACGGGGCGCAGGCTCGTCCTCTCCGATGACGCTGATGCCCGTCTCGCGCGCCACCTGTTCCATCACGTCACGCGTGATGTTGGCGGTCACCACGCGGGCGTGCGGAACGTCCGCCCCGCCTGCGACGGGCGCAGGCGCCTCGAAGGCGACGCGGGCGCCGGCCTTCAGGAGCCGGTTGATGGCGATCGCGGTGTCTGCCCCGGCGTACTCGAACGCGAATCGTGAGCCGGTTCCAGAGATTCTGCCGGATACGATCGGCTTCTCCTCGACGCGCGTGAGCTTCAAGTTGTCGGGCAGCGGCACGCGAACGAACTGGACGTCGACGCCGAGCTTCATGCCGAGCGACCAGGCGGTCACGTCGTACGGCGGTTCCGGCGCGCTCTCCGGTGTCCGCTTCACTTCGGGGTAGGTCTGTGATTCCAGCAGGTCCTTGGCGTAGCGAGAGAACACCTGGCCCATCGGCACGACGAAGGTCCCAGCCGGATACTGCTTCTCCTCGATCTCGAACGCAGCGTCGGCCTTGAAGACATCTATTCCGCCGAGCATCATGCGATCGATGAGGTGCGCAACCTCGCGCATGTCGTGCTGGCCTTCGATCGGAATCAGAATTCCGCGTACATCGCCGACGCGTTTGTCGTCGACCGTTGCACGGTTGACCTCGTAGATCTGCCGCAGCAGCGTCTCACGGCGGTCCGCGGCGGTCTCGAGCATCGCCATCGTCGTGATCAGCTGGTAATCGACGATGTCGCGGAGCGTCCAGCGGCCGCCAAGCCACGGACGCGGATAGTCGGTGCGCGCGAGAGTGTCGGTCGGCGGCATGAGCGGCGTACTGTCGAAACGCGGTGGCGCGCCAGCCAGATCGGGCGCAGACGGATTGAACCGGTCGGTTGGCGCGCGCAGCTGAACGACGGGTGCGGCGATGCGGACGCTGGCGATCTCGGTCAGCAGGCCGATCTGGTTGTGCCACCAGCCGCTCCACGCCATCGCCCCCTGCCAGAAATTCGTGTAGGTGGAGTTGTAGATGATGCCGGTCTTACCGGCCGCCTCGAGCGCCGCTGCCTGTGACTGACCGAAGATGGCGTTCCATCGGTAGATGAGCGGATGAACGTTCGGATTGATGGGATCGGTCGCCGGCATGACGAAAATCCGCGGCCCGTTCATGCCCATCTGGTGGGCGTCGAGCCACACTACAGGAAACCAATCGTGCCACGCGAGACGTGCCATGTACTCGCTTTCCTTCTGCGTGAACATGTACATGTCGCGGTTGTTGTCGTGCCCTGCGTACGGATGGTACAGGTAGGGCAGGGGGCTGGCCTCGTAGGGCGTTCCGAGGTTCTTGTTGAACCAGTCAGTCACCATGATCTGGCCATCGGGGTTCAGGCTCGGCACCAGGAGGAAGATCACGTTGTCGAGGATCTTCTTGACGATCGGCGAATCGCTGGTCGCGAGCTGATGGACCAGCTCCAATGTCATCTGCGACGGCCCGATCTCGTTTGCATGGATGCTGCACGTGAGCAGCACCACGATCTTGCCGCGCCGGAAGATGTCGTCGCGCTCCCGCGCCGACGGGGCGCCGTCCTGGAAATAGAGCTTTCGCGCCAGCTGCTTCTGTCGGTCCAGGTTCTTGATCGAATCGGCCGATCCGATTTCGACGACGATGAACGGGTTGTTGCCGTTGGTCTTGCCCAGCTCACGCAGCCGCACACGGTCCGAGGTGGCGGCGACGAGCTGCATGTACTCGACAATCTTGTCCCAGCGAATCAGCTTGTTGTCCGCGCCGACCTTGAACCCGATAAACTGGTCGGGCGGCTGCGGTGACGCGGCCGCCGTCACGCGGTCCCCGCGAACGAGCGCGGTCGCGAGGAGAAGGCCGGTCAGAAGGAGGGCGACCGGCGGCGCGGTTCGGCGACGAATCACCGAGCAAGAATACCAGCCTTCCCGTCCGGACAACCATGCGAGAGATTCTTGCCAGCCCCACGCGGATGGACGCCGTCCAGGCGCCCATCATTCCGATTGTCGGCAGGCTGATCCGTGAAACACCGGGCACGATTTCCCTCGGGCAGGGCGTGGTGCATTACGGCCCGCCGCCGGCGGCCCTGGACGCGGTTCGCGCCGCACTGACGCAGCCGGCGACGCACGAATACGGAGACGGCGCGGGACTGCCGGCGCTCGTGGACCGGATTGCCCGCAAGCTGGCGGTTGAGAACGGCATCGATACCGCGCGAGGCGCCTCGGTCATGGTTACGGCGGGCGCCAACATGGCCTTCATGCACGCCGTGCTGGCCGTGACCCAACCCGGTGACGAAGTCATCATCCCGATGCCGTTCTACTTCAACCACGAGATGGCGATCGACATGGCGGGCTGCCAGCCGGTGCCGGTGCCGACCGATGAGCGCTATCAACTCGAGCTCGAGGCGATTCGTGCCGCGATCACGCCGCGCACGCGGGTGGTGGTGACGGTCTCGCCGAACAACCCGAGCGGCGCGGTGCTATCGGCGGCCTCGCTGCGCGAGTTGAGCGACTTGTGCCGCGAGCGCGGCCTGTATCACATCAGCGACGAGACCTACGAATACTTCACCTACGGTGACGCGCGACACGTATCGCCGGGGTCATTTCCGGGCGCGCTGCCGCATACGATCGCGCTCTATTCGTTGTCGAAGGCGTTTGGCTTCGCCGGCTGGCGCGTCGGCTACATGGTCTATCCGAGCCATCTCTCGTCGGCGATGATGAAAAGTCAGGACACGATCCTCATTTGCCCGTCCATCGCGTCACAAGCCGCTGCGCTCGCCGCGATGGACGTCGGCCGCGCTTACTGTGAGCCGCATGTCCGCGAGCTGGCGTCGATTCGCGAAATCGTCATCGAACAGTTGTCTGCGCTGTCGCCGCTCGTGCGGGTGCCGACCGCGGACGGCGCGTTCTACTGTCTGATCAAGGTCGAGACCAGCGAGGACCCGATCGCCCTCAACGAGCGGCTGATTCGAGAGCACCGCGTAGCGGTGATCCCGGGAACGGCGTTCGGCATGAGCGGCGGCTGCTATTTCCGAGTAGCGTACGGGGCCTTGCAGAAGGCGACGGTTGCGGAAGGTATCGGCCGGCTCGCGAATGGCCTTCGTCAATTGCTGCGCGCCTGACCCACCGACGAGCTGGTTCGAGCAGCGGCCGCAGGCGCGCTCTTCTGCTCGGCCTACCTGCCTTGCCTGCCCTACCTCCTACTTAGACGTCGAGTTCGTTCGCTTCGTCAGCGCGTTCCATGATGAACCGGAACCGCGCCGATGCGTCCTTGCCCATCAGCTCGTTGATGACGCGGTCAGTCACGATCTGATCGGCAACTTCGACGCGCAGCAGGCGGCGCGTACGCGGGTTGAGCGTCGTCTCCCACAGCACCTTCGGCATCATCTCGCCGAGACCCTTGAACCGGGTGATCTCTGGCGTCGCGCGCGAGCCGTTCTTCTGCTTCAGAATTGCGTCGCGATGACCGTCGTCGAGCGCCCAGAACGTTTCCTTGCCGATGTCGACGCGATAGAGCGGCGGTTGGGCGAGATACACCTTGCCGTTCGTGATGAGCTGCGGCAGATGACGATAGATGAAGGTCAGGAGCAGCGTGGCGATGTGGTTGCCGTCTGAATCGGCGTCAGCGAGGATGATGATGCGTCCGTAGCGCAGCCGAGACAGATCGAAGTTCTTGCCGAGCCCGCAGCCGAGCGCCGTCACCAGGTCTGACAGCTCCTTGTTCTCCAGCACTTTCGCCAGCGACGCGCTTTCCGTGTTCAGCACCTTGCCGCGCAGCGGAAGAATCGCCTGTCGCGCGCGGTCGCGTCCCTGCTTCGCCGACCCGCCGGCGGAGTCGCCCTCGACGATGAAGAGCTCGCTGCCTTCGCTCGAGGCATTCGTGCAGTCGCTCAGCTTGCCAGGCAGGTTGAGCCGGGACGAGGTCGCGCTCTTGCGCGACACTTCGGCCTGAGCCGCACGGCTGGCCTCGCGGGCCCGAGCGGCCAGGATGATTCGCGCGACGATGGCCTCGGCGACGCTGATGTTGTGGTTGAGCCAGTGCTCGAGGGCGGGACGGACGAGCCCGTCCACGAGCGACAGCAGTTCGGGATTGTTCAGGCGATCCTTCGTCTGTCCCTGGAACTGCGGCTCCTGCACGAAGGCGCTGAGCACCCCGGTGAGACCCTCGCGAATATCCTCGGCGGTGATCGTCACGCCCTTAGGAGACAAGCTGTGAGTTTCGATGAAGTTCCGCACGGCCTTGCCGATGCCCGCACGCAGCCCGTTCTCGTGCGTGCCGCCCGAGCCAGTCGGGATGCCGTTGACGTATGAACGAATGTGCTCGTCGGTCGCCTCGGTCCACTGCAGCACTACCTCGAGCCTCACGCCTTCGTCGCGGCTCCACACGAACGGCGCCTCGTGCACCGGCTTCGCCCCTCGCGAGGCGACGATGGCTTTCAGGTAGTCGACGATGCCCTCGGTGTGCTCGAAGACGGTGCGCGTCTTGCTCGTTTCGTCTTCGAACACGACCTTTACGCCCTTGTGGAGGTAGCTCGCGACCTCGAGGCGCTCCCGGATGATCGCCGGATCGAATTCAATCTTTGGAAAAATCGCCGCGTCAGGATGAAAGTAGACGGTCGTGCCGGACCCTCTCGCACTGCTGATCTTGCGGAGCGGTGCGACCGGCTTCCCCTGCTTGAACTTCATCTCCCACAGTGCGCCGTCGCGCTTGACCGTGGCGACCAGCTCTTTTGACAAGGCGTTTACTACGCTCGCGCCGACGCCGTGGAGACCGCCGGCGGTTTTGTAGTTACCGGCCTCGAACTTTCCGCCGGCGTGGAGGACCGTAAAAATGACTTCGAGGGCGCTCTTCTTCGTCGTCGGGTGCTTATCGACCGGGATGCCGCGGCCGTCGTCTTCGACGGTGATCGCGGATCCGTCACGGTGCAGCACGACCCGGATATTCGAGGCGTAGCCGTTCATCGCCTCGTCGACGGCGTTGTCGAGGATCTCCCAGACCAGGTGGTGGAGGCCGGCCGACCCGACGCCTCCGATGTACATGCCGGGCCGCTTGCGGACGGGCTCGAGCCCTTCCAGAACTGTAATGTCTTTCGCGGTGTAGTTGGCTGCCGCCATGTAGTAATCTGCGCCTTTATTTCGGGAATGCGATGCCGCGAGCGCTGTACCTGTGCCTGACGATTGTAGCGGCATTTCCGCCGCGGCTGTTTGCCGCCGGACCAGCCGTGGTCATGGCACCAGTGTCACCGGCCGTCGTTGAAGCCGCGCGTACGCTCGGCATGGAGCCGGAACGCGACCGCGGACGCTTTCTCTCCGACCTCGTTCGCCTCCTCCACGGCGGTCCACCGCACCGCGGAACACAGCTCGAAGCGCTCGCCCGCGCCGAGGCTGGCCGCGTTCCAGCGCCGTTGGCCCCAGCCATGCTCGTGCCGGTTCCACTTGACGCCGAGACGTGGGGCGCCGCCGTATTTCGCCGCCGGATGCCGGTTGAGCGGCTGGTCTCGACAATCCTGCTGGATCGGCGCGCGTCGCTGCTCGCGTCCGGTCTGGCCACACTCGATGATGAGACGCTCGAATTTCTAAGCGCTCATCCCGCCACGCTCACAGAACTGTACGAACGAAGCGCTTCATCGATGGCGGCGTTCGGGGCCAGCCTACGCATCCGCGACGGGCGCATCGTGACGCCCGGGGGCGACGAAGCCACGCACATCTGGGAAGCCATCGTCGGCGCGGCAGTCACGGATCCGGAGAGCTTCATCGTGCTGCTGTTTGGTGAGTTCGGCGGTCGGGTGGCGTATGTCTACGACACGGTGGCCGGACTGAATGCGGGAGCGGCGGCGTTCGCCCTTTCGGCCGGCACCCAAGACCCGGTGGCGAGGCTCGCACGAGTCCGCGCGCTCGTCGGCGTCGGCATCAAGGATTATCGCGAGTGGAAGCCGGAGTTACTGCCCTTCTCGCGCGCCATCAATGATTTACCGCTGCTTCTGACGCGGATGAGCGTCGATGCCAATGGCACGCTGCGTCCGCCGGCGAGCCGCGCGTTCTGGGCGGGCGTGTGGGGGACCAATCCAGCGCAGACCTCGATGGAACCTGCGACGCGGCCGCCGACACAGGCAGCGATGAGCGACGATCCGACCGGCGCCGTCGACGCCGCTTGGCTTGCAGATGCCGCCGCCGTCGGCAACATGTACGAGCGGGGCGACCGCCTGGACCAGATCGCGTTCGCCCAGCGTGTTTTTGGCTCGTCGAACGCCGCCGAGACGGCCGACGCGGTGTTCGCCGTGCGGGCGTTCCCTCGACAGAAGATGCTCATGCTGGCGCTCGAACGGATGGGATTCCGCGTGCCAGCCCTGTTTGCGTTCGTGTCGCGCCAGGCGACCAAACTCGATACGAGCGACGGCAACCGTGGATTCTGGGTCATGGCGCAGGTCCAGTCGGCGTTCGCGCTCGTGGCGCGGATGTCGGCGGCGGGCACGATTGACGCGCGTCGAGCCGAAACGCTCGTGCGCACGCTCTTCAGCGTGCCGCTCGACGAGCGCGGGCGCTACGCCGGCGCGCTGGCCCGTTGGGTCGAACAGCAACTATCACCGGCGTTACCGCCTGCCGCCGACATGGAGACGCGGATCATGCTCGCCATGTCTGGCCCCCGGTTGGGCGATCGGGCGCCGCGCATCGAGTGGGAAGGCGGCCAGTACCGCATCGATCTGCCGTACGCCGAACAGCAGCGTCTGCGTGCGGTTCGCGACAAGCAGGGCGGCTACACTGTCGACGTCGCACTGGCCGTCGAGCGGCTTGCCAGGCGCCTGTCCGCGAGCGGCCTCGACGACGAGGATCTGGTGGCCGTGCAGCGGGCACTGGCCGATCTGGTGGCGACACAGGGCGCCACGCTGCAGATGGAGTCGCCAGATGCGCTCCCGCCTGGCGTGTCTGCCGCACGCCGGGGGCGGGACGTGGTCGATCGCGTCTCCACGGAGCTGGCGCAAGCGGCTCGAACCCCCGACCTTCGTCGCGCCGCGCGGCAGGCGGCCACGCTCTTCGAGCTCGCCGATGTCGCCCTGGGCGAATCACTGCTGTCGTTGGCGTACGCGGCCGATATCGGCGACCCTTCAGGGTCGGCCATGCTCGCGCGCAACGTCGCGCTGCGCCATGACTTCGGGTTCGGCCACGCCGACGGCGCATCACGCGATCGAACGCTGTGGGCGGTGCCCCGCCAGGATTTCCAGCCGGGCGTCCCCTGGCATGTCACGGGCTCTGTCGTCGGGCTCGATATCGCGCTCGCGCGCCTGTCGCTGACCCGCATCAATTCGGATCGGCTCGCCGGAGCGCCGCGCGTGCCATCCAACGAGCGCGACGGGTTTGCCGTTGGCCTCGCGCTGCTCGATCCGCGGCTGCTCGATGATCGGTCGCGCGACGAGATTGCCGGCGCGCTGGCCCGTGGTGCCGGTCGAATCAAGGCGCTGTCGCTTGGCGACGAGCCAATCGAGTCCGTTTCTGAGGCGCTGTCGCTCGATCCCCTGCGGCGGCGCTCGCTTGCCCTGGCACTGCGCGAAGATCCGGCTCAGGTCCCGGAACTCTTCACGCTCGTCGAGCAGCTGACGCTCGGCGGCATGGCGCCGTCAGCCGATCTGAATCGGTGGGGGGTGAGCGGGATGCAGTTGTTTGGTTGTCCCTGCACCCGATACCTGTCGCCTGCTGACTGGAAGCTGCTCATCGGGCGCCCACAGATGGCGCTCGCCGCCGCCGCCGTTCCCGACCTCAATCTACGCGTCGCCGAAATGCTGGCTGAGCTTCGTCTTCCTGCCCTGCTGACCAAGCCTGTCTTGGCTGCTGCGGTGCAAGATTTCGTTGAAGACGCGGCACCCATGGATGGGTCAGACTGGTGGGCGCTGTCACGGGCCGCTCGCGCGGTTTCCCGCGAGCGGATCGAGGACTACGTCGCCGCCGCGGCTTCAGTCGACGGCGCTCTGGTGCCGATTGACGAGGAGAGCGGCGCCACACCCGACCCGTAGGAGGACGGCGATGCGATTGGCGGCGGCGGCGGCGATCGTAGTGGCATCGGTGCCGCTACAGGTGTCGTCCGCGCAGGCTCCGCAGACGCCTGCCTCGCCGCGGGTGCAGATCGTTTCCCCTGAGCCGACCGCCTTCATCAGCGGACCGACCACACTGCAGGCGACAGTGGAACCGGCGACCGGAGTGACGACTGTCGCGTTCTTCGTCGACGGCCGTCAGGTCTGCGAACTGGGCGTGCCGCCGTTCGACTGCGAATGGGACGCCGGCCGAGACGTGGTCGCGCACCAGATTCGGGTGGTCGCCTCGCTCGAAGGCGGCGGACGGGTCGTGCGGACGATCAGAACGCGCGGTCTGCAGTACGCCGACAAGGTCGAAGTCGACGCCGTCCAAGTCACGGTCACCGTGACCGACAACAAAGGCAAGTTCGTCCCTGGGATTCCGCAGTCGTCGTTCCGGGTCTTCGAGGACGGCAAGCTGCAGACGCTCGGCTATTTTGCCTCGGAAGACGTCCCGCTCGAATTGACCGTCGCCGTCGACATCAGCGGCAGCATGGGGCCGGTCATGCCGCGGCTCAAGCGGGCGGTCAAGAACTTCCTCGGCGCCGTGCCGATCAACAATCAGGTGACGCTGCTGGGCTTCAACGACTCCGTTTTCACGCTCACCCGCCGGGCCACCAACAACGATGATCGGATGCGCGCCGTCGATCGGCTGGCGCCGTGGGGAGCGACGGCTCTCTACGACGTCATCGTGCGCGGCGTCGACATGCTCGGGCGCCAGACGGGACGGCGTGCGCTGGTGATCTTCACTGACGGCGAGGACCAGGGCAGTCATGTGACGATCGAGGATGTCGAACGCCGGCTACAGGCCAGCGACGTCACGCTGTACATGATTGGTCAGGGCCGTGGCGTGACCCACGATTACCTGCGCCGGGTCATGCAGCGCCTGACCGTCCCGACGGGAGGCCGGGCGTTCACGACCGACAGCATCGACGCGCTGCAAGGCGCGTTCGAGGAATTGCTCGAAGAGCTGTCGAACCAATATCTGCTCGGCTACCAGCCGACCTACACCGTCCGCGACGACACCTGGCACGAAATCCGGGTGGAGATCGAAGGACAGCCACTCAACATCCGCGCGCGTCAGGGCTACCGCGCCGTTCCGCAGAAACGATGAAGGCGTTTGTCTCATCCTGTGTAGGAAGCGTCCTGTTCCTGGCCACGGCCGCCGGAACGGCCAGGGCACAACAGGAGCCGCCACGGTTCCGCTCATCGGTCGACGTCACCTCGATCGACGTCACGGTTGTCGACGGACGCGGCCGACCTATCCTCGATCTCAAGCCCGAGGAGTTCACCG
>JBKPSC010000500.1:0-7598 GCA_046734915.1 Acidobacteriota bacterium | reverse complement strand
GCCGAGCGTTTCGAAATACCCTCGACTGACTTGCTCGAAGAAGACTTCAGGCGCCTTGCCTGGCTCTGGTTCGGGCTGACCCTCGATCGAGACATCGCCGCTGCTGTTGAAGCCCCACGCCGGCAGCGAATTCGAGAACGCAACACGCTGCACTCCTGGCAAGGCGAGGAGGCGCTCTTCCAATTGCTCATAGAAGCCCCTCACCTGGGGCGGCGTACTGTAGCGTTCGCCCTGAAGGTTGAGTTGTCCCGTCAGGAGCCCGTCCGGGTGCCAGCCGGGATCGAGATTCTCGAATCGCTGGAGCCCGCGCAGGAAAAGACCAGCACCAGCGAGCAGGATCACGGCGAACGCCACCTCGCCCATGATCAGCGCATAACGAAGCCGATGATGTGAACCGCTTGTCGATCCACGCGGGCTTTCTTTGAGCGAGTGATTCAGATCGGTGCGCGACGTCAGCCATGCCGGAGCCGTTCCAAACAGGATCCCGGTCAGCAGCGAACAGAGCATGGAGAATCCGAACACGGTCCGGTCCAGTGTTACTGCTGCACCAGGCAACGATGAGTACAGCCGGCTGTTGATGACTTCGATGCCGGCGTACGCGAGCGAGAGGCTCAATGCGCCGCCGAGACACGCAACCACGAGGCTCTCAGTCATCGATTGACGCAGGAGCCGGAGGCGCCCTGCTCCGAGTGCCGCGCGCACGCTGTGCTCGCGCGTGCGCGTCACGCTGCGAACGAGCTGAAGGTTGGCGAGATTGGCGCAGGCGATGAGCAGCACGAAACCGGCCAGCCCGAACGTGAACCACATCACGTTGCGGGAGGCATCCGTCGACGCCGATCGCTGGAGTGGTGCGAGCCTCAGGCTCTCGTTCTGATTCGAGTCGTGCTCCCGGAATAGATTGGCGGCCAGCGTCGACATCGCTTGCTGTGCCTGTTGGATGTCGACGCCCGGCTTGAGACGGGCGAACGCACGCAAGTAGTTGTTGCCACGGTCCTGTCGCTGCTCGGGTGTGAACGCGATCGGACGCCACAGATCGACGGAGTTCCAGAGAATCGGATATTCGAAGTCTGGCGGCATCACGCCGATCACCTGCACGCTCCGGCCGTCGAGCTGTATCGTGCGGCCGACCGCGCCCGGGTCGGCCCCGAAGTGGGTCCGCCAGAGCCGGTCGCTCAGGACGACCACGTTGTTGGTATTGGGCTGGTCCTCGGCGTCTGTGAACACGCGCCCGATTGCCGGTGGCACCCGGAGAGCGGCGAAGAAGTTGCCTGATACCGACATGCCCTGCAGCCGTTCAGCAGGTTGACCGTCGCGGATCAGAACGGGTGACATCCCGTCGAACGTGACCATCTCGGTGAAGACATCATTGCGCTGGCGGAAGTCGACGAAGTTGGCGGCTGAATGCGGCCAGCTATCGGAATGGATCGACGTGCGAAACACCTGGACCAGCTGCTCCGGCTGCGGATAGGGGAGCGGACGGAAGAGATAGGCGTTGAGCACGCTGAACATCGCCGTGTTGGCGCCGATGCCCAGGGCCAGCGTGATGATCGCCACGGCGGCGAACCCCGGCGCGCGGCGGAGAGACCGCGCCGCATAGCGCAGATCCTGAAGGAAATCGTCGAGCATAGTGATCGGGTTGGACGGGGTTCGACGATGAAAGGTTGGTAAACTCCGCGTCATGAATTGCCTTCGTGGTGTCCTCGCCGCGGTCGTCATGAGCATGGCTGCGGCCGTGCTGACCCAGGGCGCTGCCCTCGCGCGGCAACAACCGCAGCCGCCCGCCGATCCGCCCATGCCGGCGGTCTTGAAGAATTACCAGTCCGTCACAGCCGAGCGCCTCAAGAACCCGAACGACGAAGACTGGCTGATGATCCGTCGCACGTATGACGGCTGGGGCTTCAGCCCGCTGACCGACATCACTCCCGCCAACGTCCAGCGCCTCCGTCCGGCGTGGGTATTCTCGACCGCCGAGCCGCGCGTGCATCAGGCTGCAGCGCTCGTCAACGGCGGTGTGATGTTCGTGACGAGTCCCAATAACCAGGTGATCGCGATCGATGTGAAGAGCGGCAATCTGCTCTGGCGCTATCGCCGGCCGCTCGAAACGGGCATGAACGTCCCGCATCAGACCAATCGTGGCGTCGCGCTGTACGGCGACAAGGTGTTCTACGCCGCGGGTGAAGCGGTGCTCGTGGCACTCGATGCCAGGACGGGCCGCGAAGTATGGACCGCGGTTGTCGCCGACAACAAATCCGGGTACTACACGACACTCGCGCCGCTGGTTGCCGGCGGCGTGGTGATGGTGGGCGCGTCAGGAGGAGAATTCGGCATCCGCGGCTTCGTTGCCGGATTCGACGTCGAAACGGGCAAGGAAAAATGGCGAACCTATACCGTTCCGGCGCCGGGAGAGCCGGGTAGTGAGACATGGCCCAAGGGCGATCACTGGAAGACGGGTGGCGCTCCGGTATGGGTAACGGGCAACTACGATCCCGAAACCAATCTGGCGTACTGGGGAACCGGTAACGGCGGCCCGACGATCGGCGATCAACGTCCGGGCGACAACCTGTACGTGACATCGACGCTTGCGCTCGACGTCGCCACCGGCGCCATCAAGGGCTACCACCAGTACCACCCGAACGATTCATGGGACTGGGACGAAGTGTCGCCGCCGATTCTCGTGGATTACCAACGCAATGGACGCACGATCAAGGGACTGATCGACGTCGCACGCGACGGGTACATCTGGTTTCTCGAACGCAGCAACGGCCCCATCAAGTTCGTCGAGGGCAAGCCGTTCGTCTATCAGGACGTGTTTCGAAGTCTCGACCCCGTGACGGGAAGGCCCGATGTCGATCCCGAAAAGAAACCGATGACGGGCAAGCGGGCGGACTTCTGTCCTGGTGTCCATGGCGGAAAGAACTGGCCGCCGATCGCGTTCAGTCCGCGCACGCGAATGATCTATATCCCGGCCAACAACAACCTGTGCGGATCGAACCTGGGCACGATGCCGCAATACACGCCGGGACGCCCCTTCGTCGGTGTGAGCGGCAGTCGTCCGTTCATCAAGCCGGGAGCCGATCACGTCGGCGAGGTGCAGGCGTGGAACGTGGACACTGCCGAGAAGGTCTGGACGCACGTGTACGACAAGTCGCCGAACTGGGGCGGCATGCTGGTCACCGCCGGCGGCCTGGTCTTCAGCGGCGGCACGGCCGATCGCAAGTTCCATGCGTTCGACGCATCGACTGGGAAGCTTCTCTGGGAGTTCCCAACCAACTCCGGGATCCTCGCACCGCCGACGACGTTCAAGGTCGATGGCAAACAGTACGTTGCCGTCGAAACGGGTTGGGGTGGTGACTCACGCGGGATGCAGGCGACGCTCAACCGGCTGTTTCCCGGCGAGTATCCTGAGGTGCCGGAAGGTGGGGCTGTCTGGGTTTTTGCGATTGAGTAGATCAAAGGTCAAAAGTCAAAGGTCAAAAGTCAAGTCAAAGGTAATGGGTCGAAGGTACTCGGTTGAAAGTACGAGGTTGAAAGTACGAGGTTGAGAGTACGAGGTTGAAAGTATGAGAAGACCGCAAATCGCTGCGCTCAGCTTGTGCATGATCGCAATCGCAGCGGTCGCCTCCGCGCAGCCGAGTCCGCCGCCCGACCCGAACAAGATTCAAGTGCTGATCATCACCGGGCAGCACGTGCACGACTGGCGCGGCACGACGCCCATCCTGAAGCAGATTCTCGAGAGCACCGGCAAATTCGAAGTTCGCATCAACGAAGAGTTCCGTGGCGCCGGACCTGAAACGCTCGCCAACTACGATCTCGTCGTTGTGAACTACTACAACCGCGGCGACAAGGACCGCTGGGGAGACCGGGCCAATGGCGCACTCGAAGCATTCGTGCGCTCGGGCAAGGGCCTCGTCCTTTATCACCTTGCGCTCGGCGCGTTCGACGGATGGACGGAATACGAGAAGATGAGCGGTGGCAACTGGCGCCCGAACAACGGGCATCACTCGGCGCGGCACGACTTCACCGTCGATATCAAGGATGCCGATCATCCGATTACCCGCGGGCTGAAGTCGTTTCCCATGAAGACCGACGAACTCTACGCCAACCTCCGCTGGCAGCCGGAAGGCAGCTATCACGTCCTCGCCACGGCGTACGACGATCACGCGCTTTACCAGGGCAAGGCACGCCAGCCGATTCCGGGCGCCGGCATTCATCAGCCGATGCTGTGGACGACGCAGTATGGGATGGGGCGAGTGTTCGTGACGACGCTCGGGCACGGTCCGACCGAGGTCGCGCAGCTTGCCTTCGGGACGACGTTCGCGCGCGGAGCAGAGTGGGCGGCGACCGGCAAAGTCACGCTGCCCATCCCGCCGGATCTGGCCAAATGAAATGACGTTGGTCCGCGGCTCGCTGCTTGGGCCATATGAAATCCTCGCTCCGGTTGGCGCGGGTGGAATGGGTGAGGTGTATCGAGCGAGAGACACCCGTCTCGATCGCACGGTGGCCATCAAGGTCCTGCCGGCGGAGTTCTCGGCAGATCCGCAATTTCGGGAACGATTCGACCGCGAGGCTCGGGCGATCGCCGCACTCGAGCATCCGCATATTTGCGCGCTCTACGACGTTGGTCTGCAGGACGGCACGTCGTTCCTGGTCATGCAGTTTCTCGAGGGCGAGACGCTGGCCGAGCGATTGACGCGAGGACCAGTGCTGCTCGATCAAGCAATTCACTACGCCATCCAGATCGCAGACGCGCTCGACAAGGCACACCGCGCGGGCATCGTCCATAGAGACCTCAAGCCCGGCAATATCATGCTGACGAAGTCGGGCGTGAAGCTGCTCGACTTCGGTCTCGCGAAAGCGTCGACGCGCATCGCCGGCGCCGGACTGTCGATGCTGCCGACCACACCGCCAGCGCTGACCGCCGAGGGTGCCATTCTCGGCACGCTGCAGTACATGGCACCGGAGCAGCTTGAAGGCCGTGACACCGACGCGCGTACGGACATCTTCGCCTTCGGAGCGGTCGTCTACGAGATGGTGACCGGGAACCGACCATTCGAGGGGAGAAGCCAGGCGGGGTTGATTTCAGCCATCATGTCGTCTCAGCCGCGTGCCGTATCTTCAGTGCAAGCGGTTGCGCCGGCCGCACTGGATCACGTGGTCGCGCGCTGTCTGGCTAAGGACGCAGAGGATCGCTGGCAGTCGGCGCACGATCTCAAGCTACAACTCGAGTGGATACTCCAGGCCGGCACGGTCACGCCGGTATCGGCGAAGCCTTCCCCGACTGGCCCGAGAAAGTCCCGCGAACCGATCGCGTGGGCGATCGCATCACTAGCGGCGCTGGGCCTCGTCGCAACATCGGGCGCGTGGCTGTGGCAGCGCGGTCGCATAGCCCCGGCGCCGGTCAGCCAGCTCATGATCGTCGCGCCGGTTGACGCGCGCTTTACGTCGGACATCTTCGGTCAGGCGATTTCGCCGGATGGTCGATACGTTGTCTTCAGTGCCGCGAGGATCGGCGGAACGCCGATTCTGTGGCTGCGGCCGTTGGATTCGCCGACATCGCGGCCTCTGCCCGGGACCGAGGATGGCAGTTCGCCATTCTGGTCTCCGGACAGCCGGTCTGTTGGGTTCTTTGCACAAGGGACATTGAAGCGACTCGATCTCGAAAGCAGCTCCCCCCAAATCCTGGCCGACGCGCCGTACGGCATGGGTGGGACCTGGAGCCCGAATGGAGTCATCGTATTCGGGCCGAACCTGGCGAGCGGGCTCGTGCGAGTGTCCGCCGGTGGCGGCATGGTGATGCCGGTGACGCAGTTCAACAAAAGCACCGGGGAGTACGTGCACAGTAATCCCTCCTTCTTGCCGGACGGCACGCATTTTCTTTTTTACGTCGCATCCCAGGAACCGGGCGTGTACGTGGGGTCGCTCGAGAATCAAGAAGTCAAGCTGGTGGCTCGAACTGACTCGGCGGCGGTTTATGCACCTCCAGGCTATCTGTTGTTCGCGAATGGGACCACGCTGGTGGCGCAGCCATTCGACGCGGGGAGTCTTTCGACGCGTGGAGATCCATCACGGGTGTTGGAGCAAGTCAGTCGATTCATTACTGCGGCAGGTTTTTCGGTCTCGAATAGTGGAGTACTTCTCATTCGCCCGGCGGCCCCCTTCGACACGGAGCTCGTGTGGTCCGATCGACAAGGGATGCGGCTCGGTGTGGTCGCGCCTCCCGCTTCATACGGCAATATCGCGTTGTCACCAGATGAGAACCACATAGCCTTCGATAGGGCTGGGGGCGCATCATCCGACGTCTGGATCATGGATCTGGGTCGTCGAGCGACCTCACGGTTGACGTCCAATCCATCTGTGGACAACGTGCCAGTCTGGTCGGCGGATGGCCGGGTCGTAGCGTTTGCATCTGAACACGGCAGCGGATTGGACATCTACCAGCGTCCGGTGAATCAGAGCGAGCCGGATCAGCCACTGCTGAAACTCAACGCACCTCCACTCGTGTTTCCCGCTGACTGGTCGTCGGACGGCCGCTACCTGATGTATTACCGAACCGATCCCAAGAGTAAGAACGACGTCTGGGTCTTGCCGCTTTTCGGGGAACGCAAGCCCTTTGCGGTGGTCCAGAGTGAGTTCAACGAGTGGCAGGCGCAATTCTCGCCAGATGGAAAGTGGATCGCGTATGTGTCCGATCAATCGGGGATCCCACAGGTCTACGTCCAGGCATTCCCGACACAGACAGGTACGTGGCCGATCTCTATTGCAGGGGGAATTCAGCCGCGTTGGAGGCGTGATGGCAATGAGCTGTTCTATCTCGCTCCTGACCGGAAACTAATGGCCGTTGCGGTGAAAACCACCGCGACGTTCGAAGCCGAGTCGCCCCGCCCGCTCTTCGAGACAACACTTGATGCGTCTCAGCTTCGACAGACCTATGCGGTATCGAACGACGGAAAGCGATTCCTGCTGAACGCAATGATCGAGAGTTCCGTGCCCCCGCTGACAGTCGTGCAGAACTGGCCGGCGCTGCTGAAACCGTAGGGGCCGTGTGGCCCTGATCGGGCCAGATAGGACGGTCGCATGACACGCATCTCCTGGTTCGCCGCCGCGCTCGGCATCGCTCTCTGCGCGTCGGTCTCAGCACAGCACGGGGCTGAACAGCGCGACATGGCGCTCGTCGGTCACGACGACCTGCAAGCGCGCAGCGCCTACCAACCCGCGATTCAACACCAGGGCGACCGCTGGATCGCCTACATCGGCCATCACGGCGGCATCAAACGAAATCCGCTCACGGGCAAGGATGAACAGAACGGCACGTCGATCGTCGACGTGACCGATCCGAAGAAACCGCGCTATCTCGCGCACATCCCCGGTGAAGCGGGAGAGGGGGAGAACGGGGGCGCGCAGATGGTCCGCGTCTGCAGCGGAAGCACATTGCCGCGTGCGGATAAGAGCAAAACATATCTGCTGCGCTCGTTCGGCAACTCGGGTCACGAAATCTGGGACGTTACCGATCCGGCGAAGCCGTCGCGTGTGGTCGTGCTGATTGATGGCCTCGTCAACACACACAAGAACTTCTGGGAGTGCGATACCGGGATTGCCTA
>JBKPSC010000499.1:0-8632 GCA_046734915.1 Acidobacteriota bacterium | reverse complement strand
GTGTCGACGATCTTCGCGTTCGACGTCGCCTCGCCGAGGCCCATGTTGACGACGACCTTCTCGATCTTGGGGACCGCCATCACGCTCTTGTAGCCGAACTCCTTCTGGAGCGCGGGGATGACTTCCTTCTGGTACTTGTCTTTCAGCCGGGTGGTGGCGCTCATTTGTCGACGACTCCCTCGCACTTGCGGCAGATGCGGACCTTGCGGCCGTCGCCGAGGATCTTGTGGCCGACGCGCGTCTGCGCGCCGCACTCGGGGCAGACCAGCTGCACGTTCGACGCGTGCAGCGACGCCTCGCGCTCGACGATGCCGCCCTTGATGTTGCGCCCCGGGTTCGGCCGCGTGTGGCGCTTGATCATGTTCACGCCTTCGATGACGAGGCGGTTCTTCTCGGGCAGCACCTTCAGGACGCGGCCGCGCTTGCCGCGGTCCTTGCCGGTGATCACCAGCACGTTGTCGTTCTTCCGGAGCGGAGTGGCCAGACGACTCATATCAAATAGCTCTCAGCTGTCAGCTTTCAGCTGTCAGCTCTCGGCTATCAGCGCTGAAAGCTGATAGCTGAAAGCCGGTAGCTTCGTTAAAGAACCTCGGGCGCCAGCGAGATGATCTTCATGAACTTGCGTTCGCGCAGCTCGCGCGCGACCGGGCCGAACACGCGCGTGCCGATCGGCTCGCCCTGGTCGTTGACGAGGACGGCCGCGTTGCGATCGAACCGGATGTAGCTGCCGTCGCGGCGGCGCTGTTCCTTGACCGTCCGCACGATCACCGCCTTGACGACCTGGCCCTTCTTGACCGTGCCGTCGGGCGTCGCTTCCTTCACCGATGCGGTGACGATGTCACCCAGGCGCGCGTACCGGCCGGTCGATCCGCCGATCGGATTGATGATCGCGATCTTGCGTGCGCCGGAGTTGTCGGCGACATCCAGAATCGATCGCATCTGAATCATGTTCGTCTCCGATTCGGGCGGGGTGGGCAGGGAAGCCGGGGAGGACGTTACTTCCTCCCAACCTTCCCCGCCATCCCTGCCTTCCCTGCCCTGTTAGACCGCCGACGCCTGACGGACCACGCGCTTCAACGCCCAGCGTTTCCGGCGGCTGAGCGGCCGCGTTTCGACGATGGCGACGGTGTCGCCAATCTTCGCGGCGTTCTCTTCGTCGTGCACCATGAAGGTCGACGTCCGGCGCTCGGTCTTGCCATAAAGGCCGTGCCGCACCTGCCACTCGACAGCGACGACGATGCTCTTCTGCATCTTGTTGCTGATGACCACGCCGAGCTTCTCTGACTTCTGGGCCATACCGTTTATCTTTCCTGCACTTGCGGCGGGGCCCCACCCCCGCCGCGAACTGACGCTGAGACCTCGCCTCGGATTCTCCGTCCTCGGCGGCCTGGCCGCAGGCGCCCCGCGCCTACCGAACCGCCTTTTGACGCAGAACCGTCTTGATGCGCGCGAGATCGCGGCGGACCGTCCGCAGCTTGTCCGGCGCCTCGAGCTGACCCATCGACTTCTGGATCCGCATGCGGAACAGCTGATCCGTCAGCTCACGCTCGCGCGCACCGAGCTCGTCAGCCCCGAGATCACGCAGCTCTGCCGCTTTCATTGCACCGCCTCCTGCGCGAACCGAGTCGCGAACTTCGTCAGGATCGGCAGCTTGGCCGCGGCCAGCTTCATCGCCCGACGCGCTTCGGTCTCGGTCACGCCTTCCATCTCGAAAAGCACGCGCCCCGGGCGAATGACCGCCACCCATTGTTCGGGCGCGCCTTTTCCCTTGCCCATGCGTGTCTCTTGAGGTTTCTTGGTGATCGGTTTATCGGGGAACACTCGCACCCAGATCTTGCCGCCGCGCTTGATGAAGCGGGTCATCGCGACACGCGCGGCTTCAATCTGCCGATCGGTCAGCCAGCACGGCTCGATGGCCTTCAATCCATAGTCGCCGAACGACACGTCGCCGCCGCGCCACGCCTTGCCGCGCATGCGGCCGCGCTGCTGCTTGCGGTACTTGACCTTCTTTGGCATCAACATGGTGATGTCTCACTACCTCGCCGGCGCCGGACGCCGCGGTCCGCGCTCGCGATACTCTTCCTCACGGCCGCGCTGCGGCACCAGGCGCTCGCCCTTGTAGAGCCACACCTTGATGCCGATCTGACCGTAGGTGGTATTGGCTTCGGCAAAGCCGTAGTCGATGTCCGCGCGCAGCGTCTGCAGCGGCAGCTGGCCGTGCAGGTACCACTCGGAGCGGGCGATCTCGGCGCCGTTCAGACGTCCAGAGACGCGGACCTTGATGCCGCGGGCGCCAAACCGCAGCGCCGACTCGACGGCCTTGCGCATGGCCCGGCGGAACGCGACGCGCTTTTCGAGCTGCATCGCCACCGATTCGGAGATGAGCTGCGCATCGAGCTCCGGCTTCTGGATCTCCTGGATGTTGATGAAGACCTCGCGGTTCGTCCGCTTCTGGATCTCCTGCTTCAGCTTGTCGACTTCCGTTCCTTTGCGGCCGATGATGATGCCCGGACGCGAGGTATAGATGTCGATCTTCAGCTTGTTGGCGGCGCGCTCGGTCTCGATCTTCGAGACGCCGGCGTGTGCGAACCGCTTTTTCAGCGACTGACGCAGCTTCAGGTCCTCGTGCAGCAGCTTCGCGTAGTCGCGATCCGAGTACCAGCGCGAGCGCCACGTCTTGTTGAACCCGAGCCGGAACCCAAACGGGTGAACCTTCTGGCCCACAGTGACTCCTTCTTTCTTCCACTGGCGGCGGGGCCCCACCCCCGCCGCGAACTGACGCCGACGTCTCGCCTCGGATTTTCATGTCCTCGGCTCGAGGTGGCCGCAGGCGCTCCATTCCCCTACCTGCCCCACCTGCCTTACCCGCCCGACCTGCCTTACTTGGCCGCGGGCTTCCGACCGGCCGCCTTCTTCTTCGGAGCGCCGGCGCGCGGCCGTCGCTTCGTTTCACCACCGCCGCCCACGGGCACGATCTTCTCGGGCCGCTCCGCCACCTGCACCGTGATGTGCGCCGTCCGCTTCAGCACGCGGAACGCGCGGCCCATCGGCGCCGGGCGCACGCGCTTCTGCGACGGACCCTGGTTGGCGTAAGCCGCCGCCACGAACAGCCGATCGACGTCGCCGCTGAACCCGTCCTTCTGCTGCGCGTTGGCGATGGCCGACCGCAGCACCTTTGCCACGTCGCCGGCAACGCCCTTCTTCGTGAACTTGAGCGTCGCGAGCGCGCGATTGACGTCCTTGCCGCGGATGAGCGCGAGCACGAGACCGGCCTTCTGGGCAGAAGTCCGAATGTATCGCGACGTGGCGTGCGCCTCGATCATGATGGGCTCCCCGCCGGCTTGGCACCGGGCGCCGCCGGGGCGGCGGCCGCCGCGGCCGCGGCCTTCTCGGCCACCTTCGTCGTGTGCCCCTTGAAGTGGCGCGTCGGCGCAAACTCACCGAGCTTGTGGCCGACCATGTTCTCCGTGATGTAGACCGGGATGAACTTCTTGCCGTTGTGCACGGCCAGGGTATGCCCGACCATCTCGGGAATCACGGTCGATCGCCGCGACCAGGTCTTGATGACCTTCTTCTCCGACCCGCGATTCATCACCTCGACCTTCTCGAGCAGCGAGGTGTCGACGAACGGCCCCTTCTTCAGTGAGCGACTCATAGTGCATCCATGGGATTGCAGATTTCAGCCTTCTGCACTCTCGTTGTCACTTCTGTCTCCGTTGGACGATGAACTGATCGGTAACTTTGCGGTTTCGCGTCTTGTAGCCCTTCGTCGGAAGGCCCCACGGCGACACCGGGTGACGGCCACCCGACGTCTTGCCTTCGCCGCCGCCGAGCGGATGGTCGACGGGGTTCATCGCCACGCCCCGGACATGCGGCCGCTTGCCGAGCCAGCGGCTCCGTCCGGCCTTGCCGATCGACACGTTCTCGTGATCGAGATTGCCGACCTGTCCGATCGTCGCGTAGCACTCGATGAAGATCTTGCGGATCTCGCTCGACGGCATCTTGACCGAGGCGTAATCGCCTTCCTTGGCCACGAGCTGCACGGCGGATCCGGCACTGCGGGCGATCTGTCCACCCTTGCCCGGCTTCAGCTCGACATTGTGAATGAGCGTGCCGAGCGGGATGTTGCGCAGCGGCAGCGCATTGCCCGGCAGGATGTCGACGTTGACGCCGGCGACGATCGTGTCGCCGACCTTCAAGCCGATGGGATGCAGGATGTAGCGCTTCTCGCCGTCCGCATAGGTGAGGAGCGCAATCCGCGCCGTCCGGTTCGGGTCGTACTCGATGGTCGTCACCTTGGCCGGAATGTCCCGCTTGTCGCGCTTGAAATCGATGATGCGGTACATCCGCTTGTGACCGCCGCCGCGCCACCAGATTGTCAGCTCGCCGCGATTGTTGCGCCCGCCCGAGCGGTGCAGCTTCTCGACCAGCGGCTTGTGCGGCTCGGTGGTCGTCAGTTCGTCGAAAGTCTGGACGGTCTGGAACCGCGTGCCCGGCGACGTCGGATTGAACTTGCGGATTGGCATCGCTTACGCCCCTTCCAGGAACTCGGGCAGCTTCTGGCCCTCGCGCAGCGTGACGTAGGCCTTCTTCCAGTCCGGCCGCTGCCCGGCGTAGCGGCCCTGCCGCTTCATCTTGCCGTGCGCGATGCTCGTCCGGATGCTGGCCACCTTCGTTCCGAGCAACTGTTCGACGGCGCGCTTGATTTGCACCTTGTTCGCCGCCGGCGCGACCTGAAACACGATGGTCCGGCCGTCTTCGCGCTGAAGCGACGTCTTCTCGGTAATCAGCGGTCGTCGAATCACATCAGTGAGCTTCATATGAATCCTGAGAGTGCAGAAGTCAGAACGCAGAGTTCAGAATTTTCAGAGCGCCAACCACGTTCTGCACTCTGAACTCTGCCTTCTGAATTCTCTGCGTCAGCCCAGCGCCTCCTGGAGCTTCTCAATCGCCCCGCGCGTCGCGATGACGCGGTCGGCGTGCATGACGTCGCGCGCCGTCACTCGCGAGCTCGGGTAGAAGCCGATGCCCGGCAGATTGCGAACCGAGCGTGACAGCTTTTCGTCCGGAGCTACATCGATGAGCACGGCCTTGCCGGTCACGCCGAGCGTCTTCAACATCTCAGCCGCGGCCTTTGTCTTGATCTCGCTCGCCATCAGCACCTCGACAACGATGAGTCCACCGTCCTGGACCTTCTGCGCCAGGGCCGCTCGCAGCGCGCCGCGCTCGACCTTTTTCGGCAGCTGATACTCGTAGCTCCGGGGTTGAGGGCCGAAGACCGTGCCGCCCTTGCGCCACAACGGATTGCGAATCTCGCCGACGCGCGCCCGGCCCGTGCCCTTCTGACGCCACGGCTTCTTGCCGCTGCCGCTGACCAAAGCGCGGTTCTTCGTCGCATGCGTTCCCTGCCGCTTGGCAGCGTTGGCCCGCACGACCGATTCCCAGATGAGATCGGTGTTGACCCGGCCGCCGAACACTTCGTCGCTCAGCTCGACGGAACCGATCTTCTGGTTGCTGCTATTGACGATGTCAACAGTCATCTTTATTCCACTTGCGCTGGGGCCCCACCCCCAGCGCGAACTGACGCCGACGCTCTCGCTCGGATCTTCAGGTCCTCGCTCGAGCGTGGCCGCAGGCGCTTCTTTCTTCCACTGGCGGCTGCGCCCCACCCCCGCCGCGAACTGACGCCGATGCCTCGCTTCGGATCTACTTATCCTCAGCTCGGCATGGCCGCAGGCGCGGAATGCCTACCCGGCCTAACCTGCCCCACCCGCCCTACCTACTTCTTGCCCTTCTTCGGCTTTTCGACCTGCGCGACCTTGATTCGCTTGGCTTTGATCGCCTTCCGTACGACCACGTACCCAGTCGGAGCGCCCGGAATACCGCCCTCGACGATGAGCAGGTGGTTGTCGGCGTCGACCCGCAGCACCTTCAGGTTGTGCACCGTCGTCCGTGCGCCACCCATGCGGCCAGCGGCACGCATGCCTTTGACTACACGTGACGGAAACGACGAGGCGCCAATCGAACCGGGTGCGCGGTGGAACATCGACCCGTGCGTCGCCGCGCCGCCGCCAAAGTGGTGCCGCCGCACGACGCCCTGGAAGCCCTTGCCGCGTCCCGTGCCGATGACGTCGACCCGATCGCCGTTGGCGAAGATGTCGACGAGCACCTGATCGCCCGTCTTGAGCGCGTCGCCGCCCGCGGCCACTTTGACCTCGCGGCGCACACGAGTCGGCGGCACGCCCGCCTTCTTGTAGTGCCCGGCGAGAGGCTTGCCGGCCTTCGCCGGCGTCTCCTCGACCAGACCGAGCTGGACCGCCTCGTAGCCGTCGGTCTGCGTGTTCTTTGCCTGAACCACCACGCACGGCCCGGCCTTGATGACCGTGGCGGGATGAACGGTCCCGTCCGGATCGAAGACCTGGGTCATCCCGACTTTTCTGCCAATGATTCCGGTAACCATGATGGTGTCAACTTTGAGCAATGGCGATGGGGCCCCACCCCCATCGCGAACTGACGCAAACGCTCTCGCTCGGATCCACATGTCCTCGCTCAAGCGTGGCCGCGGGCGCCGATGTCCTCTGTCCCCCCCGGCCCACCTGCCTCACCAGCCCTACCCGCCCTATTTGTGTTCCTTCCCGAACGCCTTGATCTCGACGTCGACGCCCGCCGGCAGATCGAGCTTCATCAGCGCGTCGACCGTCTGCGGCGTCGGCTCGAAGATGTCGATGAGCCGCTTGTGCGTCCGAATCTCGAACTGCTCCCGCGACTTCTTGTCGACGTGCGGCGAGCGCAGCACCGTCCACTTGTTCTTGGACGTCGGCAGCGGAATCGGTCCCGCCAGGCGCGCGCCGGTGCGCTTGGCCGTGTCGACGATCTCGCTCGTCGACTGATCGAGCACACGGTAGTCGTAGGCCTTCAACCGAATCCGGATCTTGTCGCTGAACGATGCCGTTGCCATCTGTGATTCCTGTGGTCCTAAGTCTTAGGTCCTAGGTCTTAGGCCTAAGACATAAGTCCTAAGACGTAACGTAAGACCTACTTCCCCTGCATCCGCGCGACGACTTCTTCGCTCACGTTCTGGGGCGCCTGCTCATATCGATCGAAGTGCATCGAGTACGTCGCCCGCCCTTGCGTCCGTGACCGCAGGTCGGTCGCATATCCGAACATCTCTGACAGCGGCACTCGCGCCGCGATGATCTGCGTTCCGCCGCGGTCTTCCTGCGACTGAATCTGTCCGCGGCGACTGGACAAGTTGCCCATGACATCGCCCATGTGCTCTTTGGGCACCGTCACCTCGACCCGCATGATGGGTTCGAGCAGCACCGGTCTGGCCTTCTTCGCGGCATCCTGGAAGGCCATCGAGCCGGCAATCTTGAAGGCCATTTCCGACGAATCGACGTCGTGGTACGAGCCGTCGTACAGCTCGACCCGGACATCGTCGATCGGATAGCCGGCAAGCACGCCGCGCGTGAGCGCTTCCTTGATGCCTTCGTCGATCGGCTTGATGAATTCCTTGGGAATGGCACCGCCGACGATCTCGTTCTCGAAGATGTAGCCGGTGCCCGGCTCTCCCGGATAGACGTGAATCTTGGCGTGGCCGTACTGACCACGTCCGCCGGTCTGCTTGGCGTATTTCATCTCGCCATCCGCTGGGCGAGTGAGGGTTTCCTTGTAGGCGACCTGCGGCTTGCCAACCGATGCCTCGACGTTGAACTCCCGCTTCAGGCGGTCGACGATGATCTCGAGGTGCAGCTCGCCCATGCCGCGGATGATGGTCTGTCCGGTCTGGGTGTCGGTGTTGACACGGAACGTCGGATCCTCGGCCATCAGTTTCTGCAAGCCGGTGCCGAGCTTCTCCTGGTCGGCCTTGGTCTTGGGCTCGATGGCGAGCGAAATGACTGGCTCGGGGAAGTCCATCGACTCCAACACGATCGGCTTCTTCTCGTCGCACAGCGTGTCGCCAGTCGAGACGCTCTTCAAACCGACCGCCGCCGCGATGTCGCCGGCGTACACCTCTTTGATCTCCTCGCGCTTGTTCGCGTGCATTTTGAGGAGACGGCCGATGCGCTCGCTGCGCTGCTTGGTCGCGTTATAGACGGTGGAGCCCGAGGTGAGGACGCCGGAGTAGACGCGGAAGAACGTGAGCTGACCGACGAACGGGTCGGTCATGATCTTGAAGCCCAGGGCCGCAAACGGCGCGTCGTCGGACGCCGGGCGCTCGAGAATCGCTTCGTCCTTGCTGTTCGGATCGAGCCCCTTGATCGGCGGGACGTCAATCGGCGACGGCAGGTAATCGACCACCGCATCGAGCAGCGGCTGCACGCCCTTGTTCTTGAACGCGGACCCGCAGATCACCGGGACGAACGCCGTTTCCTTGTCCCCGTGCACAGAGGTGTTGACGCGCTTGCGAAGCGCCGCCTTGATCTCGTCTTCCGAGATCTCCTGGCCGTGGAGGTACTTCTCGAGCAGCTTGTCGTCGGCCTCGCTCACTTTTTCGATGAGCTGCTCACGATAGTGTTGCGCCTCGGCCAGCATGTCGGCCGGAATCTCGCCGACCACGTAGTCGGCGCCCATGGTCTCGTCCTTGTAGGTGATGGCCTTCATCCTGATGAGGTCCACCACGCCGATGAAC
>JBKPSC010000498.1:0-16129 GCA_046734915.1 Acidobacteriota bacterium | reverse complement strand
GCATTCTCGTCTGCTCTGTTGTCGGCTTTGAAGCCGATCTTTCGGTGAGTGCCGTCGCAAAACGGCTTGCTCGCTGAGCCACCACAGCGGCACAAAGCCACCGGCCGTTTCCTGATCTCGTACGGCTGCCCGTTCCAATCGACGATTGTCACCTCGTCGTCTTCGAGGAGGAGCGGGCCATTCTCGCGCAGTCGGACTCTCACAGGGCCTCGGACTTTGGGGGTGGGAACTGGGGACTAGGAGCTGTTTGCTTTTACATCTTCTGCATCGCGTTGAGGAACTCGGCATTCGATCGGGTTTTGCCCAGCTTGTCGAGCAGGAGTTCCATCGCCTCGACAGGTGACAGCGGATTGAGGACCTTTCGCAGGACCCAGATGCGGTTCAGATCCTCGCGTGGGAGCAACAGCTCTTCCTTGCGCGTACCGCTTTTCTGGATGTCGATGGCCGGGAAGACCCGCTTGTCGACCAGCTTGCGATCGAGGTTGATCTCCATGTTGCCGGTTCCCTTGAACTCTTCGAAGATGACATCGTCCATGCGCGATCCGGTATCGATGAGCGCGGTCGCCATAATCGTCAGCGACCCGCCCTCTTCGATGTTGCGCGCCGCGCCGAAGAAGCGCTTGGGCTTTTGCAAGGCATTCGAATCGAGACCGCCGGAGAGCACCTTGCCTGACGGCGGGATCACCGTGTTGTAGGCCCGGGCCAGCCGCGTGATCGAGTCGAGCAGGATGAGTACGTCCTTCTTGTGCTCCACCAGACGCTTGGCTTTTTCGATGACCATCTCGGCGACCTGGACGTGCCGCTGCGCCGGCTCATCGAACGTCGACGAGATGACCTCGCCATCCACTGACCGCTGCATGTCGGTCACCTCCTCCGGCCGCTCATCGATGAGCAGTACGATGAGGTACACCTCAGGATGATTGGCTGAGACCGACTGCGCGATGCTCTGCAGCAGCATCGTCTTGCCGGTGCGCGGCGGGGCGACGATCAGGCCGCGCTGACCCTTGCCGATCGGCGTCATCAGGTCCATCACGCGGCTGGCGAGCGATTCGGCCGCCGTCTCGAGGCGCAGCCGTTCCTGCGGATAGAGTGGCGTCAGGTTCTCGAAGAAGAGCTTTTCGCGGGCGCGATCAGGGGCCTCGAAATTGACGGCCTCCACCTTGATCAGCGCGAAATACCGCTCCCCTTCTTTCGGCGGGCGAATCTGGCCTGACACCGTATCGCCCGTTTGAAGGTCGAATTTCCGGATCTGCGACGGCGAGACGTAGATATCGTCAGGACCGGGCAGGTAGTTGTAGTCGGGCGCCCGCAGAAACCCGAATCCGTCGGGCAGCACCTCCAGCACGCCTTCCGAGAAGATGAATCCGCTCTGCTCGGTCTGCGCTTTCAGGATCTGGAAGATGAGCTCCTGCTTGCGCATGCCCGTTGCGCCGGCGACGGTCATGTCCTTGGCGATCTGCGTGAGCTTCTGAATGCTCATGTCCTTCAGATCGGTGATGTTGAGGCCTTCGGGGCGGCGGGGCGGTCCGGCTGGTTCGCTGGTGGCGGGCCGATCGGCGGGCGGCGCGTCGGGGACGGTAGCGGTCTGGCCGTTGCCAGCCCGCGCCTGATGCGGGCGCTTCTGCTGTGCCATTGGTAGTCTCAGAGCTCGTCGGGGTTGAAGCCGAGGGCGATCAAACTGCACGCAACGATCGGACGAATGCCGAGAGCACGCGCCTTGGCGATGAGCTCGTCACTGTCGGCGCCGGGATTCAACCACACCTCCGGAATGCCCTTTGCGATGACATCGTGGATTACCCGCTCACCGACGTCCGGCGGTACATAGAACGTCGCGAGATCGATGGGGCCGGGAACGTCTAGAACGGACGGGTAAGCCGTCAGCCCTTCGATCTCACGTTCGTGGGGGTTGATCGGCACCACGGTGTAACCCTGTTCGCGATACGCGCGCAGCGCTCGATTGCCGAACTTGCGGCGGTTGTTCGACGCGCCGACCACGGCGACGACTTTTGCAGCCATGCGATCTGAGACGCGCTACCCGACCGCCAGGGGTCCCGCATATTTAGCGGCAAATGCGACCATCCGATCGCTGCCCTCACGCAGGTTGTCCATGGAGGTCGCAAAGGAGAGGCGGACGAAGCCAGGCGCGTCAAATGCTTCACCCGGGGTCACGGCGACCCGGTACTCGTCGAGCAGCGCTTGCGCGAAATCATTGCTCGTACGGAATCCTTCGGTCGAGAGGATCCGACTGACGTCGAGGAACAGATAGAACGTTCCGAGTGGCTTGGCGGCGCGATACGCACCATGTCGAGTGAGCCAGCCGTGAAGGTTGTCCCGGCGCCGGCGGTATTCGTCGAGCATGGTCGCGACCGCAGACTGCGGTCCGGTGAGCGCCTGAAGCGCGGCTTTCTGCGTGATTGAGGCCACGTTGGACGTGGCATGGCTCTGAATCGCGTGCTGAGCGGCGATCACGCCGGCGGGCGCGATGGTCCAGCCGCACCGCCAGCCGGTCATGGCATAGGCCTTCGAAGCCGATCCGCAAATCACCGCAGAGTCAGGGCATTCCTCGGCCAGGACGCGCGGCAGGTTGTGTGCCACCTCGTCGAAGATCAGCTTCTCGTAGCAGAGGTCGATCACCACCCAGATGCCACGGCGTGCTGCGGCCCGGCCGATCGTCGCCAGTTCCCGTTCCGCGATGAGCGCACCGGTCGGATTGCAGGGCGAGTTGATGATGATGCCACGCGTCCGCGGTGTCACAGCGTCGAGAAACGGCTGCGCCGTGATCGCGAACCCATCGTCCGGAACGGTCCGAACGAACACCGGCTCGGCTTCGGCAAGCTTGACCTGCTCTGGCAGCGTTGGCCAGCAGGGTGTATGAAGGATGACCTCGTCACCGGGACCGAACAGCGACAGCGCCGTGTTGAACAGCGCCTGCTTCCCCCCAGCCGAGATGATGACGTTGGCCGGCGTATGCGTGACGCCGTAGTCGGCACGATAGCGATCGCAAACGGCTTGTTTGAGATCCTGAATCCCGCCGACGGGCGTGTACTTCGTGAAGTTCTGATCGATCGCCTGATGCGCCGCCGCGCCGATCGGCGCCGGCGTCGCGAAGTCCGGCTCGCCGGTCCCGAAGTCGATGACCGCCACACCCTCTCGGCGAAGCCGATCAACCGTCGACGTCACCTGCATGGTCGGCGAGCTGGCGATGCGGCTGGTGCGCTCGGCGAGACGCGTCATGTACGAACCCGTTCGGCCGGCCGGCTGCCGAGAAACTTCACTCTGAGCCTGTCCTCAACGGTCTCCGGCACCAGACCGTCGACCCGTCCGCCGAGAGAGAAGACTTCCTTGATCATCCGGGAGCTGATGTACGTGTATTGCTCGGCCGGCATCATGAAGACGGTGTCTATCTGACCGTTCAGACGGTGGTTCATCAGCGCCATCTGAAATTCGAACTCGAAGTCGGAGACGGCACGCAGGCCCCGGACGATGACTTGCGCCCCGCGCCGCTCAACGTAGTCCACCAGCAGACCATCGAAGGTGTCGATTTCGACATTGGGATAGCTGCCGAAGACTTCCCGCGCAATCTCGACCCGCTCGGGCATGGAAAACAGCGGTGCTTTCTCCGCGTTGACGAGAATCGCGACGATGATCCGGTCGAATAACCGGGCGCCACGCATGATGATGTCGACATGGCCATTCGTCAGCGGATCGAAAGAGCCGGGATAGACCGCAAGAGTAGGCATGACTCAGATTGGAATGGCGTAAAAGCTCAGTGCGCTGTCGCCGGAGGAGAGCTCCCTCCGCTTTACCAGCCGGCCCGCCCGATCAGGCGCCGGCGTCCGCCGGGCATGCTCGAAGACGACAATCCCCTGCTCGGCCACGACCGTATCCAGCCCGTCGAGGGCCAGGGCCGGCTCCGAGTCATACGGCGGGTCGAGCAGAACGATGTCGAACGGCGTGAAGTCCGGACGGCCCTTCAACGTATCGAGGGCCCGGACCGCAGTGGCGCGGATGATAACACAGCCCCGCTGGATGCCGCAGCTCTCCAGGTTTTTCGTAATCAGCTGCTGCGCACGCCGGTCACTCTCGACCAGAACCACCAGGCTCGCCCCTCGGCTCAACGCTTCGATGCCGAGGGCTCCAGTGCCCGCGTACAGATCGATTACACGCGCATTGCCAACTCGCGGCGCGAGCACGTTGAAGATCGTTTCCTTGAGCTTGTCGCCGGTCGGCCGCAGGCCTTCCCATGTCGGCGGCGATAGCCGCCGTCCTTTCAGAGCGCCGCCAACGACCCGCACGTTACGCCACCTCGATGAGCCGAAAACGGGCTGCCCACCGCTCGAGCAGCGGTTGAAGCACGGCTGGTGTGAGTGCCGCGGCATCGAGAACCCGAACAGCCTCGCCTTGAGCCTCGGCGAGCACCTCGCGATCCCGCACGAGATCAATCAGGCGGAAGGTCGGTACGCCGGCCTGGCGGGTGCCAAAGAAATCGCCGGGTCCCCGCAGCGCGAGATCGCGTTCGGCGATCTCGAAGCCGTCTGTCGTCTCCGTCATCGCCGTCAGCCGTCCGCGCGCATCGTCGGAGAGCGGCGCCTGATAAATGAGACAACAGTACGACTGATGCGATCCACGACCGACGCGGCCGCGGAGCTGATGGAGCTGCGACAGACCGAACCGTTCGGCGTGCTCGACGATCATGACCGTCGCGTTGGGCACGTCCACGCCGACCTCGACCACGGTGGTGGAGACGAGGAGGTCGATCTCGCCCGCCGCAAACGCCTTCATCACCCGATCGCGTCCCTCCGGCTTCAGGCGGCCGTGCAGAAGTCCGACTCGCGCGCTGGGGAATACGTCGTGCGCGAGATGGTCGGCCGTCTCGGTTGCGGCCTTGAGGTCGATCTTGTCCGACTCCTCCACGAGGGGAAAGACGACGTAGGCCTGCCGGCCGGCGTCGATCTGTTCCTGGACGAAGCGATAGATCTCCTCTCGGCGCGCTTCCGATCGAGCGATCGTCCGGATCGGCAGCCGTCCGGGCGGAAGATCGCGAATCACCGAGACGTCGAGGTCCCCATAGAGCGTCAGGGCCAGCGTTCGCGGGATCGGCGTCGCCGTCATGACCAACGCATCCGGCGTGAGTCCCTTCGTGCGCAGCGTCGCCCGCTGAAGCACCCCGAACCGATGCTGCTCGTCGATGACCACCAGCCCAAGCCGATTGAACACCACGTCGCCCTGGACGAGAGCGTGCGTGCCGACGACGAGATGAATCGCGCCACTGGCGATTTGCGCCAACTGCGCTCGCCGACCCGCCGCGGTCGCGGTACCGGTCAGCAGGCTCACGCGAAACCGGGAGGACTGCAACAGCCGTGCGATGTTCAGATAGTGCTGCTCGCTCAGGATTTCGGTCGGAGCCATGAACGCGACCTGGAGTCCGTTCTCCATGGCGACGAGCGCGGCGAGCAGCGCGACGATGGTCTTGCCGGCGCCGACGTCGCCTTGCAGGAGGCGGTTCATCGGCTGC
This sequence comes from Acidobacteriota bacterium, assembly GCA_046734915.1. Taxonomy (GTDB): domain Bacteria; phylum Acidobacteriota; class Vicinamibacteria; order Vicinamibacterales; family CAVVIG01; genus VFZL01. The sequence continues at coordinate 10,614 of JBKPSC010000498.1, read as the reverse complement.
GGACGCTGGAGGTCGTCGACGATCTCCTTCAGCGCCTGCCGCTGACCTGCCGTCAGCTTGAATGGTAGAACCGATCGCGCCGATGCACGAATGCGATCGTCCACGCGAATCTCCGCCGGTTTTCGTTCGAGCGCGGCGAAGCGCCGCCGCGCCAGCAAGCCCAGTTGGAATGCATACGCCTCTTCGAAGATGAGACGTTGCTGGGCCGGCGTGGCGAACGCGTTCAGGTCGTCCGTCGGCGTGTCCGACGGCGGAAAATGGAGCGCAAGCAGCGCCGCGTAGCGCGATGGCCACTGGTGGCGCTGCCGCACGTCTTCCGGGAGCGGATCGTCGAGCTCGGCGGGCAGCCGGTCGAGCGCATGGTGAACGATCTTCCGCTGGATTTTCGAAGTAACGCTGCCGGCCTTCTCGTAAACGGGAACGATGCGCCCGGTATGAATGGTCTCGCTCTCGCCTGGCTCGATCACTTCGTATTGCGGGTTCGTCAGCTGCATGCCGGACGTGCCGCGCAATTCCGCGGGACCGTAGAGCATCACGTGCTGCCCGGTCGTGAACACGTCGCGCAGGAACGGTTGATTCAACCAGGTGGCGCGGACCGCGCCGCTCGCGTCGCCGACCAGCGCCTCGAACACCTTGAACCCGGGTCGTCTCGTACTGCGCAGGCCCGAGCTGAGAATGCGGCCGGCGACGAGGGTCGGCCGTCCCGGTTGAATGGCGGCAATTGGTTGAAGCCGGCTGCGGTCCTCGTAGCGCAGCGGAAACCGGTACAGGAGATCTTCGAGGGTGTGAAGGCCCGCCCGCGCGAGATCGGCAGCGCGTCGGGGCCCGACGCCCTTCAGATATTGCAGGGGCGTCGCGAGCAGGTCATCGCGGTCTGCAGGCAATCAGCTGCGCGCAGTGTACTACGGCGCGTCGAACCGCGCCGCACGGCGGCGGGTGCTTGACGTTCGCCGGCGACGCGCGTACTAGCGAGCGGTACGGCCGCGCGCCGCCTGCCTGGCCCGCATCAGCAGTTCGAGCTTCCGGCGTTCCATCTGCTCGTCGAAGATGCGCAGCTTGGCCTGCTGAACGGGATCGAGAATCTCGTCGAGGCTGTCGGAGGCGGCCGCCACGTCGGCTGCCGCGCGCGCATCAGCTTCACGCAGCGCGCGAATCTGCTCGACGATCTCGTCGCGCTGGCCGCCTTGTCCAGATCGCTGCACGAGGCGGCGGAGCTGCTGCACGATGCGCGCGTGATCCGCCTGCGCTCGCCGCCTAACCGCTTGCAGAGCCTTCAGACGCGTCAGAAACTGCGGGTACTGCGACTCGTTCAACTGCAGCGTTTCCTGAGCCTGCATCAGCGCATAGGCGTCGAAGAGGTTCTGCAGCTCGCCGGGCGACACTCCGCCCTCTGGCGACGCCGGCGGCTGCGTCCGCCGGTTCTGCGCCTCCCCCGATACGGGCACCACCAGGTGCAGTGCGGCACAGACGAGCGCGGCGGTCAGAACGCGCGGCATCTTCATGCTCCCGAACCGTTCAGCGCTTCCTTGAGCAACCGTTCGAGCTCGCGTCGCTCGTCGGGCGACAGGTCCGATACCGCCGCATCTGTGGCGTTCGACGTTGTCATCAAACCGGCGTCAGCCACCGCGTCGAGGTCGACGCTGCCGGCCAAGTCCATCATCAACCCGATCGACGCATCGTCAACAGGCTCCGCCCACCCGGACGCCGGGTCGTCCGCAGGCTCGGACGAGAATGCCTGCTCGACCTCCGTCGGAGGAGGAGAGCGTTGCACTCGAGGCTGGAGGAACAACGCGAGGAAGATAACCGTGCACCCAGCCAACGCTGGAACCGCGATCCTCCACGATGACCCACGCCACCACGCGACTCTGCTGCGCGGTGCCTCGGTCGAGACCGCCTCCCGCACGCGAGCGGAGAACCGCTCCCAGAAAAACGGCGGCGGCTCCGGAACGTCGACCGACTTCGCGTCGCTCAGCGCACTACGCAGATCGTTCAGCTGACGCTCGCAAGTCTGGCAGCCCGCCAGGTGCGGAATTGACGCCGGATCCCGCACGCCGTCCGCGACGTCCAGGAGCTCGTCCGGCGTGCAGTGGCGCCCGTTCACAACACCTCTCCGTTCAGCAACCGCTTCAGGTTCCGCAGCGCATGGAACACGTTGGCCTTCGCGGCGCCAACCGATGTGCCTAGTGTTCCGGCAATTTCCTGATGCGTCATCTCGTGGTACACCCGCAGGATGAGCGCGGCGCGCTGCTTGGCGGGCAACTGGGCGACGGCGGAGCGGACCCGCTCGTCACGCTCCGAACGAAGCACCTGATCGCAGGGCGATTCAGTGCGCGTGTCCACGTGGGAGCGGGCGTCAATTGGTTCGATCACCGGCGTCTTCACGCTGACCTTGTTGAGGCACACGTTGACACCGATGCGATAAAGCCAGGTCCCGAGCGACGACTGCCCGCGAAAGCCGTGCAGGGCGCGAAACGCTCTCAGGAACACTTCTTGGGCGAGATCGCTGGCGTCCTCATGGTTGGGCACGAACCGGTAACAGAGCCGGTAGACGCTCTGGCGATGACGCTCCACGATGACGTCGAAAGCACCGAGGCGCCCGTCCAGACAGGCTTGAACCAGCTCCGCCTCACCGAGGCCACCGAACTCCGGTTCAGGAGCCGGCGCCGTCTCGGCACGCGACATCGTGAGCGTCCACGGCAGCTTCGACGACCCGACTCGATCCCACGTCAGGCTTGGCATGCACCCCCGTCAGAAACGCGACCCATCAGGTTAGACCGGGTCCGCCGGACAGACGTTACATCCGGCGGCGCCTCGCCCGCCACCCGGTCGGCCGTCTCACATTGTTATACTGCTCGCCTTCGTGAGTTCCGCCGCGGCCCATCCTGCGACGTCAGTGACTGCATCCAGAGTCCCCCAATGGCGCGAGCCTGCACTCGTCGTTGCGGCATACGCCTTACTGACCGCGGCGCTCACTGCACCGCTCGCCTTCCGCCTCGGACGCGTGGCGTATCGGGTCGGCAATGGCGACGGTCAATTTTCAATCTGGAACACGGCCTGGGTCGCGCGGGCGCTCGTTCTCGACCCCCTGCACGTCTTCGACGCCAACATCTTCTACCCGCACAAAGGTGTCCTGGCCTACTCGGAGGCCAACCTTGGATCGGGTGCTCTGGCGGTCCCGATGTATTGGACGACGGGCAACGTCTACGCGGCGCACGGGTTCGTCGTCCTGCTGTCGTTCCTGCTGAGCGCCGTCGGCACCTACTATCTCGTTCGATACCTGACGGCCGATCGCCTGGCCGCCGCCGTGACCGGGATCGCATTCGGCTTTTGCCCTCACGTGTTCGCGCATCTCCTTCACATCCAGCTGCTGTGGACCGCCGGTCTTCCGTGGAGTCTGCTCGCTTTCCATTTGCTGTCGGACCGACCGAGCGCTTGGCGCGGCGTCGCCCTGGGATTGGCCATGGCCGCACAGTTGTATCTCTGTGCGTACTACGCGGTTTTCCTCGTTCTCCTCGTCGGTGGGTTCACCGTGGCCATCGCCGCGTTCCGCCGACGGTGGACCGACGTCGCCTACTGGCGAGCCGTGGCCATCGCCGCTTTCGTCGCGATAAGTACGTCGCTGCCGTTGCTCGTTCCGTATCTCGAATTCCAACGGTCGACTGGATTCGTGAGGCCGCTCTCGGCATCTGATGGATTCTCTGCTGACTGGCGTGCGTACTTCGCTTCGTCCGCGATCGCGCATGCGTGGCTCCTCCCCTTGCTCGGGCGTTGGAACGAGGTCCTCTTCCCCGGATTCGTGGCCGGCGGTTTCTCCTTTGCCGGCATCGCGCTGGGATGGCAGGCGCGCGGCCGAGTGCGCGAGACGACAGTGCTGTACCTGCTCGTCGGAATGCTCGCTTTGTGGGCCTCATTCGGACCCACGGCCGGCCTTTACCGGCTCTTGTATGCCGGGTTCCCCGCTTTCTCGCTGATGCGGGCGCCCAGCCGATTTGGTGTCGTCGTTTTGCTGGCGATCTGCGTGCTCGCCGGAATCGGCATCGCGCGGTTGAGACGCCGGTGGCTCGCGACACCGGTGGCCGCTGCCATCCTCGTGGCCGTGACCGCGTTCGAGCACATCGTGCCGCTCGAGTTCCAGGCCGTGCCGCCGCCCGCTCCCGTGTACGTAGCCCTCGCGACATCATCACCGGGTGCGCTCATCGAGATGCCTGTGTATTCGGAACGCGCGCAGTTCGCTCGCGCGAAGTACATGCTGGCGACGACAATCCACTGGATGCCGCTGGTCAACGCCTACAGCGATTACATTCCAGCCGACTTCGAAGCGCGCATGGAGACTCTCGGCGGCTTCCCCAGCGTCGAATCGCTGCGTCTGCTGCACGAGGACGGCGTCCGTTACGCGATCTTTCATCTCGACGATTACGGCGAGATGCGCCCGGACCTCGAGCGCCGGCTGGCGGCGTTCAGCTCGTCGCTCGTCTTGCGTTATGGCGATGAAACGGCGAGGCTGTACGAGATCGCCGATCGCGCGAAGTGATCAACGCCTAGCGACCACGGCGTAGTCGAAGTGCGAGAACATCCGCGCGTTCAGCTTGTCGGCGTGGGCGTTGACCGCTGCCACCAGCGCGGCGATGGCCTGGCCATCCGAGCTCGGCAGGCCGCTCAACTCGCTGTCGACTCGCTCGAGACGATCGACCGACCGGACCGGCTGACGGAACTGGACATCGACTTGCGTGAAGCCGCTCGCCTGCACCAGGTACTTCAACGTCTCGGGGTGCAAGGGCCGCTGGTGGGTCAGATCGCGAATGTAGGTATCGAAAAACGCCGCCCAGCAGGCCGGGTTGATGGTTTCGAGGACAAGGCGGGCGCCCGGCCTGAGTGCCTGGTGCGCGACGGCCAGAAACCGTGACAGATAACCCGGCGTGAAATGCTCGACGACCTGGATCGCGACGAGGCCGCCGAGGCTGCCGGCAGCCAGTCGCTCCAGATACGACAGCGCATCTGACTCCTCCACGTCCAGGCCCCTGGCTCGGCACAACTCGACCATCGCGCGGTTGGCGTCGACGCCGCGAGCGGGAATTCCCCTTTCGCGGAGGGCGGTCAGCAGCTCGCCGCGGCCGCACCCTACATCGACGACGTCGGATGCACCGCTCAGAATCGGCAGGTAGTCCTGGACCCGCGCACGGATGTCGTCTTGCGAGCCGCGGAACCGATCCTCGAATCCCAGATACGTCGCCGAGTCGACCGGCGCCGTGAACACCTCCGACGACGAACGCGAGGCCGGCAGCGCGTCAGCCGCCGATTGCGGCGCCTGCAGTCGGTCCATTTCGCGGGCAATCGCCGCAATTCGTTGTTCGACGAAGCTCAGGTGGGCGGCCAAGTCCTCGGCGCCGAGACGCCTGTCACGGCTATCCACGAACGCCGTAATCGTCATCAGATACTGGACGAGCAGCGACTCGAACCGGAACAGCCCCTCGAGGGCCCGGCGCAAGGCAGTGATGACGGCGGCGGTCGTGTCCGGAAGCGCTCGATCTCGTGTGGCGTTTTTGTTCAAGTGATCGACGAGCGCGGCGTTGAACTGCTGCTGCCGCTCGAGGGGTGGACCGACCATCCGCCAGACGAAGTCACGAAAGCGTCGCCGCCAGCCTGTGTCATTGACGGGAGCGCCCGCCGCCAGGATGTTCCAGGCACTGTTGACATCACCGAGGCGAGACCCGTCGAACGCAGCCGGCGGATCGGGCAACGCCGGCACGTGCTGAATGGCGCGGTTCACCGCGGTCAGCGCGTCGTTGTAGAGACGGTCGGCGTCGAGACGTTCGCGCTCGAGGCGCGCGAGCAGATCTTCGAGGGGCTGTTCGACCACCGGCCTAGAATCTAGCTGATTCGAGGGCGATCCCCAAGCTACCGTCGCGCCCGCGCCACGAGCAATTGCTCGACTTCGGCCGCCGTTGGCATTCCGCCGCGTGCGCCCAGGGCACGGCAGTTGAGCCCGGCCACTGCATTGGCATAGACGAGCGCATCCTCGACGTCGAAATCTCGCTCGTCGGCCTGAAGGCACGCTGCGGCGAAGCCGCCGTGAAAGGCGTCTCCCGCGCCCGTGCTGTCGATGCAGTCCACTCGGAACGCCGGCGTATGAATCTCGCGGCCGCCACATCGCGCCAGACTGCCTTCGGCTCCGAGGGTCACGGCAACGAGCGGTGCCTCGAATTCGCGGGCGATGGCTTCGAGCGCCCGGCCGACATCCTCGTAGCCGGTCAGTTCGCCAGGGAAGCCTTCGGCCGCGATGATGGCGTCGCTCGCCTGGAGCAGCTCGGCGATGCCCGGTCGGACCTTTTCCACGTCGAGTACGGTCGGGATTCCGGCTGACCTCGCGCATCGCGTCGCACGGGTCGCGGCAGCCGTCTCGTGACAGTCCACCAATACCATCCGCGAGCTGCAGACCACGCCGGATGGCAGATCTGCGGTCTCCATGGCGAGCCCGGGATCGCGATCCCACAGAACCGTTCGCTCGCCCGATCGCGCGTCGACAAGGACGACGGCAAATTGATTCGTCGCGCCGGCAACCGTGACCGATTCCGAGATGTCGACGCCTTCGTGGCGCAGGCTCTCGCGGGACAACTCGCCCAAGGCGTCGTCGCCGAAGCGGCCGATGTACGCCGCGCGCCAGCCGAGCTTGGCGCAGACGGCCATGGCCGTGGCCGTCTGCCCGCCGGGAAGCCTCGCAAATCGCTGCAGCCGCTGCTTGGAGTTGCTGGCCGGATATTCCGCGACGACGGCGACCAGATCGACACTGTTCAGGCCAAGACCGACAACATCGAACTGATTAACTGATCGTGGAGGGATCCGAAAGGGAAGCCGCACGGCGCGATGGTATCAGGCCCAGGTGACTCCACGCATACCCAGCTTGACCGTGCTAACACAGACAATTCAGGCAAAAGCAAGCCGAGCGCTTGACCCTTCGCCTTTCTTTTGCGTATAGTCTCGCTACCTCTTTTGGGAGAACCGCTCATGCTTCCTCTCACCAAACGGCAGCGCGAGATTCTCGACTACCTCAACGAATTCATTCAGCAGCATGGGTACGCCCCGAGCCTCGAGGAAATCGGCCGCCGGTTCGGCCTGTCCTCCCTGGCCACGGTGCACAAGCACTTGACCAATCTGCAAGAGAAGGGGTTCATCAAGCGCGCATGGAACCGCAGCCGCTCGGTCGAGATGGTGCCGGCGCGAACGGGCGGTCGCGCCGTCGAACTCCCACTGCTCGGGTACGTCGCCGCGGGACTGCCAATCGAGGCTGTCGCCACCAACGAAACGATCGCCGTTCCCGACGACCTCGTCGGCAAGCGGGAGACCTACGTGTTGCGCGTGCGTGGCGACTCCATGATCGACGAGCAGATTCGCGACGGCGACTACGTCGTCGTCGAAGACCGGAAGACTGCGGACAACGGCGAGATGGTCATCGCGCTGGTGCGAGGGACCGACGTCACGTTGAAGAAGTTCTATCGGGATCCAGGAAGCAAGATTCGCTTGCAGCCGGCCAATGCCGCGATGCAGCCGATTTTCGTAGATGCCGACCAGGTGCAGATTCAAGGGGTGGTCGTTGGCGTGATGCGCAAGTATTAAGAGTAAGCTTCTGTCCATGGCCGATCAGCCGAAACAGATCAATTTCACCATCGTTCCCGCCGATGACTCGCCGGACGCCCCTGTGCCGCGGACTTACGCCAACTTTTGCTCTATCGCCCATACCCCGTTCGACTTCACTCTTACGTTCTGCGAGGTGATGCCACTCTCGGAGAAGGAGATCAAGGCCGCCGAGTCAGAGCACGTCGTGCGTGCGCCTGTGCGGACGAAGATCGTCGTGCCGGTGCAGTTCGTCCCGAACCTCATCGGAGCACTGCAGGAGCACTGGCGGGCGTTTTCGGACTCGTACAGCAACGTCGGCTGGACAAAGGGCGACCCCATTCACTGAAGGCGCGACTCACGTGAAGACGGCGACTCAGACGCGCCGGATCATCACCGCGCTCGAGGAGCAGCATCCGGGTGCTGACACCGAGCTGCACTATCGCAACGCGTTCGAGCTGTTGGTCGCGACGATTCTGTCGGCCCAATCGACCGATCAGCGGGTCAACATGGTGACACCGGCGCTATTCGAACGCTATCCCGACGCGCGAACGCTCTCCGCCGCAGCGCCAGAGGAGATCGAACCGCAAATTCACGCGACCGGCTTCTTCCGCGCCAAGTCGAAGGCGATCGTCGGCATGGCGCGGGCGCTGGTCGAGCATCACGGCGGCGAAGTGCCCGCGGATATGGATGCGCTCGTCGCCCTGCCCGGCGTGGGACGCAAAACGGCCAACGTCGTCCTGGGACACGCGCTCGGCGTTCCCGGATTGCCCGTCGACCGGCACGTGCTTCGCGTGTCGAATCGCATCGGCATTGCCGAAGGCGACGATCCGGAAGAGGTAGAACGGCAACTGTGCCGGGCCGTGCCGAAGGCGCGTTGGACCCTCGCCTCGGACTTGCTCATCCTGCACGGCCGTCGCATTTGCCGGCCGAAGCCCCTCTGCGATCGATGCGCAGTGCGGGATGACTGCGACTTCTTCCACGTCCTCGAACGCGAGCGCGGGCGTGCCGTCCAGGTCAAGAAATCCCGTGGAACGCGGCGAGTTCGAACGCCTCGTCGCTGAAGCCCTCGGCGACATCCCGCTTCGCTTTCGAAAAGCGATGCGCAACATCGCCATCGTCGTCGAGGACGAGCCCGACGCGGACTTGCTCCGCGAGATGGACATCGAGCCGCCTGACACCCTGTTCGGCCTCTATCAAGGCACACCCCTGACCGAGCGCCGTTCGGACTACGGCAATACACTGCCCGACCGGATTCTGCTCTTTCAGGGTCCTCACGAGCGGGAAGCCGAAGATCGAGAGGATCTCATCGTCTCGATCGCGGAGACGCTCATCCACGAAATCGGCCACTATTTCGGGCTCAGCGAAGAGGAAATCGAAGACATCGAGGATCGCTACTGGCACAGCCTGTCTGAAGAAGACGCGGACGACGGACGGCCGGAGGATGGAGATGACGACTCGTGACACCGCCAGTACGCTCGTCGTTCCCCCTCCCACGGGCGCGCAAGCGGTTCGGACAACATTTTCTCGAGCGGGCCTGGACTGAAAAAGTCATCGCGACGATTGACCCGAAGCCGGAGGAGGTCTTTCTCGAAATCGGACCCGGCCGCGGCGCACTGACTCTGCCATTGCTGCAGCGTGCGAGACATGTCATCGCGTTTGAAGTGGATAGGGATTTGGCTGCTTCGCTCAGGTGCGAGAACAACCCCAAGCTGACAGTTGTCGAAGGGGATTTTCTCGAAGTCACCGCCGATCGGATTCGTGACAGTCTCGGGCCAGTCGGCCTTGCTCAGGCGAAGCTGCGCGTCGCCGGGAACCTTCCGTATAACCTCGCGGCGCCGATCATGTTCAAGGTTCTAGAGCTCTTCGAGGCTGATACTCCTGTTGAAGATGCGACCTTCATGCTCCAGCGTGAGGTTGCCGATCGGATCCTGGCGTCTCCCGGGACGTCGGAGTACGGCGTGCTGTCCGTCCTTCTCGGGCAGGTGGCCGAAGTAAGCAGATTGCTCGCCCTGCCGCCAGGCGCATTCCGCCCGCCTCCGAAGGTCCACTCGTCACTCCTCCGGCTACGGTGGCACCGGCCTTCCCCCGCCCCGCTCGATCTGGAGTTGTTTCGGGCCCTCGTCCGCTCCGTGTTCACGAGACGTCGGAAAACCCTTTCTAATGCGCTGCTTGCGCACCAGTTGCCGGCGGGAACGTCCGCGCCAACGCTGGCCGCTGAAGCAGGCCTGGACCCTCGGCAACGTCCCGGGACCCTCGATATCGCGGCGTTCGTCAGGCTGGCCGACGCGGTCGCCGGCGCTTCACGCTAAAACCTGCCGGCACCCGCCGCGGCTATGCTAGAATGCCGCCTGCTAAGTTGTACGTGGGCTGAGTGTTACGAGTGTGAACCGACACTCGCCCGCGCGCCGCGAGGCATCACATCCCGCCTTCAACGCCAGGCGCGCCCAGCTGCCTGCCGAGCCGCGGTCGCGGCTCCCTTCGCCGGTGACGCCTCCCGCCCGGGACGGCGGCGGTGTGGGTTTGTCTCAACCGGCGCGCGCGAATGCTCCAAATAGTGCCGCTCGGCGGCCTCGGCGAGTTCGGCATGAACATGATGGCCTTCACCTGGGGCGAGACAACGCTTCTCGTGGATGCGGGTGTCATGTTCCCCGATCCGGAACTGCTCGGCGTCGACCGGATCATTCCAGACTTCGCGTACTTGCAGCAGCGCGGGCCGGCAGCCGCGCTGGTGCTGACGCACGGCCATGAGGATCACATCGGCGCCGTGCCGCACGTCCTGCCTCTTGTCAACGGGCCGGTCTACGGCACACCGCTGACGCTGGCGCTGGTCGAGCCCAAGCTTCGGGAGCACGGGCTCGAGGATTCGGCGAGCCTCGTTCCGGTCCGACCTCGCGATCGCGTGAACGTCGGCCCATTCGGCATCGAGTTCATTCGCGTGACGCACAGCATGCCGGACTGCGTCGCGCTTGCGATTCATACGCCGGTCGGCGTGATCGTGCACAC
>JBKPSC010000497.1:0-13591 GCA_046734915.1 Acidobacteriota bacterium | reverse complement strand
GGCCGCAGGCGCTCCCTCGGCGTCCCTGCCCTCCCCGCCCCACCCTAATAAGGAGTAAGCTCGTGGTGGGAGAGGGACTATGAGCGACGCGACCACCCGACGATCGTTCTTCTCGCGCCTGACCGCTACTGCCGCGGCCTTCGGTTTCGGGACCGGGACAGCGGCCGCACAGGCCGCCTCTGGCGAGTTCAAACCGGCACGCCACGCGGAAGACGACTGGTTCGACAAGCTCCCCGGACAGCATCGCTACTTCCTGGATGCGCTGTCACCGAAGGGTGCCGGCGAAGCGATGCGGTTCGCCTCCAACGTCTTCACCGCCAGCAAGGACGGTTACAAGCTCGGCGACAGCGACACGGCCCTCGTCATCTGCCTGCGTCACAACGCGACACCCTTCGCGTGGAACGACGCCATCTGGGCCAAGTACGGTGCCACGATCACCGGTGAGATCAAGTTCGACGATCCCAAGACCGGCAAACCGGCCGTCATCAATATGTACAACGCCGCCGGCTACGGCGACGTGCTCGAGAACCGCAACACGACGCTCGACGCGCTGGCGAAGCGCGGCGTCCACTTCGCGGTCTGCAACCTCGCCACGCGGCGGCACGCCGGCGTGATCGCACGGGCGTCGGGCGCGTCCGCCGACGACATCTACAAAGAGCTGACAGCGAATCTCATCGCCAGCGCCCACATGGTCCCGGCCGGCGTCGTCGCCATCAACCGATCGCAGGAACGCGGGTACTCGTTGCAGTACGTCGGATAGCGGAGATGCGGAGCTCACTGACACTCGCCGCGCTCGGCGCAGCCGTCGGCGTTGCCGGGGCATTCGTCGCGGCCTGTTCGACCTCGCCTGCGCCAACGGAATCCCCGACCGCCAAGGCCAAGGACGCGAGCTCGAAGGCCATGCGATCGTACGAGCTCGCTGGCCCGCTCGTGCCGGCGACGACGACGATGGTGACGGCGTGGGACGTGCCGGCGAACCCGCTCGAAGACGAGTCGGTGGAGCGGCTGCCTGAAGCGGAGAACATCCGCTGGGGCTATCGAATTTTCACCAACACGCAGCAGGAAGCGCCCGGCTTCACCCGCGGCCGGGTGTCGTGCAGCAACTGCCACCTGAACGCGGGACAGCGCGAGCGGGCGCTGCCGCTCGTCGGCGTATCGGCGGCCTATCCGGAGATGAACCGCCGTGCCGAGCGCGTCTTCACCATCGAGGACCGCATCATCGAGTGCTTCATGCGCAGCGAGAACGGGACCGACGTGACGCACACGTTCCCCACCGAGACGACCCGCGAGGTCCAGGCGGTGAAGGCATACCTCGACTGGTTGTCCCAGGGTCATGAGCGCGGCAAGCCGATCGCCTGGCGCGGGAAAAATGCGATCGCCGCCGACGCGCTCGTTCCGGTCAAGAAGCTCGACCCGGCAAAAGGCGAGACGCTCTATCAGGAGAAATGTGCGAACTGCCACGGCACCGACGGTCAAGGCGTGCAGATCGGCGACAAGCGCGCCGCGCCGCTGTGGGGTCCCGACTCGTGGAACGACGGCGCCGGCGCCGCGCGCGTCTACACACTGGCCGGGATCATCCGGTACGCGATGCCGTATCTGGATCCTGGTAGCCTGACCGACGAAGAGGCGCAGCACATCGCCGCGTTCATCACCTCCAGGCCGCGGCCGTCCTATCCCTTCAAGGATCGGGACTACGTCAAAGCCGGCCCACCGGCAGACGCGGTCTATTATTCGCGGCGCCTAAATTAGAACCGCCGCGGCGCCCGGAGGAGCTGCAAAATCCGGAACTCGCGCGAGCCGTGCCGCCTAGGCTGACGGCCTCTCCAATTGCAGTCCCGCGGCTTCCCACGCCGCCAGGCCGCCGGCTATCTCGCTGATCTCCGTGAAGCCCGCCCGCTGGAGCAGGCTCGCGCCCACCGACGAACGATAACCGCCGGCGCAGTGCACGAGCAGCGGCCGCGTGCGTGGCAGCTTCGCCAGTTGCTGCGGCAGCCGACCGAGCGGCACGCTGACGCTGTCGGGAATCGCCTTCAGCTGACGCTCGCGCGGCGTGCGCAGGTCGATGAGCAGCGGTGGTGCGGCCGAGGCCAGCCGCTCCGCGGCCACCCCCGGACTCAGCCGCTCGGTCGAGCGCAGCAGATCGGGACGATTGGCGACCGCGGCGAGCCCGCCGTCGAGATAGCCGATGACGTGATCCAGACCGATACGCCCGAGCCGCATGGCGCTCTCGTGTTCGCGGCCGGGCTCCGTAATGAGCACGATCGGAACCTCGCGGTCGAGGAGCGTGCCGGCGGTGGTCGCATATGAGCCGCCGAGCGGGATGTTGATGCTGTACACAAGATGCACCGCCGCGAACTCGTTGAAGTCGCGCGTGTCGACGATTTGCAGCCCACCCTCCTGCAGCAGCAGCACGCCTTCCACCGACAGCGCCTTGAGCTCCCGAGTCAACGTGTCGTCGAGCGTCGGCCGCTCGCGCGTATTGAGCACGGCATCGTAGGTGAAATAGGCGGGCGCGTCTGGCTGATCGGCGGTGACGAGATCGACGAAGGCAGTCCTGCTCATCGGCTGAAGCGCGTAGTTGACGCGCCGCTGCTCGCCGATTGTGGAGAAACTTTCCTTGCCGAGCGCCTTGCCGCAAAGCGAGCCGGCGCCGTGCGCCGGGTACACCAGCGCGCTGTCCGGCAGCGCCAGGAGCTTCGTGCGGAGCGAGTCGTAGAGCAGACCGCCCAGATCGGCCGCCGACCAGCCGAGGGCCACGCGGAGATCGGGACGCCCGACGTCGCCGACAAACAGCGTATCGCCGGTCAGAACGGCGTGCGGCACGCTATCGCTCACCGTCGTATCGAAAACGACGATTGAAATCGACTCCGCCGTGTGCCCGGGCGTCTCGAGCGCCTGCAGGCGAACCGACCCGAGCTGGATGACGTCGCCGTCCTTGAGCGGCGTGAAAGCGTACTCGGCCTTCGCCGGCGCGCCGAGATAGATTTTCGCGCCCGTCCGGTTGCGGAGCTCGATGTGACCCGCGATGAAGTCGGCGTGGAAGTGCGTCAGCAGAACGTGCTCGATGCGCATCCCGCGCTCGGCAGCAAAGGCGACGTATTGATCGATATCCCGCTGCGGATCCACGACGGCCGCGACCCCCGCCGCCTCATCGCCGACGAGATAGGACGCGTGGGCGAGACACCCGAGATAAAACTGATGCAGCACCATCAGCGTGGCACCGCCGTCAGCCCGGTGCTGCCACCGCCGCCGCTCGAATAGCCGCCTGGCGAGGCGCCGCCGCCGAACGATCCGCCGTCCGAGCCGGCGCCGCCGGACGAGCTCGTTCCCGCGCCCGCCCCCGATCCGTTGCCACCCCGCGTCGTGGCCTCGACGTGCGGCTCGATTTGCGTGTAGCCCAGGCCGTTCACGACCCGTCCGTGCGTCTCGGCGACGGGCGGAGTGACGACACCGCCGCCGATGATGAAGCCGCCGTCGTACGGCGAATAGAAGGAGTACAAGTCGTACGCGCCCCACGGCAGGAACGGGGCGTAGTAAAGCGAGTACGGATTGAGCGACCACGGCCCCGCCGACGTGTCCCACGGTGACACGAAGCCCTCGTCGATGAAGTCCATCCCGCTCCCGCCCGAGGCGGACGCGACCGGACGCCGCACCTCAAAGCGTTGCGGATAGGCCAACGCGACGAGCAGATCGATGACCGGTTCTGAGACCTTGTTCTCGGTCAGCTTCACGAGCGCCCGGCGATCGATCGCCATCGCGGGTTCGGTTTCCGCCAGCCAGACCTCGACCGCTCGCGACGACACAGCGCCATTGGCCTCGATGACATCGTCGACAGTGGGAACCGATGGGCGAACATCGGTCGCTGGACCCTCACGAGGCAGCGCCCGAATCAGGTCGGCCACGGCACTGGGAGGTTCGCCCGTTGACCGCGTGTACCGCCGTATCCGCACGCCTTCGCGACCGACGACTCCTGCGACCTGGACGTCGAGCCACTCGTTCGCGCCGGTCAGCGTCGAGACGCTGGAGCTCCGCTCGAGCAGATGATCCGTGCACTGGCGCTCACCAACGGACAAGAGGCGGGCCGCACGCGTGGCCCAGCGCGCGGTGCGCGTGGACGAACAGTCGCCCTCGGTGATTTTCTCGGGGTTCCCGTTGGCGACGATCGATTCGTCGAGCAGCGTCTGCTCGCCGGCCAGCGTGATCATCCGGACGCCGCTGCCGGACGCGTTCGGGACGATGCAGATCTGAATGTCTTGAGACCGGCGCTGCACGTCGCTCGGCGCCCAGCAGCCAAGCCACGCACTCCAGCGCAGGTCCTGCGCAGCAGCGCTTCCGGCTCCGGCAAGCCACAGCGCGATCAGGGCAGCGGTGGCGAAAATTCCTCTTCTCATGGTCGTCTCCAATGCCAGGCCGAGCGCTCAAAACACCAGGCTGATGCCCGTCGTCCCGCGGAAGCCCGCCAGGTCGATGCCATCGAAGCCGATGAAGTCGCGACTCAGATCGGAATGAAGCCACGTGTACCGCGCGTCGAAGCCGACCAGCAGCGAGCGCCAGACGAGGATGTCGACACCGCCCCGCACGTACGGGCCCGTCGTCCAACCCTTCGAGACGAAGTAGTCATTGAACACCGACAGATCTGCGAAGTCCACGAACTGGCCGGACTGGGAAAAGTCGAAGTTGATCACGTGGAGGCCGGCGCCGGCATAGGGCGTCAGCCGACTGGGAATGAACGCATACCGGCTCACGCGACGGCCGCGGCCGAGCGGCGTGAAGCGGACTCCGGTGAACACCCCGGTCTGGTCCAAACGGGTCGTCTGCGCGATAGGCTGTCCGTTCGACGCGATGAAGCGCCGGTACTCTGAGCCGATGGATCGGCGGCTCAGGTCCATGCCGCCTTCGACGGCGAACAGTGGCGTGAGCACGACGCCCAGCTCCAGATCGAGCGTCCCGCTCCGGAAATCGGATCGATCGATCGTCAGCTGATCGCCGACGAAGGTGAAGAGATCGCCCTCGGCCCGCGGATAGAGCCAGCCGCCCCTGATGGCGAACCATCCGTGTGGCGGTCCGAAGAAGAAGTCCGGGCCGTCGGCGGCCTGAGCGGTCGTCGTGGCGGCCAGGAGCGACGCGAGTGCCATGGCACACCTCGTCCACCGCCGCGCGCGGCGGCTGCCGCTCCAGCGAAACAGGGCACGCATGTGTCTTCCACCGCCGCGAAATGTCAGGCGCACTCCGGGGCCAAGCATGTCCAGTCTAAGGCCCGCGCCCGCTCAGGCAGGAGGCTTTTTCAATCGGCTGGCGCATCGGCTATAGTGCCCGGTGCCAATTGTCGCGGGGTGCACTGCGCTTTGTCCTGAACTCTGTCGAAGGGCACCCGGCCGCTTTCTTGAGGAGGAGTTCATGCGGAAGACCCTGCGCAACGCGCTCGTCGTTGCGGTGGCCACCATTCCCGTCGTCGGCTCGGCCCAAATGAGCTCGAAGCCGGCGACCTACATCACGAAGGAAGAGGTCGATACCGTCAACAAGCAGCCCGGCGTCGACCGGCAGATCCGCGTCGTGGACATCGGCCCCGAGAACTTCGCGGTCGGGGTGGTGCATCGCGGCAGCACGCGGACGCCGCCGCCGGCGGGACGCGGAGGCGGCGCCGCAGGCGGCGGTGGTGGCGCCGCGGCAGCGGCAGCACAGCCATGCGGGATGTCAGGTGGCGCGGCGCCGGCCGGCACGCCGGGCGGTATCTCACACGACTCGCAGACCGAGGGCTACTACATCATCTCCGGTGCCGGCGAGATGATTACCGGCGGCCACATCATGAACGGCCGCAAGTCGGATCCGACCGCCTCGGTGACAACCGAGCTGAATGGTCCGTCGTGCAGCGGCTCGATCATGGGCAACGACGTGGTGAAGCGGCAGGTGAAGGTCGGCGACATCATCGTCATTCCCGCCGGCACGCCGCACGGCTGGTCTGACATCCCGGATCACGTCGACTATCTGAGCTTCCGTCCGTCGCAGAAAGTGCTGACGGCGGGTTACGTGCATCCGTCCATCAAGAAGTAGCGCTGGGGGCTGGGACTGACGCGTAGGGCTCAAGGCTCACGCAAGGGAGTCTTAAGTCTTAGGTCGTAAGTCTTGAGTCGCTCCAAGCAGCACCAGGCACTAAGCACCAGGCACTAAGCACCAGCACGAAGAACCAAGGACGAAGCACCAAGCACCTTCGAAGCCGCGACCCGAGCGATTCGGGTCGCGCGCTTCTCTCCTCAATGTCCTCTCGGAAGACCCCGCCCAAAATCGTCCGCGGCAAATCGCGGGTTCACGGCGACGGCGTGTTCGCCGGTGAAGCCATCGCCAAGAACACCCGCATCATCGATTACGCCGGCGAGCTGATTCGAAACAGCGAGAGCGAGCAGCGCGAGGATCGCTATTTCGCCGAAGGCTGCATCTGGGTGTTCCGGGTCAATCGCGTCTGGAGCCGCGACGCGAACGTCGGCGGCAACATCGCGCGGTTCATCAATCACTCCTGCACGCCGAACTGCTACTTCGAGATCGTGGACAAGACCATCTGGATCCGCGCCGCCCGCAGCATCCGCCGCGGCGAGGAACTGACCTACGACTACAAGACCATCGGCGAGCGCAGCATTCCGTGCCGGTGCCGGCCCGGTTGTCCGAACAAGCTATAGCTGGTCTTAAGTCCTAAGTCTTAAGTCCTAAGCCTACCAGCGTCAGAAGACGTCCAGATCGTTCGCGACCACCACTTGACCGCTGTAGGTCCGTCGCACCTCGCTCAGGTATTGATTGTCGGAAATCTCACGGCCGCGGGGGCCGATGCCGCGGTGATAGAGGATGAGCAGCTTCGGCTGCGCCTTCCCCGCGATCTCCGCCAGCTGACTGGTCGTGGTGTGATACTTCGGCCGGTACTGCGGCCAGCTGGGCATGTCGGCCGGACGATACTCCTCTGCGTAGACCTCGTGAATCAGCACGTCGCATCTCCGGCAGGCTTCTACCAGCGGCGCGCCAGGGCTGGTGTCGCCAGAGATGACGATCGAACGATCCGCCGTGTCGAAGCGATAGCCGAACGATTCCGGCACCTCGCCGTGCGGCGTGGGAAAGGCCGTTACCCTGACGTTCGCGTCCTCGAACACCACGCCCGGCTTGACGTCCTTCGCCGTCACAGTCAACCCGGCACGACTGCGCTGCTCGAGCCCCCTGGTGCGGACGTCGATGTCCATCGCCCACGCCTGCATGATGTGGCTGGTCATCGCTTCGGTGCCAGCCGGTCCAAACACTTTCAACGGCTCCTTCCGTCCCTGCACCCACGTCGTGAAGATGAGGTCCGGGTAGCCGACGGTGTGATCCGAGTGGAGATGGGTGAAGAATGCGGTCGTCAGATTGGTCGCCGCCAGCGCGGTCTGGCCCTTGTCGAACGCCGCCTGCGCGCGGCGCACGACGCCTGGTCCTGCGTCGACCAGATAGACCTTGTCGTTCGCGACGACGGCCGTCGCGGGACCCGATCGATCCGGGTCCGGTCGCGGCGTGCCGGTGCCAAGCATCACGACGCGGGTCGATGAAGCGGCGGCCGCCTGCCGCGCCTCCGGAACAAGGGCGGTCGTAGCCAGGGCAACCACCGCCGCGCCCAACAGTCCGAGAGACACGCGCTTCATAAACGTTCTCCGTCGAAGAATTCTAACAGTCGGTGAAGAGCTCAAGTCTCACGTCTTAGGTCTCACGTCGGTCTTAGGTCTTAGGTCTTAGGTCTTAGGTCTTAAGTCTTAGGTCTTAGGTCTCAAGCTTGAGCCGTGAGTCATTGAAACCTGAAGCCGGGAGCCCGGAGCCTGGTCAGTCTTTATACGGATCGAACTCGTCCCCACCGGCCATCACCACGATTCGCGGTTTGAGCGTGTGCACGATCTCGATCGTGGCCGCGTGCGCGTCGAGCACCGAGCGCAGCGGTCGATAGACTGGCGGCGCCTCGTCAGCCCCGGCGCCGCGGAGAACGATGCCGGCCTGATCCAGCTTGGCCTTCTCGGCGTCGAAGTCCACCGCACCGGCTCGGACGCGCTCGGCCGAGGTCTTCCGCTGCATCTTATGGCCGCACTTCGGACACTTGGGGTTCTCACCGTTTGCGCCCCGCGGCGTCGCGATCGGCAGCTGACCATCACAGTGGCGGTAGTCCATGCACGCCCACACCTTGTGCCACCGCTGCTTCCCGGCGGCCTGCGTGCGGCTCATCACGCGTCCGGCGCCGTGGACGGTCGAGTAGAGCGCCTCACGTGACGCCTCCGAGTCGACGCCACGCAGGATCACCGAGATATCGCCCATCGATCCGCCGACGAACCCGTACTGTCCTGGAAACGCCGGCGTCGCCCCCTTCCGCACGACCCAGTAGTCCGATCCGCGATGCTCCTCCCGCCATGCGAAATTGTGGTGGTTGTGCACCGACCAGGTCGCCGACGCACCGAGGATCTCGAGCACCTTGGCGACGACGGCTTCGCGGCCGGCGTAAGCGTACTTGCCGGCGAGCTCCATCGCCGTCACGTAGTCCTGCCCGCTCGGCTTCTCGAGCGACAGCAACAGCGGCGGCGCATCCATCGATCCTTCGCCGCCTCCGTGGTCCCAGTGCCGTCCCCGTGCGATGTTCATGAAGCCGGTTGCCGTCTTGTGACCGAATCCGCGCGAGCCAAAGTGGACGCCGACCCATAACCCGCCCTGCTCGTCTTCGAGCACATCGACGTAGTGGTTGCCGCTCCCGACCGTGCCGAGCTGTGTTGCCGCCATCTGTGCCATCGAGCGCTGCTGCGGAATTGGCGAGCGTGCGATGTCGTCGAGTACCGGAGCATCCACGGGCTCGTTGTTCTTGCGGCCAATGCCGAAGCTGACCCGCCGCTGGATCTCGTCGGCCCAGCGCGCGAATTCCGCGGCGGGAACGTCCGCCGATCGAACCGCTGTCTGCACCGCAAGATTGCCGCAGGCGATGTCGTAACCGACTCCGGACGGAGACACAAACTGCCGATAACCCACGACGCCGCCAATCGGCATCGAGTAGCCCAGGTGTCCGTCGGCGCAGAGCACCGCCGGCGCGTTCACTTCGGCCGCGGCGCAGCGTTGAAGCTGCTGCACGGTCCGCTCGTCGTGCTCTCCGTAGATTCTTAGCGGGCTCATGGCCTCAGGGCTCGGGTCTCAAGGTCTCAGGTCTTACGTCTTAGGTCTTACGTCTTACGCTCCTGAAGTCTGGAGCCTGAAGCCCGAAGCTCCCAGCCGCTACAGAGTCCTGTACATCACAAGGGCATCGACGTAACCCTCGGTCGGGTGCAGGAAGGCGCCGGGCAGGCGGCCGACGATCGCCATTCCGCACGACTGCCACAAATGGACGGCGGCCTCGTTGGTGGCGACGACGAAGTTGAACTGCATCGCGCGGAAGCCGCGCTCTCGCGCGCGGTCGAACGAGAAAACGCACATCGCGCGGGCGACGCCGCGGCCCATCGCCCACGGCGCAGTGACGTAACCGCAGTTGGCGACGTGCGCACCTCCTGCGCGCGCGTTCGCACGGAGATAGAACGTCCCGACCAGTCTCGAATTGTCGATCGCCACGAAGACTGCATGATCGGGGTGACACCAGTAGTCCAGTGCGGCCTCGCGCGTCATGTCGCGCGGCAGCGTCAAGGTCGATCCGTCACGAATCGTCGGCTCGAGGATCGCCCAGATAGCGTCGTGGTCCGCGATGTCGGCGTCACGAATGCGCATCATTTCACTCCGCTGTTTCGAACTCGACAAATCGCGGGACTTCCAGAAGAATGTGTGCGCCTCGTCTCCAGCCATTCACCCGAAGCGCGTCGAAGTCTTTATAGAAAGGCGTCAATGGCCCGTCTCCTTGGGTTGTGTGCTCTAGCCGTCTGGGTCAGTGCGTCGACTGCCACCGTCGCCGCGTCGCAGACCTTTACCTACACCACGATCGATGCGCCGGGAGCGAGAAATACGACGGTCCTGGGGGTCAACGATCGGAGCCAGATCGTCGGCGCGTTCGACAACGGGCCAACTGATTACCACGGATTCCTCCAGTCGGGCGGCCAGTTCATCACAATCGACGTTCCCGGCGGTACCCTTACCACGCCGGCCGGCATCAACAACAAAGGGCAGATCGTCGGTGGCTACGTGCTGAACGACCGGCTCCACGGGTTTCTCCTCGACCGTGGGCAGTTCACGACCGTCGACCCACCCGGCGCCGTCAACAGCAGCGCTCTCGGCATCAACGACGCGGGTCAGATTGTCGGTCAGTACGTGGACGCGTCTGGTGTGCAGCGCGGGTTTCTCTTGACCCACGGACGCTTCGCGACCATCGACGTCGCGGGATCGGCGCAAGGCGGGCTGTTCGGCATCAACCGCACCGGTCTGGTAGTCGGGCGCTATGGCGACGCGCTTGGGCGCCTTCACGGCTTCCGGCTCGAAGCAAGCGGCGCCGGTATTACGCTCGATGTGACACCCGGCACCTTCACCCAGCCCAGCGCGATCAGCGAGCGTGGCGAGATCGTCGGCGAGGCGAGCAGCAGCCGCGGGTTCCTGTTGTCGTTCGGACGCCTGTCCCTCGTCAACATTGCCGACTCGCAGACCACGCTGCCAATCGGCATCAACCGGCGCGGGCAGATCGTCGGCCGGTACGTCGATGGCACGGCTGGGAACTTCCGGGAGCACGGCTTCATCGCGACGCCGACCGGCCTGACCGTTGACGTTTCCATGAGTCCATCGGTCGACGGCACCCGCGTGCCGGAGACCGCGCTCATCGTCGATCGCGATCTGGCCGTCTGGACGCTGGGGACCGGCCAGGAGATCCTGCGCAACGGCGTCCAGGCCGCGAACGGCTACGGATCACGAATCCTGTATCGCCTCGGCGAGGTCTACGTGCTCGGCGACGACAACACGTGGTGGCGGTGGACGAATGGCAACTGGGCGTCCGCCGGCGCCAGCGAGCCAGGCAGGTAAGGAGACTTCCGTGCGAAATCTCCTCGCCTCCGTCGCCGCGCTCGTACTCGTCAGCGCCATCACACCCGGTCGTGCCGCTGCGCAGACCTACACCTATACGACCATTGCAGTGCCGGGGGCGCGTGTCACGACGGCCAACGGCATCAACGATCGCGGCCAAATCGTCGGCGACTACACGGTCGGGACGAACGCGACCCACGGATTTCTCCGCTCGAACGGCGGGTTCGCGACGATTGACGTTCCCGGCGCGGATACGACGAGGGCTCTGGGCATCAACAACCTCGGTCAGATTGTCGGGACGTATACGGTCGGCACCCGCCGTCTCGCGTTCCTTCTGACGGGTGGCCGCTTCATCGGGCTGAGTCCGTCCGGCGCCACCGAGAGCTGGACGTACGGCATCAACGACGTCGGCCAGGTCGTCGGCGGCTACATCATGGGGACGGCCGCGCACAACTTCCTGTGGACGCACGGGCGGTTCGTCGACATCGACGTGCCCGGGGCGCAAGCCTTGTCGACGCAGCGTCTCGGCATCAATCGATGGGGCGTCATCGTCGGGGCAGTTCAGGACGCCACCGACCCGGGCGTGCTGCGCGGTTTCCGGCTGGAGCCAGACGGCAAACTCGTCACCTTTCAGCGACCTGTCAACCGCATCACGGTTTTCAACGCCATCAACGATCGCGGCGACATCACAGGCGCGTCATCTTCACTGCAGCCACTCGCTCAGAACGGGACCATCCTGTCGTTCGGACAGTTCACGAACTTCAGCGTCCAATCCAGCTCCAGCCCGATGCCGGCGATCACCCGTCCGTACGCCATCAACAATCGCGGTCAACTGGTCGGCGTCTATACGTTCGACAGCAACGACGTCGTTCCGAGTCTGGCGTTTGTCGCGACGCCTACCGGCCTCGAAGAGGACGTGTCGGCCAGCGCGTCGCCGAGCGGCACGCGCGTGCCGCTTGCGGCAGTCGTTGTCGACCGCGAGCTTGCGACGTGGACGTTGGGGCCCGGGGGCGAGATCCTGCGCAGCGGCGTGCTGGCCGCCAACGGTTACGGGTCGCAGATCTTGTATTTCCAGGACGAGATCTACGTCCTCGGTGACGACGAGAACTGGTGGAGATGGATCGGCGGAACGTGGAATCTCGTCGGACCGAACGAGCCGACGCAATAGGCCTTAAGTCTTAGGTCTTAGGTCTTAGGTCTTAGGTCTTAAGCTGAGCCCCGAAGTCTGAAGTCCAGCTGACGATCACGTCGCGAGCTTTTCCGTACGACCTGCGACGCTGGCCACGATGGCCGTCAGCTCGCCCGGATCAACCGGCTTCGGCACATGCATGGTGAACCCGGCGGCCAGCGCACGCAGCCGATCCTGCGGCCGGCCGTAGGCTGACAGGGCGATCGCCGGCGTCTCTCCGCCGTCTTCAGCCGCCAGGGCCCGGACCCTGTCAATGAGCGCGTAACCGTCTTCACCAGGCATTTCTATATCCGACACCAGCACGTCGGGGCGCCATTGCCTCACCATGTCGAGGGCCGCCGATGCCGTGGCGCACGATCGGACTTCGGCGCCGGCATTGGTGAGGATCGCTTCGGCCAGATTGACCGCGTCCACGTCGTCGTCGGCCACCAGAATCCGGAGGCCGTCGAGGCGCGCCGCGAGCAGGTCAGAAGCAGCGAGGCTGGCGACGCTGGGCGTCTTGGGCTCCGCTGGGGCCAGAGCGGTCGAGATCGGCAGCGACACGATGAACGTCGCCCCGCGGCCAGGTCCGTCACTCTCCGCGAACACCGTCCCGCCATGCAGTTCCACGAGGTGTTTGACGAGGGCGAGACCCAGGCCGAGACCGCCATGGGTGCGCGTACTGGAGCTGTCGCCCTGCCGGAAGCGGTCGAAGACGTGCGGCAGGACGTCGGGCGCGATGCCCTGGCCGGTGTCACGCACCACGATGAGCGCCTGTGACTGAAGCCCGCGCAGTTGCAACTGCACGAGCCCGCCCGACGGGGTGACCTTGACGGCGTTGATGAGCAGATTCCACACGACCTGCTGAAGCCGCGCGGGATCAGCGGACACCGCACCGATGCCCGGATCGACTGTGGTTTCGATGCGGATCGCCTTCCCCTCGGCGGCCGGCCGCACGGCATCGAGGGCGCCCGTCAGCACGGTCGACAGTTCGACGCGGCTGATGTTGAGGCGCATTTTGCCGCTGGTGATGCGTGACAGATCGAGCAGGTCGTCGATGAGCTGCACTTGCACGTCGGCATTGCGCACGATAGCGTCGAGCGCTCGCGCGACCAGGGCCTCGCCGCGAACGTGACCCGTTTGCAGCATCCGCGCCCAGCCGTACACCGCGTTCAGTGGCGTGCGCAGCTCGTGCGACAGCACAGCCATGAACTCCTGTTTCGCGCGATCGGCCGATTCGGCTTCCTGGCGGGCCTGACGTTCCTTGCTGAGCAAATCGTCGCGCTCGGCCTCGCTCTTCGTCAATGCTTGTTCGGCGGTCTCGAGCGCGACGCCAACCTCCTGGACTTCCTGAATGGATGTCGTCGGCGCGTGCAGTGGCTCGCGCCGGCCCAGGGCCTCGGCGGCGTCACGAAGATCGGCGATCGGCCGGGTGATGCCGCGGGCTATCCACATGGC
>JBKPSC010000496.1:0-11489 GCA_046734915.1 Acidobacteriota bacterium | reverse complement strand
TCGCCGCCACCATGACCGGATAGCCGAAGATCGGTTTGCGAGAGAAGACCGGAATGATCTCGGACATGAACGCGAACGCCGGGATCACGAGGATGTAGACCTCCGGGTGTCCGAAGATCCAGAAGAAGTGCATCCAGAGTGTGGCGGATCCGCCGGCCTGAGTATCGAAGAAGTGGCCGCCGAGATAGCGATCGACGAGCAGCATCAGCTGGGCGGCCGAGAGCGGCGTGATCCCGATCAACGCGAGTCCGGACATGGTCAGGTACAGCCAGGACAGCAGCGGCATGCGGCCGAGGGCCATGCCGGGGCAGCGCATGCAGAGGATCGTGGCGATCAGGTTGATGGCGGTGCCGATGCTGCCGAAACCGGACACCAGGACGGCAATCGTCCAGTAGTCGGCGCTCGAACCAGGCGAGAATGCGCGCGCGGTCAATGGGGCATAGGCCCACCACCCCACATCCGGCGCACTGCCCGCGCCATACAAGCCGCCGCCGCCGAGAAAGCTGAAATACAGCAGGAAGCCGCTGAGCGCGCTGAGCCAGAAGCTGAAGGCATTCAAGCGCGGAAACGCCATGTCGCGGGCGCCGATCATCAGCGGGACCAGGTAGTTGCCGAACCCGAACAGGATCGGCATGGCGAAGAAGAAGATCATCGTGGTGCCGTGCATCGTGAACATCCGGTTGAACACCTGCGGCGACACGAAGTCGTTGTGTGGGTACATCAATTGGATGCGGATGACCAGCGCCTCGAGGCCGGCAATAACGAGGAAGACGAGCGCGAACAGGATGTACAGCAGCCCGATCCGCTTGTGATCGACTGTTGTCACCCACGCGTGAAGCGTCTCGCCCATCCCCAATCCTCACGGCTAACGAAGTGAAACCATGTACCCGACGAGCGCGTCGAGCTCGGCCTCGGACATCCTCATCGCCGGCATCAGCGAGCCTGGCTTGATCGCGTCCGGATCGGTCAGCCACACCCGCAGGTTCGCCGGCGTGTTCAGGGCGGCGCCGGAGGCCAGAGTGGCGCGACTCATCAAGTGCGTCAGGTCTGGACCGAACCGGCCGTTCGCGGCCGTTCCCCGCACCGTGTGGCAGTTGATGCAGGCGGTTGTTTCGAAGATTCGCCTGCCGGCGATCGCCGATGCGTCCTCCACGGCTGGCCCGCGCTGTGCGTCAATCCAGGCGTCGAATTCCTCCGGCGTGTCGACCGAGACGCGTTGCAGCATCTTGGCGTGCTGCGTCCCGCAGTACTGCGCGCACTGGCCGAGAAAGATGCCCGTTCGCAGCGGATCCATCCACAGACGGTTCACGCGATTCGGAATCAGGTCCATTTTTCCGGCGAGCTGCGGCACCCAGAAGCTGTGATCCGTGTCGGCGGAGAGCAGCTGGAGGAAGGTCGGCCGCGGCCGTGACGGGTCGCTGACCGGAACGTGCAGCTCGTTGGCCGTGACTACCCCGAGACCCGGGTATCGGTACTCCCACCAGAACTGATGTCCGATGACGGTGACTTCGACAGCAGCCGGCGGCTGGGGTGCGTCCTGAATCGCATGAATCACGCGGGCGGTCGCCGCGAACAGCACGAGGACGATCAAGATCGGAATGATCGTCCATGCCAGTTCGATCTGCGTGCTGCCATACACCTGCGCCGGTTCGCGATCGGCGTCGGCCGGCGTGGCGCGGAATTTCACAACCGCGTAGACCAGAAGACCGGCGACGACGACGAAGATCAGGCCCGTGATGCCCAGCACGAACATCGACAATTCGATGATGGCGTGGGTCGGCGACGACTCGGGAATGAAGATGTTGAGCATGACGCGTCTCCTGATCGACGCGAACTACGGTCGCTGTCCCAGAGCCGCATCCATCTCGTCGGCGGCCTGCAGGTAATCGAGCTGCGATTGCAGGAGTGCCGCCTGCGCGTCGAGCTCCTGCGCGGTGGACTCCTTCTCCTGCGATCCGAGCGCGCCGCCGTTCACCAGGAGTTCGGAGACAACGCGACGCGACTCGCCCCGCAGTCCGAGCAGCTCCTGCGAGACAGCCACCATCTGGCGGGTGCGATCCAGCTTGTTGTAGGCCGCGTGCACGCGCAGTTCGACGGCATCGGAAATCCGCGCGAGGTTCTCGTTCGCCCGGGTCAGCTGGGTCTCACGCTCGCGCAGCACAGCGCGTTTGTGTCCGCCCTCGAAAAGGTCAACGCTCGCGCGCACACCAATCGTGCCGAAGTGCTCGGCCAGGAACGGCACGTTTCGCTGGAAGCTGTAGCGCGCGAATGCCTCCACATCCGGGATGAACTCGTACCGGGCGAGACGAACCGCCGACGCGGCCTTCTCAACCTGCGCGCGCGCTTCGGCAATCTCCGGGTGCGAGTCCAGGGCCGTGCGAACGCAGACGTCACGGTCGCAGAGATCCGCCGGCCCTGGGAGCAGAGTCACGTCCGGATCGAGCAGAAGCGCGGTCGTCAGCGGCAGACCGACGATGTCGTTGAGCTGTGTCTGCAGGTCCGAACGCTCCAGCTCCGTGGTCAGCAGCTCCTGGCGGGCCTGGAGCGCGCGAGCGCGGCTCTCGATGAGATCCGCCTGGAGCGCGCTGCCATATCGCACCTGCTGGATCCGCTCGCGCTGCACGTCTTCCGAGGCTTGAATCTTCGCCAGCACCGCCCGGTGCCGGACATCGGCAATCAAAATCCGGTAGTAGATTTGGTGGACCCTCAACGCCGTCTCGTCCTCGACGGCGCGCGCCTTTCCACGCGCCGCCGCCACATCGGCCAGGGCCATGTCGTTCGCGGCCTTCACTCTGAACAGCTGTGTCAGCGGCTGAACGACACCGGTTCCGTTGGTGACGGCACTCACGCCGCCCTGGTTGAGAATCAGCGTGCTCGGCGGCACCGGAAAGCCGCCGACGACGCCGAGCCCGCCGGCCGGAATTTCGACCAGCTGCGTATCCGTGAGGCGGACCACCGTCGTGTCGTTTGTTACCTTGGGAAAGTACGAGCTCTTCGCCGCCTCCTTCGCGTGGTCCTTCTCGTCAACCGACAGCTGCGCGAGACGGACCGCATGATTGCGCGCGAGCGCTAGGTCCACGGCTTCGGTGAGCGTAATCCGGCGGGCCGTCGGCACCTCGGGTTGTTGGGCAAATACGGCGCCGGTGCCCACGGAGAACAGGGCGAGTGCGAGTGTGGAAGCACGAAGAGTCATGACTGGTGTCTCGTCAGCGACGGCAGCGGGCCCGAGTCGAGCGCCGCAAGGTCGCGGTAATTCAACGGAAACCTTCGGAGTGTCGCGATCAGAATCAGCGCCGCGACCGACGCCCAGGCGAGGAGATGAAACGCGTCGATGAACGTGAGCGAGTAGGCCTGCAGGCGAACGCCGCCGGCGACGAATCCAACCGCGCGGCCGCCGGCGGCCGCCGCGCCGCTCGATTGCGCGGCTAATCCTCCGGACAGGGCCCTCACCGCGTGCTCTGCGATCCAGCTGCCCGGTTGGACATGGAGTCCCACCAGGTACGAATGAACTTTCTCCTGCTCCGCGATGAAGCGGGCCATCAAGGTCGTCCCGAGCTGTCCGCCGAAGATTCGCGTGAGGTGGAAGAACGCGGAGAACGTCAGCACGCGGTACGGGGAATCGAGGCCACCCGTGAAGAAGGCCTGCAGGATGATCGAGGAGACGAGCCCCACGAACGCGAACGACTGGCCGACCGCCATCAGCAGCTCGGTCCTGAAGTAGTTCTCGGCGGCCCAGGCGCTGGTGAAATCAGCGTTGACCAGGCACGCTGCGCCAATCATCGCGAACCCGAGAGCCATCGACAGGCGTGAATCGAATCCCTTGCTCAGCAGGTGGGCAGCGAACACCGCCAGGACCATCTCCGCCGTCGCCGTCCACAGCACTGCAGGACCGAACTGCGCGGCGTCAAGACCGCGGACCGAAAGCGACTGTGGGATGACGAAGGCGGTTGCCAGCAGCACGAAGCGAAACAAGAACAGGCTGAGTCCCAGAACGATCGTGTTCCACTTGAACAAGTACGGCAGATCGACCAGAGGATTTGGTGCGCGCATCCGCCGGACGATCGCGCACAACAGCAGAAACGTTCCTGACGAGAAGAGTGAGGTGAACACGCCCGACCGCCACCAGTCGAGCCGCTGGCCCTGGTCGAGCGCGGCAAACAGCAGCGCGAGGCCGGCGCTGGCATAGAGAAATCCGGCGAAGCTCGGCTTCGGTCCCGAAGCCTGAGGACGATGAGATTCCGGGATTCCGAAGTACACACATGCCGTGATGACCGGAGCGATGACCGCAGACGTCCAGAACATCCACGTCCACGACAAGTGATCCCTGTAGAAGCCGTAGAGCGATGGCGCAAAGTTCAAGGCGCCCTCGACGGAGGTCGCATAGACGCCGATCGTGAGCACCAGGTAACGGAGCGGAATGTTCAGAAGCGCGAAGCTGAGGGTCAGCGGGTAAAAGGTCCCGGAGCTGAGACCAGCAATCACAAGTAAGCCGATCAACACAGGGTAGCTGTGCACGAACGGGAGGCACGCCGAAACAATAGTGAAAACGACGGTGCAGACGAGAAGTACGCGCCGGGCGCCCAGGATGGCGCCGAGATACACCGTCAGCGGTCCGATAAACATCGTGGCGGCGTTGAATGCCGTGCCGATCCACGCGCCGTCATCGAAGCTGATGCCGACGTTTCCTTTGAGATCGGCAAGGCCGAGAGAAAGGAGACGAGCGGCCAGGCTTGCGAGCCCCGCGCCCATGACCACCGCCAGGATCCCGAGGAGCGGCGCATGGGAAAGGTCGGCCGGCAGCGCCGACCGGAGCGCCGCAATGCGCTCGGGTTTCATGAAAGCGTCGGCGGGCGCGGCGGCAGCAGTCGACATGGTTCGCTCGTTGGTTCTCTTATGACCTGGTTCGAATCGTCACCACCGCTGATAGTCCCGGTCGCAACCGCGCCGCGAGCGCCGAGTCGTCCAGCGCAATCTTCACCGGCACGCGCTGGACGACTTTTGTGAAATTGCCTGTCGCGTTGTCGGGTGGCAGGAGCGCGAACTGCGAGCCGCTGGCGGGCGCGATCTCGAGTACGCGGCCGTGTATCACTTCGCCGGGATACACGTCGACGCGGACGTCGACCGGGTCGCCTACCTTGATGTTGGTCAGCTGCGTCTCGCGAAAGTTGGCCTGGACCCACGCGGTCCCTGCGACGATGGAGAAGACCTGCGTGCCGGGAGACACCAGCTGCCCCGGGCGAACCTGTCGTTCGCCGACGGTGCCGTCGGCTGGCGCGGCGATGCGTGTGTAGCCCAGGTTGACCTGCGAGACAGCGTGCGCAGCCTCCCTGGCGTGGAGGTCGGCGACGAGCTGCAACTCCTGCGACTCGAGTACCGCCCTGGTGCGGCGCTCGCCTTCGACCGCGAGCTCGTTACTCCGCAGCAGAGTGCGCGCTTGCGTCAGGTCTGCCTCCCGACTGGCAAGTTGCGCGCTGAACCGCTCGGCATCGGCGACGGCCGTTTCAACACGCTGTCGAGTGGCCGAGCCGGTGGCGGCCAGCGCTTCCTGGCGGACGCGTTCCGCATTCGTTCGCGACACGTCAGCCTGCACCGCTTCCTTGCCGGCCTGAGCGGCGGCGATCTGCGCCTGTGCCTGATCGATGCCGGCGAGGGCACGCTCGATGCGCGAATCCTGAAGCGCGCGCTGGCGCCGGTTGTTTTCGAGCGCCGCTTTGGCCGCTTCAACAGCAGCGGCCGCCTGCGCGACCTGCCCCTGGTAGTCGTCGTCTTCCAGAAGGACCAGCTCGTCGCCTTTCCGAACCTGCTGGTAGTCGTTGACCTTCACGTCGCGCACGAGGCCCGCGACCTTCGTGCCGAGCGGCGTGACATCGCGACGAACGAATGCGTCATTGGTGACTTGTTCAATGCGCGCACCTTCCCATGCGCTCCAGTTGCGCGTCAGCGTAAGTGCCAGCGCGAGCGCGAGCAGCACCACGAGCAACGGCGTACCAAATTTCTGCCATGCCACTCTCAGCGGATTGCTCGGGTGGTCGACTGCGGGCCGTGGAGCCGCGACGGTTGGTGCGGCGGCCGGGTGTTCGACTTCCGGCCGCGGGGCCGCCACACTTGGTGCTGGGGCTGGCTGTTCGACTTCCGGCCGTGGGGCCGCGACAACTGGTGCTGTGGCCATTTCGAGCGGTCCTCCGTAAGACCGCCACGGCTCGAAGGCAAGGACCGATCCAGACCGCGCGCGACCAGGTAGCAGCGCTCGCGGCAGAGAACGTAGACGCGGGCTGTATCTCCGCAAACGCGCGGTGCGTGTTTTCACACATCAACTGGACCGCCGTGCCACTCGGCCTCCAACTCGCGCCTGTAGAAACACCGATCTGCGCCGGCCGGCCCTCGGTGCGGACTGGCGCGGGCGTTGCTCGAACATCGAACAGCAGACTGCCCGGATTTCCGAGACAGTGGGAGTCGCGATGACATTGGCATCCGGCGTACGAGTGGCGGACTATTGGACGTTGACCAAGCCCGAGGTCAACCTGTCGATCGGCGTGACGACGGCCGCGGGATTCTGTCTCGGGAGTGCGGGGCAGGGCGATGGTCTGTCAATCACCGCACTCGTGCACACGGTCGTGGGGACATTACTGGTCGCCAGCGGCACAGGGACGCTGAACCAGCTGCTGGAGCGTCAATTCGATGCGCTGATGCGGCGCACAGCCCGCCGGCCTGTAGCGGCCGGCCGGATCGCTGCGTGGCGAGCGTTGGTCTTTGGAGTTGTTCTCGCCATAGCTGGGATCCTCGAACTCGCAGCGGCGGTGAACCGATTGTCGAGCGTGCTCGCGTTCACCACGATGGCGATCTATCTGCTGGTCTACACGCCGCTCAAGCGCAAGACACCGCTCTGTACGCTGATTGGCGCCATCCCTGGTGCTGCGCCGCCGTTGATTGGATGGGCGGGGGCAACGGAAGCTCTGAGCGCCGAGGCATGGGTCCTGTACGCCATGGTCTTCTTGTGGCAGTTTCCACACTTCATGGCCATCGCCTGGATGTACCGCGAGGATTACCGCCGCGCGGGTTATCGAGTCCTTCCTCGAGACGAACCAATTGTGCCGTTCGTTCTCTGCCAGATGATGATCCCGCTCCTCGTGCTCGTGCCGCTCAGTGTGACGCCGCTCTTTTTCTGGCGAGCGGGCCCGGTGTATCTGGTTACGGCGCTAGTGCTCGGTGCCGTCTTCATTTACCGGGCTGAACGTCTTGCCGTTCACCAATCGAACGCGGCGGCGCGGCGGCTGCTGACGACGTCGATTGTCTACCTGCCGCTCATCTTGGTTGTCCTGGTGCTTGACCGCGTGTGATCCAAGCTGCCGTGTGTTGTGTCGAATGCGGCGATTTGCGAGACGGCGTCTATGGCAGAGCGAAGCGAAGCGAAGAGTAGATCACGACGTTGCTGCCCTCCGGTGTGTGGCCTATGCCGCTCCACAGGCTGCGGTGCACGTACGTCACCTGGTTTCCGTACGCGATCCAGCCGAACTCGCCTTGATAAAGCCGATACCAGTAACCAGTCAGCGCCTCGAAAATGTTTCGATTGTCGCCGTGGCAGGTATTCAACGCCACTTCGTTCGTGCAGCTCGCGTAGCTCACGAGCGGAGACCCGTAGCCCGCAGCGGTGCCGACCGGCGAGACGAACGCACGGCGCTCTGTGTACTCATCGCCTCCATAGGCAAACACATCCAGACGGCTGCCGACGTGATACACCAGGCCTGCCATCAGTCGAGCCTGGGTCAGCGGACGCATCTCCCCGGTTGTCGGATCCAGGGTCACATCAGGGAATGCTGCAGTGCCATATCGCCCAATACCCTGGCCAGCCAGTCCTTCCAGCGATAGCTCCAGGCGGTTGCGCGCAAACGGCATCAGCGCAGCGAAACCAACACCATAACCTCCGGTCGTGCTGGTACGGCCACTGGTGGTCGCGGTCGCGGCGATGCGATCGCGGAAAAAGCGGCCCAGGCCCTTGATTTCGAAGTGTCCCCAGCCCGGCTCGAAGGCAAGCTTTCCGACAACATCTGGCGCCAGCGTCGTGGACTGACCGTTGCTGTAGTTGACCAGAAAGGGCAGAAGGTTCACGCCGGTTGCTGCGTTCGGGCTGGTGTTCAGCCCCATGACATTCGGCGGCACAAAGGCCGCCGCATACGTACTCTCCGGGTTCTCCACTGCAAGGCCCACCCACACGCGATTGTTGAAGTTCCGGGTCACGCGAACGGCTCTCTCGCGTGTCCAGGTAAACCCTGCCACGAAGTTGGCGTCCTCGTTGCCGGGTCTCAGTTCCCGTAGATTTGCCATGCCCTGCCGGTGGGTGGTCAGAAGCGACCACATCTGACCGGCGCTGATCGTCAAGCCCGACGGGCGCTCGATTTGAATCCAGGCTTGCTTCAAACGAGGAGTCCAGGAACTGGCTTGAACGTAGTTCGCGGTAGGCGCTGCTCCGAGGAAGTCGACTTCGAGATAGCCCCGCAAGTTGGTGCCGCCGGCTGCACCCTGGATCAACAGCGACAGCTGCGAGTTGCGCACGCTTCCTCGAAGCTCGCTCAGGTTCGCGTTGGATGATCCGTCCAGCGGAGTGGCCGCATAGCTCGTCGATACGTCGGCGTTTTCATTCCGGGCACGCACCAGAGCCGTTGAGTTCAGAAAGCCACCTGGAGTGAGAGTGAGGCCCTTGAAATGGATCGCCGTTGGTTCGCCGCCGCTCTTCGCCGCCTCAGGTTGTGAAGGAACCTCACCGCTCCCCTTCGCCGCCTCCAGGCCCGCAATGCGATTCTGTATGCTGACCATCAGCGAGCGCATCTCTTCCAGCTGATTCCGTAGCTCTCTGATGGTCTGATCCTGCTCTGAGGACTGAGCGAGTGCTTCCGCCGCAACGATTACCACGAAGCTGGCGGCCAGAGTGATTGTTCGACGCATGAGTCTCAGACTGGGCAAGGCGTGCGCCACCTCCGCCAGGAGCACCGGCCTCTGGATGACAGTGATCTGTCGCTCACGCCTGCATGCAGAGATGCACCGCTGTTTGCCCGCATACACCGGTTCAGACCGCGCAGTCGCGGAACCCCTGATTAACCTCGAAATAAGGCGGGTATCGCTGCGGATATCCCTGGCGCGTCTGTTGCGAATCTGTGCGGCCATCCGCCATGGATGACGACATCAAGTCCAACGACGCGACTGACGCCCACGCCGATGTTTCGAGACGTGCCTTCATCAAGGGCGTCATCGGCAGTGGGGCCGCGGCATTTTCCGCGGGCTATCTGTTTCGCGCCTCGCTGGTGGTTCCGGGGCTGCTGGCCCAAACCGGATTCAGCGAACGGCTGATCACTCTCAACGTCAATGGACAGCCGCGTCGCGTGGATGTGAGCAAGCAGGAAACGCTGGCCTGGACGCTGCGATACAAGCTGGGTCTCACCGGCACCAAACTCGGCTGCGATCGAGCAGAGTGCGGCGCGTGCACCGTCCTCATCGACGACGTCCCGCGCTATTCATGCTCGGTGCTGACACACACCGTCCGCAACGGCCGCGTGCTGACGATCGAGGGCCTGGCGAGCGCCGATGGCCAGTTGCATCCGGTTCAGCGAGCCGTGGTCGACGAACAGGGCTTCCAGTGCGCGTTCTGCATGTCGGGCTTCATCATGAGCGCCGTCGGCTTCCTCAGGCGCCGCGAGAATCCCACGCGCGAGGAGTTTGCACACGCGCTCTCCGGCAATCTGTGCCGCTGCTGCGACTACAACAAGATTCTCAACTCAATGATGCGCGCCGCGGAGTACGCGAGGACCAGCTCCCATGCCTGACTACAAGTTGATCGGGCGCAACTACCAGACCCCCGACATTGTCGCAAAGGTGATGGGACAGTCGAAATACGCCGAGGACTTCCGGGCGGAAGGGATGCTGTTCTGCAAGCTGCTGCCCAGTCCTGAGCCGCACGCTCGAGTCCGCCACATCGATGCGCGGGTTGCGCTCGGCATGAGCGGCGTCGCCGCCATCCTGACCGCTGACGAGATGCCGATCGTACAGCCGGACCCGGATCCAACGGGAGCCGAGGAGACTGAAGACGGCGAGCGGGCCCTCACCAACGAACCGGTGTTCGAGGGCGAGCCGATTCTCGCCGTGGCGGCGCTGGATGAGACAACGGCCGCGGAGGCCATCGAGAACATCCACGTCGATCTGGAGCGGCTGCCATTCGTCATCGATCCGATCGACAGTCTCCGTCCCGGCGGCCCCGACGCGCGGACGACAGGCAACGTGTTCACCGTCGGCGGCGGGATCAAGCGGGTGAAGTGGACGCCGCAGGACCTGGCGGAAGTCACGGCCGGTCGAATCCCCTGGAATGCCGAAGCGGGCGAGGAAACGTCGGTTGGCGACGTCGACGCTGGGTTCAAGCAGGCTGACCTCATTCTGGATGAGACGCTGTTTCAGCAATCGACGCCGCACCAGCCGCTCGAGTCACGCTCGGCCATGGCCTACTGGCGGAATGGCAAGCTGTACCTCCACGGCTCGACGCAGAGCGTCGCCCAGACGATTCCCTTCCTGGCGCGGTGGGTCGGGATCGACCCCTCTCAGGTCGTCCTCGTGTCCGAGTACTGCGGTGGCGGTTTCGGCAGCAAGGCGCTCGGCGCCAACAGCATGGCGATCCCGGCACTGCTGTCGAAGAAAACCGGCCGTCCGGTGATGATGCGGATCTCGCGCGAAGAGGAAACCTACATCGGGCGTATGCGCCCCGGGTTTCAGGCGCGCGTGAAGATCGGCTTCCGCAAAGACGGCCGGATCACGGCGATTGACCTCTTCATCATCGAAGACAGCGGTCCGTACGAGCGTCAGGGCGACAACGAGATCACGGCTTCCATCGCGTCGCTCCTCTATCAACCGATGGCACTGCGGTTCCGTGGTCTGTCGGTCGCCACCAATACCCCGCCTCGCTGCGCGCAGCGGGGTCCGGGGGGCATGCAGGGCGCGTCGATGCTCGAGCCGATGATCAGCAGGGCCGCACGGCAGCTTGGCGTGGATGAAGTCGTCATCCGGAAAATCAATGCCCCTTCGGACGGCTCCTTATTCGGCATCACCGACACCAAAGATCGCCCGCGCAGCAGGGTCGCAACCGCACGCGTGCGCGAGGCCCTGGATCGCGGCGCCGAACTCTTCAAATGGCAGGAACGCCAGCAACGCAACGGCGCGCGGCGCGGGAGCACAGTCAGGGGCGTTTCGGTCGTCGTCGGCACGTATGTGGGAGGCACCAACGGCTTCGATGGGCTGCTCGTGATCAGGCCGGACGGAAAAGTCGTGGTTCATCAGGGGATCGGCAATCTCGGCACGCATTCGGTCATGGATACGGCGCGCGCCGCGGGCGAAGTGCTCGGGCCGCCATGGGAGAACTACGAGATCGTCTGGGGCAACACCTCGCGGGCCCTCCCGTGGAGCTCGCAACAGGATGGCAGCCAGACCACACACGCACACACGAGGGCGAACTA
>JBKPSC010000495.1:0-10231 GCA_046734915.1 Acidobacteriota bacterium | reverse complement strand
CGTGAACAGGATGATCCGGCCCCTCAGCTTACCTGCCCATTTACGTTTGTAGGCCTCAAAGTCTTCCTCGAGCCGCTTGGGACCGCGGACGAACGCGAGATCGAAAGGGGCAAGGAGTGGTTCGCCCGCGATCGGTCCGTTGGTGGAATCGGCCACAAACGACGACCGCCGCCACGCCGGCTGGTTTCAAACCCATACGCGCATCCTTCCGACCGCATGGTGCTTGAAGCCCAGGCGCTCTGGGGCGATACGAGGCACTCGCGGAATCCGAAGAGAATCCGCGCCTCTTCCGAAGGACTTCCCGGCCGGCTTCGTTCATCGTGAGGCTGCCGCAGCCGCCACGTTTTCGGTGCTGGCTGCCAGGAGGCCGATCATGGATGTCGCCCAGCTCGCCGTCCCCTCACACCCACGGCCGCTTGCCGGCTGGCGAAGCCTCGTGGCCATTTCGTTGGCCGCCTTCACCGCCTTCGCCTTCTTCGTGTCGGTGGCCTTGCCTTACCTCACGCTCGATGCGACGGTGCTCGCGCGGTACCCGCATCGCCGCCCCGAACTTCTGGTGCATATCGCCGCAGGCGCAGTGGCGCTGCTCGTCGGTCCCATTCAGTTGTGGCTCGGTCTCCGTGGCCGCACGCTCGCCGCCCACCGTGTTCTCGGGTTCACTTACGTGACGAGTGTCGGTCTCGGATCGGTTGCGGCGTTCTACCTGGCGGCGCGGACGACGCTGGGCTGGGTGTTCGCCACTGGCATCACTGGACTTGGCATCGCCTGGGTCTTGACGACCACGCTGGCCGTTGTCGCCATCCGCCGCGGTCTGGTCGAACAACACAAAGAGTGGATGATTCGCAGCTATGTCGTGACGTTTGCGTTCGTCACGTTCCGGGCGCTGTGGCTCACCCTCCAAGCGGCTGGCATTGGCACGCAGGCAGAACAACTTGGCGCGTCTGCCTGGTTCTGCTGGGCCGTGCCCCTGCTCATCGTGGAATCCGTCATGCAAGGACGCAGGATCTTCAGCACGCTCCACGCGAGCGCGCGCGCCTCGCGAGTGTCAAACGATGCGCTGTCGCGGGTGGGCTTCAACACATCGCGTGGCCAGGCGTGATCGAAAGCAGGACGTGCCGCAATGCGCGATGCACGGCGGTGCCAAGCGGCCTCGGCTGAATCATCTACAATCGGCCACGTGGAGAGCAGGAAAGAAGCTCGATCTCCGGCGCCGCAGGACTTTCGGGTCGGCCGTTGGCTCGCGCAACCCACCTTGAACCTCATCTGTGCTGGCGGCGCGGTTCGGCATCTCGAACCGCAGATCATGGACCTTCTGAGATTCCTCGCCACTACCGGCGGCCGCGTCGTCTCGAAGGACGAAATCATCGAAGCCGTCTGGGAAGGACGCTTCATCGCCGAAGGGACGTTGACTCGTTCGATTGCCGACCTGCGGCGCGCGCTCGAAGACAACCAGCGGTCGCCGGAGTACATCGAAACGATCGCGAAGCGAGGCTACCGCTTGATCGCGCCAATTTCGGATGAGGGGCGTCGTGCGGTCGCGCCGGTCACCGACTCCGCAGCCGCGGAAACACCAGAGGCTCGTGTCGAGCGAAACCGTGTCGTGTTGGCGTTCCCGAGGCCAGCGGGGCTCGAGCGGGTCGAGGAGGGTGTCGCCGGCACGCGCATCGCCGACCGGTTGACGTCGGCACGTCGAAGCCGATTCGTCGGCCGGCATGCGGAGATCGACACGTTTCGCTCGGTGCTGACGGCGGAGGAACCGCCGTTTGTCGTGTGGCACCTCATCGGCTCTGGCGGCGTCGGCAAAACGACGCTACTCCAGGAGTTCTCGGGCCTGGCCAGCTCCGCCGGCCGTCCTGTGGTGCGGATCGATGGCCGCGACATCGACGCGTCGGAGTCCGGATTCGTGGTCGCGTTGAGCCAGTCGCTCGGCGTCGAAGAGGTAGACCTGCCCACGCTGCTCGCTCGCTGGCCGATTGGTGCGGTGCTGCTGATCGACACTTACGAGCTGCTCGTCTCCCTCGACCACTGGCTGCGCCAGATGCTGTTGCCACAGTTGCCGGCTCGGAGTCTGGTGGTCATCGCCGGACGGGGCGAGCCGGCCAGTGCCTGGCGCACTGACGTAGCTTGGGCGCCGCTCACGCGAATCAGTGCTCTCGCCAACCTCGCAGCCGAGGAGAGCCGCACTTATCTCATGCGTTGCCACGTCCCGGCCGGGGACTACGACGACGCGCTGGCGTTCACGCGCGGGCACCCGCTGGCGCTATCGCTCGTCGCCGACGTGCTGACGCGTGGCGAGCGGCTCCGCGCATCACGCATCGACAGCGAGCCCGAGGTGGTGCGTCTGCTGCTCGAGACGTTCGTCCGCGACGTACCGAGCCGTGAGCACCGTCTCGCGCTCCACGCGTGCGTAACGGCGCGCGCGACGACCGAGCCGCTGCTCGCCGCCGTGCTCGAACGCTCCGATGCCCACGATCTCTTCGAGTGGCTCGGACACCTGTCGTTTGTCGAACACGGCCCGTACGGGCTGTTTCCGCACGATTTGGCTCGCGACGTCGTCTACATGGATTTCCGCTGGCGAGATCCCGATGCCGCGTTTCTGGTGACCGAGCGCGTCCTGACCTATCTCTACGGACGTCTCGAGCGAACCACCGGGGTCGAGCGGCAGCGCGTCTGGCTCGACATTCTTTATGTTCAGCGCTACAACCCGAACCTTCGGCCGTTTTTCGAGTGGGCCGGCATCGGCACCGCGTACGCGGAGATCGCAACCGCTAATGACCACCCAGCGATCCTCGATATGGTCGAGCGCCATGAAGGCGCCGGATCAGCTGCGATTGCGCGTTACTGGCTGACGCGTCAACCTGACGCGTTTTTCATGATCCGACGCGTGGGCGGCGATGTTATCGGCCTCGTCGCCAACTTGAATCTGCAGGACGTGACCCCGGATGACATCACCGCCGATCCTGCGGTCGCGCACGCCGTGACGTACGCCGAGCAGCACGCACCGTCACGAGGCGCACGAATGCCGTACGGCCGGTTCTGGATGGATGCCGAACGGCACCAGTCGCCTACGCAGGTGTTTAACGTGGTCGCAGCGGCGTCCTCGCTGGCCTGGATCGCGCCGGGCGTGGGGTGGTGCTTTGTCGCGGCGGCCAATCCTGACGCATGGGAGCCGATGTTCACTGAGATCCACCTCTGGCGTGTCCCCGAGGCCGACTTCGAAATCGGCGGCCGCCGTTATGGAGTCTTCGCCCACGATTGGCGCGCCGAATCGGCGCATGACTGGCTCCGCCTGAAGGCGGAACGCGCGTCGCGGATCGAACGTTTTCCGCACCTGCCTCCTCGACCAGTGGGCTAACCGACGATCGACCCCGCGCCATACTTCCCACGCTAAAGCCCGCATGACGACCCTTCGCCACGGGTCATACACGTCATGATCGCGTGGCGCGCGCTTTTCGAATAGCGATCGCCGCGCGCGTCGGATGTTCAGCTCCAGTGAAGTCGGCGAGCGGACGATCATCCTCACGGCCACGTCCACTGATCGATCTCGGGCTTGTCGACGCCGTATTCGTAGGCGTAGTTCTGACAATCGATCTGGATGTTGCGAAGTCTCTCCCTCGCGTGCGCGCCGGCGACCCGCAGCCGCGGTACGCGAGCGATCACGTCAGCCGCCAGACTGAAGCGGTCGATCTGATTGCGAATGGCGAGATCGAGCGGCGTGTTGATGCTGCCTTTTTCCTTGTAGCCACGCACGTGCAGATTGCGGTGATTGGTGCGGCGGTAGGTGAGCCGGTGAATCAACCAGGGATATCCGTGGAAGTTGAAGATGATCGGCTTGTCCACGGTGAACAGGCTGTCGAAGTCCGCATCCGACAAGCCGTGCGGGTGCTCCGTCGAGGGCGTGAGCTTCAACAGATCGACGACGTTGATGAAGCGGATCTTGAGGTCGGGGAAATGTTCCCGCAGCATCGCGACTGCGGCGAGCGCTTCGTGTGTCGGGATGTCGCCGGCACAAGCCATCACGACATCCGGCTCCACCCCCTGGTCGTTGCTCGCTTCGGCCCAGATGCCGAGACCCTTGGTGCAATGCTGGATCGCCTGTTCCATCGTCAGATACTGCAGGTGCTTCTGCTTGTCCGAAATGATCACGTTGATGTAGTTGCTGCTCTTCAGGCAGTGATCGGCCGTCGACAGAAGACAGTTCGCATCTGGTGGCAGATAGACCCGACACACGTCAGGACTCTTGTTCAAGACCAGGTCGATGAACCCGGGATCCTGATGAGTAAAGCCGTTGTGGTCCTGGCGCCACACCGTCGAGGTGAGGAGCAGATTGAGCGATGAGACCGGCGCCCGCCACGGCAGCTCGCGGCAGCTGGCCAGCCACTTGGCGTGCTGGTTGAACATCGAGTCGATGATGTGAACGAAAGCTTCGTAGGTCGAGAAGAAGCCGTGCCGCCCGCTGAGCAGATACCCTTCGTACCACCCTTCCAGGGTATGCTCTGACAGCATCTCCAGCACGCGGCCGTCCGGCGACAGCTCACCGCCGTCGGCGTCCTCCGGCAGGTAATCGGCGAGCCACAGCTTCTTGCTCGCTTCGTAGATCGCATCGAGTTTGTTCGACGTGGTCTCGTCGGGGCCGAAGACGCGGAAGTTCGTCGGGTTCTCGCGCACGATGTCGCGCAGGAAACGACCCAGGGGCTGCGTGTTCCCGGCTGTTGCCTGACCGAACTTGTCGGCGGTGATGGCGTAGTTCTGAAACGCTGGCATGCGAAGCGGCTTCCGCAGCAACCCGCCGTTGGCGCGAGGGTTTGCGCTCATGCGGCGCATGCCTTTGGGCGCGAGGGCTTTCAGAGCCGGGATGAGCCGACCGTTCTCGTCGAACAACTCCTCTGGCCGATAACTGCGCAACCAGCTCTCGAGCTGCCTCATGTGGGCGGGATTCTCGTGCATTCCGGCGAGTGGTACCTGGTGCGCGCGCCAGAAGCCTTCGACCCTGTGCCCGTCGACCTCCTTGGGACCAGTCCAGCCTTTCGGCGTCCGCAGGACGATCATCGGCCACCGGGGGCGGCGGGGCTCACTGCGCGAGCGCGCCTCCTCCTGGATCGTGCGGATGCCTACCACGCAATCCTCGAGTGCGGCGGCCATTTTCTGGTGCATCACCACCGGATCGTCGCCTTCGACGAAACGAGGCGTCCACCCATAGCCGGTGAACAGGGCTTCGAGCTCCTCGTGGGAAATCCGCGCGAGCAACGTGGGGTTGTTGATCTTGTAGCCGTTGAGGTGAAGGATCGGCAGCACCGCGCCATCGCGGATTGGATTCAGAAACTTGTTGGAGTGCCACGAGGCGGCGAGCGGTCCCGTCTCAGCCTCGCCGTCGCCCACCGTCACCGCGACCAGCAGACCAGGATTGTCGAACGCCGCGCCGAAGGCGTGCGAAATGCTGTAACCGAGCTCACCGCCTTCATGGATGGAGCCCGGGGTCTCGGGCGTGCAGTGGCTGCCGATGCCGCCAGGAAACGAGAACTCCTTGAAGAACAGGCTCATGCCTTCTTCGTCCTCCGCCTTGTTCGGATATATCTCCGAGTACGTGCCTTCGAGATATACCGGCGCCAGGACGCCCGGCGCGCCGTGGCCCGGACCGGCGAGGAAGATGGCATCGAGGTCGTACTTGTTGATCAGGCGATTGAGGTGGACGTAGGTGAAGCTCAAGCCAGGGCTCGTCCCCCAGTGGCCCAGGAGACG
The DNA here is from genome assembly GCA_046734915.1 of Acidobacteriota bacterium. GTDB lineage: Bacteria > Acidobacteriota > Vicinamibacteria > Vicinamibacterales > CAVVIG01 > VFZL01. Next base: position 4,492 of record JBKPSC010000495.1, on the reverse strand, counting down.
CTGCTTGAGGTGCTCGGCCTTCAACGGTTCACGGAGCAACGGGTTGCTTCGCAGGTAAATCATGCCCGCGGCGAGGTACGTGCAGGCCCGCCAGTACGCGTCTATCTTCTGAAGCTCGTCGTTCGACAGCGGCTCAGCCGCCATCTTGCCGGTGTCAGCCGACTTCGGCTGCGTCTCAGTCGCTAAACGTGTCATGAGCTTTCCTCCGTTCCGCCGCACCCAGAGTCTCGATCTTCATGAGGGGTGCAGCAGCGGGCGCGCTCCGTCGTCGGCCGGCTCGCGGCTTCTCACCTTGGTAGTCGATCCTTTTGCAGCCGATAGCGGCGGATCAGATTGTTCGTCGAGCTGTCGTGAGCGAGCGCTGGTTCGGTCTGACTCTCGAGCTCCGGAATGATTTGCTGTGCCAGCACCTTGCCCAGTTCAACGCCCCACTGGTCGAACGAGTCGATGTGCCAGACGGCGCCCTGCGTGAACACGCTGTGTTCGTAGAGGGCCACGAGCTTCCCGAGCGTTTCAGGCGTCAGCTGCTCGGCGAGGATTGTGTTCGAGGGCCGGTTGCCCTCGAAGATCCGATGCGGAACGAGGGCCTCCGCCGTGCCCTCGGCCTTCACCTGCTCGCGAGTCTTTCCGAACGCCAACGCCTCCGTCTGTGCGAACACGTTCGCCAGCAACATGTCGTGATGCCGCCCGAGCGGATGGAGCGCGCGGGTGAACGCGATGAAGTCACAGGGGATGAGGCGCGTGCCCTGGTGGATCAACTGGTAGAAGGAGTGCTGGCCGTTGGTTCCCGGCTCTCCCCAGTAGATCGGCCCCGTCGCGTAATCCACGTCACTTCCAGCAAGCGTGACATGCTTGCCGTTGCTCTCCATCGTCAATTGCTGGAGGTAGGCTGGGAACCGCTTCAGATACTGCTCGTACGGCAGGACGGCCACGGTCTCGGCGCCGAAAAAATCGGTATACCAGATCGTCAGCAGACCGAGGAGCACCGGCAGATTACGCTCGAAGGGCGCACTGCGAAAGTGCTCGTCCATCTGATGGAAGCCTTCGAGCATCGCGCGAAAGTGTTCGGGACCGACTGCCAGCATCGTCGAAAGGCCAATCGCCGAATCCATGGAATAGCGGCCGCCGACCCAGTCCCAGAATCCGAACATGTTCGCGGTATCGATCCCGAACTCCGACACCTTCTGCGCGTTCGTCGAAACCGCGACGAAGTGCCTGGCCACCGCGGTGGCGTCACCGCCGAGGCCCGCGAGCAGCCACTGCCGCGCACTCGCGGCGTTGGTCATCGTCTCCAGCGTCGTGAAGGTCTTCGACGAGACGATGAAGAGCGTTTCTGCCGGGTCGAGGTCGCGCGTCGCTTCGACGAAATCGGTTCCGTCGACGTTCGACACGAACCGGAACGACATCGAGCGATCGCTGTAGCCCCTGAGCGCCTCGTACGCCATGACGGGGCCAAGGTCGGAACCGCCGATTCCGATGTTGACGACGTGGCGAATGCGTTTGCCGGTCTGGCCCTTCCACGCGCCGCTGCGCACACGGTTCGAAAAGTCGCCCATCGCATCGAGCACGGCATGGACGTCCGGCACCACGTTCTTGCCGTTGACCATGATCGAGGTGCCGCGCGGTGCGCGCAGCGCCACGTGCAGGACGGCGCGGTTCTCCGTCACGTTGATCCTGACGCCACTGAACATCGCGTCGATGCGATCGCGGAGGGCCGAGGCTTCGGCGAGGCGGCACAACAGCGCGACAGTCTCGTCAGTAACCCGGTTTTTCGAATAGTCGAGAAAGATACCGGCGCCTTCCGCGTTGAGCCGTTCGCCGCGTGTGGCGTCATCGGCAAAGAGCGTGCGGAGGTGGAGCCCCCGGACCTTCTTATAGTGGGCCTCGAGCGCTTTCCAAGCCGGACGCGACGCGAGTGGCAGCAGCTCGGCGGTGATCCCCGTCGTCATCGCGATCTTCCTTTCATGCGGTCATCTCCTACGTGATGGCGACGGAAACGCGGTACAGTCGGCTCGCCGCCGGACTGTGATGATGCGCGCCGGCACGTGTGGAGGCAGCCTCACGGCGGAACGCCAATCGCGCTGGTGACGAGCTGCTCCGCCTCGCTCACGAGAGCATCGAGATGGGCGGCGCCGCTGAAGCTTTCCGCATAAATCTTGTAGATGTTCTCCGTGCCGGAGGGCCGCGCCGCGAACCACCCGCTCGCGGTCACGATCTTCAGACCGCCGATCGGCGCGTTATTGCCGGGAGCGGCCGTCAGCTTGGCCGTGATCGGTTCGCCAGCGAGCGTCTGTTCCTTGACATCATCGGGTGAAAGCTTCTGCAGTCGGGCCTTTTGCGTGGGCGTGGCGGGGGCGTCGATACGCGTGTAGCACGACGTGCCGAACTCCGCCGCCAGCTCCTGGTAATGCTCACCCGGATCCCTACCGGTGCGGGCGGTGATCTCTGCGGCCAGCAGGTCCATGATCGGGCCGTCTTTGTCGGTGGTCCAGACGGTGCCGTCGTGGCGCAGAAAGCTTGCCCCCGCGCTTTCCTCGCCGCCGAAGCAGCACGTGCCGTCGAACAGGCCAGACACGAACCATTTGAAGCCAACCGGCACCTCACGGACGCGGCGGCCCAGCTTTTCGACGACCCGATCGATCAGGCTGCTGCTGACAAGCGTCTTGCCGACAGCGGCGTGCGCGGGCCAGTGTGGCCGATGCGTGAGCAGATAACGGATGGCGACCGCCAGGTAGTGGTTGGCATTCAGCAGCCCCGTGGAACGCGCGACGATGCCGTGTCGATCCGAATCTGGATCATTGGCAAAGGCGACCTGGAAGCGATCCTTCAGCCCGACGAGGCGGGCCATGGCGTAGGGACTCGACGGATCCATCCGGATCTTGCCGTCGTGATCCACGGTCATGAAGGAAAAGGTCGGATCGATCGCCGAATTGACCACGGTGACGTCGAGTTTGTAGATCGAGTTGATCGGTTCCCAGTACGGCTTTGCGGCGCCGCCAAGCGGGTCCACCCCAAGTGTGAGACCGGCGGCTCGGATGGCATCCATGTCGACGACGTTTCGCAGATCGTGAACGTATGGCAGGACGAAGTCCTGCTCGTGGGTGGTCGTCGCGTTGATCGCCGTCGCGATCGGCACACGCTTCACCGAGGCGCCGCTGCTCTTGATCAGGGAGTTGGCGCGGTTCTGAATCCACTCGGTGACCTCGGTGTCGGCGGGTCCGCCGTTGGGCGGGTTGTACTTGAAGCCGCCGTCTTCCGGCGGATTGTGTGAGGGCGTGATGACAATGCCGTCAGCGAAGTGCGCCGTTCGCCCGCGGTTGTAGGTGAGAATCGCCCATGAGATGACCGGCGTTGGCGTGACGCCTCCGTCCCGCTGGATGATCGTCTCGATGCTGTTCGCGGCCAGCACTTCGAGGGCGGTCCGCTGCGCCGGCTCGGACAGCGCGTGTGTGTCCTTCCCGATGAACAGCGGTCCGTCGACGCCGTGCGCGCGCCGGTAATCGCAGATGGCCTGCGTGATCGCCACGATGTGTGTCTCGGTGAATGATCCGTTGAACGGCGTGCCGCGATGTCCGCTGGTCCCGAAGCTCACGAGCTCGCTCGGGCGGTCGGTGTCGGGCTTCCGCTCGTAATACGCCTGTTCCAGCTGCGCCAGATCGACAAGGATCGACTTCGGTGCCGGCTTTCCCGCCAGAGGCGAGATCGCCGCGCGTTGCTTCGTCTTATGAACCACCGCTTTCTCCACGGGGCGGGGCGCCGATTGACAGCGATGTTTCTGAAGAGCTTTCCCGATCGACGTCGGCATGACGTCCGGGACGCGGCGTCGGCCGCGTCCGTGGACCGCCGCAGTGCGAAGGTCAGCTAGCGAGCGCCGGCTGCTTCTGCAACACGGCGAGGAACTGAGCCAGCCACGCCGGATGTGCGGGCCATGCCGGAGCGGTCACGAGATGTCCGTCGGTCAGCGCCTGATCGACACCTATGCCCGTCCAGCTCGCGCCCGCGAGCGTGACCTCGGGACCGCACGCGGGATATCCGGTGCATTTGCGTCCTTTCAGCACGTCCGCCGCCGCGAGAACCTGCACGCCGTGACAGATGGCCGCAATGGGCTTCCCCGCCTTGTCGAACGATCGGACGATGTCCAGGATGCGCGGGTTGAGCCGCAGGTATTCCGGCGCCCGGCCGCCCGGAATCACCAGCGCGTCGTACTCGCTCTCGCGAATTTCGTCGAACGTCGCGTTCAGCGTGAAGTTGTGCCCGCGCTTCTCGGTGTAGGTCTGATCGCCTTCGAAATCATGCACCGCCGTACGAACGCTCTGCCCTGCCTTCTTGTCGGGACAGACCGCGTGAACGGTATGGCCGACCATCTGCAGCGCCTGAAACGGCACCATCACTTCGTAGTCCTCGACGTAATCACCGACCAGCATCAGTATCTTGTTCGCAGCCATGACCCCTCCTTGGCGGCCGCGATCCACAGCCGCCGCGCGACGCACGC
>JBKPSC010000494.1:0-6929 GCA_046734915.1 Acidobacteriota bacterium | reverse complement strand
CTACCCGCAGGACGGCACCGACTACGAGGCCCTGCTCGCCGATGCCGACCATCGGATGTACCGCGACAAGACGCGCCGCCGCCGCACCCGCACGCCCGCCGACATCGAAGCGTCCGGTCCGATCTTCCCGCCATCGGTGCCAGTCGCCCCGCTCGAAGAGCGCACGTCGCTCCAGTGAGGCTTGCTGGCTCAGGTCTTAAGTCTTACGTCTTAGGCCTGAAGTCTGAAGCCCGAAGTCCGCCTGCGTGAGCCGTGAGCCCTGAGCCTGCAGGCGTCAGGTTCCTGATGTCCCCCGAAGCCCAAAGCCCGTAGCCCGGAGCCCCTATAATCGATGCATGTCCGACAGGGACCAGCAAGTGAAGGTCGTCGATCGCCGGTGGTGGGCGCGTGGCGATGCCGCACCGGCCACCGACGAGATACCGGCGCGGAAACCTACATACATCGAAGAGCTGGAACAGCGGCTCGCCAGCACGACTGAGCAGCTTCAACAGGTGCTGACCGAGTACCGTCAGGCCCAACATGAGTTCGACGATTCGCGGGCCCGCATGCGCCGCGAAGTGGCTCGTGAGGTCGATCGGGGGCGCCGGGCCATGCTGGCCGAGCTGCTGGATGTCCTCGACAACCTGGACCGTGCGCTCGTGTCGGCTCGAGAAAGTGGCGGAGCCGCAGCGGATCCGGCCACGGCGTTCGCTGGCCTCACGCGCGGGGTCGCGCTTGTACGCGATCAGTTTCTGGCCCGGCTCGAGCAATTCGGCGTAACGCGAATCGAGACGCTCGGTCAGCCCTTCGATGCGGCGCGGCACGAGGCGGTGTCGACCGCCCCGGTTGTGGATCCCGAGCAGGACGGCCGCATCGTCGCGGTGCTCAAAGACGGGTACGCTTCGGGTGACGAGCTGCTCCGGCCGGCGTCAGTCGTGGTTGGTTCGTTCTCCCCGAACAACGTCCCGCATGTCTGACCGTCCGGATCTCGTCGAACGCCGGCAACGCTACATCCAGCGTCAGATCGCCATGAACAAGGGCGATGTGGACGTCAGATTCCGCGGACGTCAGCCGCAGGGAAGCGGCCCGCGGAACCGGGACGGCATGCCCAAGCTACCAGTCGGCCAGCATCACGTACGGAACTGGCCCGTGCTCGACCTCGGCGAGCAGCCGACGATCGATCTGGCGCGGTGGAAGCTCGAGATCGGCGGCCTGGTCGAGAATCCGTTCACGCTCGACTGGAGTCAGTTCCTCGCCCTGCCGCAGGTCGACGATGTGAGCGACTTCCACTGCGTCACGACGTGGAGCCGATACGACAACCGGTGGCGCGGCGTCCGGTTCGGGATGATCGCCGAGCTCGCCGTGCCGAGGCCTGACGCTCGCTTCGTGCTGTGCACCGGCTACGACTTCATGCCGGGCAGCTTCATTCCGTACACGACCAACCTTCCGCTCGAGCGGGCCATCGAAGACGACGTGCTGCTCGTGCACACGTGGGAGGGACAGCCGCTTCCGCCCGAACATGGCGGGCCCTGCCGGATGATCACGCCCAAGCTATACGCCTGGAAGGGTACGAAATGGATTCGAAAGATCGAGTTTCTGGCTGAAGATCACAAAGGATTCTGGGAAGTCCGTGGTTACTCGAACTCGGCGGAGCCGTGGTTCAACGACCGTTATTCGACTGAATGAAAAAGAGCCGCCGGCGCCCTGGCGTCGGCTTTGCGTGGGACAGTGTGGGGGTAAGCAGATGGCGAAACAATCATCAGATGAAAACGCACCGGCCAAGCCGAAGGTGGCGCGTGCCCGGCGCAGCAAAGCGCCTCTGGCGCCGATCGACACCGCCGCGGACGCGGCTCTCACCGCGCCGGCCAAGCCCGTGCCAACGGCCGACGATATCCGCTTGCGGGCGTACCAGTTGTATCTCGAACGGGCCGGCGGCCAGGGATCCGAGTTCGACGATTGGCTGCGTGCGGAGGCGGAGCTACAAAACCGTTAGGGCCCCCAGCGACAATTGTCGTCTTTTCGCCGTGAGGCGATCGACAATGCCGCGATGCTGAAACCGATGCTGGCGTCGCTCGACGACGCGCCGCTCGTCGACGCCCAGCTCGTTTACGAACCCAAATACGATGGCATTCGCGCGATCGCCGAGGTTCGGCCCGACGGGCCGACCCGGCTCTGGTCGCGCCTCGGCAACGAAAAAACCAGGCAGTTTCCCGAGGTTGCGGCCGCACTCACCCGATGGGGCCGCCGACTGCCCCATCCGGTCGTCCTCGACGGCGAGATCGTCGCGCTGGATTCCAAGGGCCAGCCGACGGGCTTTCAACAGCTCCAGGGCCGGATTCACGTGTCGCGCGGCCAGCCTCCTGGCGGTGAGACGGCGTTGGTGGCCTTCGATCTCCTTCGGTTGGGTCCGACCGATTTGCGCGAGCATCCACTGCACGAGCGGCGCGCCGCCCTCGAGCGCCTGCTGAAGTCCGTCGCCCGGAGCAACGACGGAACGATTCGCTTGAGCGAACAGGTCCCTGGCGATGGTCGCGCGCTGTACGAACAGGCGATGGCGCGCGGCTGGGAGGGCCTTATCGCGAAGCACGTGGACTCGCGTTACCGCTCGGGCAAGCGCACGCCGGACTGGCGGAAGCTGAAGATCGTCAACGAACAGGAGTTCGTCGTCGGCGGTTGGACCGATCCGCAGAAGACGCGAGCCTACTTCGGCGCGCTGCTCCTGGGGGTCTACGATGCCGACGGGCTCACCTATGTCGGCCACGTCGGCACCGGGTTCAACGAGCGCGAGCTGGCGAAGGTCATGTCGCGGCTCAAATCGCTCGAAATCAAGACCTCGCCGTTCGGCCGCCAGCCGAAGACCAACGAGCGTCCCCACTGGGTGAAACCGGAGCTCGTCGCTCAAGTGAAGTTCACGGAGTGGACGTCGGACGGCATCCTTCGCCATCCGGTATACCTGGGTCTCCGCGACGACAAGAAGCCGGCCGACGTCCGTCGTGAAATCGCGCGGCGGCCCAGCGAGACCTCAAAAGCGCGGCTGCGCCGCGGACCGGCGGCCAGCACCCCGCGACCGGCTTCACGTCTCCTCGACGTGCTCGTCGACACACTCCGTGAGTGGGAGGCCAGCCGGCGCGATGGTGTCCTCGATCTCGGTGCCGGACAGACGCTCTCGGTGACGAACCTCCACAAGGTCTTCTGGCCGCGCCTCAAGCTGACGAAAGGCGACCTGTTCCGCTATTACGTCCAGGTCTCAGCGGCGCTGCTGCCAGTGATCGCCGACCGTCCGCTGGTGATGAAGCGTTTTCCAAATGGCGTGGCCGCAAAACCCTTCTATCAGCATCGCGCTCCCGAGGTGCCGGCCAACATCCGCGTCGAAGCCGTGCCCGTCGTGGAGAACGGCAGGCGTGCCGTGCGGCCGCACATCATCGGCGGCGATCTCCTGACGTTGCTCTACACCACGCAGCTCGCCGCCATTTCTCAGGATCCGTGGTTCTCGCGCATCCAGTCGCTGTCCGACACGGACTACGTCGCCCTGGATCTGGACCCCGCCGACGGCGTCTCGTTCCGACAGGTGCTCGCCGTGGCGCGAGCGATCCGGGACGAGCTCGCATCGATGGGCGCCAAAGGCTTTCCGAAGACCTCTGGCGCGTCCGGCCTGCACGTGTACATCCCGTTGCCGCCCGGCACGCCGTACGATGCCGGGCAGATTTTTGCGCAGATCGTGGCGACCGTGGTCGCGCACAAACATCCCAAGCTGGCAACGGTCGAGCGCGCCGTGGGCGCACGCGGCAAGCGGGTCTACGTCGACTACCTCCAGAACATCCAGGGGAAGACTCTGGCCAGCGCCTACAGCGCGAGGGCGAGCGACTACGCCGGCGTCTCGACCCCGCTCACCTGGGAAGAGGTCGAGGGGGGCGTCGACCGCGAGGCCTTCACGATTACCACCGTTCCGGACCGGCTCCGCACAGTAGGCGATCTCTGGGAGCGCTTCCGGAAAACGAAGGGTGTCGACATAGGAAAGGCCGCGAAATACGGGAAATAGGTGATCGAGCGCCGCTGACGCGCGGTAGCATGGACGTTACAAGGAGTTGGCATGGCCGTCAGCAAATTGCAGGTGCGGGAGCCTGAGAGTCTTCCGGCCCCTCCGCGCACTCCGGTTCATGGCTCAGCCTTCGAGCCCTATATCGCGAGCGACACGATCATCCGCGAGCTCACGCCGCTGCCCCTCATCGTCGGGACGCTGCTCGGGGTGATTTTCGGCGCGTCGTCTCTCTATCTGGTGCTCAAAGTCGGCCTGACGGTCAGCGCGTCGATTCCGGTCGCCGTCATCTCCATCACGCTCTTCCGCCTGCTGTCGAAGTTCGGCGGGCGTGACGCCACGATCCTCGAGAACAACATCGTCCAGACCGCCGGTTCGGCCGGCGAGTCGATTGCCTTCGGACTGGGCGTGACGATGCCGGCGATCATGATTCTCGGGTTCGATCTCGAAGCGACCCGGACGATCCTGGTGGCGGTTCTCGGCGGCCTGCTCGGCATCCTGATGATGATTCCGCTGCGTCGGGCGCTCATCGTGCAGCAGCACGGCGTGCTCAAGTATCCCGAAGGCACGGCGTGCGCCGAAGTGCTGAAGGCCGGAGCATCGGCCGAGTCGCGGGCAATGGCATCGCCAAGCGCGAAGGCCGAACAAGCGGCCCTCGGCGGGGCCGCGACGAGCGCCGCCACGATCTTCACCGGCTTTGGCGTCGGCTTCTTCTACAAGGCCTTGAACGTTGCCTTCAAGGGCTGGAAGGACGTCCCCGAGCGCGTGTTCGGAGCGCCGTTCGCGGCCGGGTCGATCTCCGCCGAGATCTCGCCCGAGTTGCTGGGCGTCGGTTACATCATCGGACCGTACATCGCGTCAATCATGTGCGCGGGCGGCGTCCTGGCCTATCTCGTGATCATTCCGGCAATCAAGTTCTTCGGCTCAGGGGTGATTCCGCCGGGTACGGTGCCCATCGCCGAGATGACCCCGGGCGACATCCGGAACGCCTACGTGCTCTACATCGGCGCCGGCGCCGTCGCTGCCGGCGGCATCTTCAGCCTGCTGCGATCGCTCCCGACCATCTGGGCCAGCCTGCTCGAAGGCCTCAAGGACTTCAAGGGCGGCAGCACCGCGCGGGCCTCGCTCAGTCGCACCGACCGCGACCTGTCGATGAAGATCGTCTTCGTCGGCAGCCTCGTTCTGGTCGTGGCAATCATGATGGCGCGGCCGCTGCACATGAACCTGCTGGGGGCGAGCCTCCTCGTCGTGCTCGGGTTCCTGTTCGTCACGGTGTCATCGCGACTGACCGGAGAGATCGGCTCGTCGTCCAATCCGATTTCCGGGATGACGGTCGCCACGCTGCTCCTCACGTGTCTGGCGTTTCTTGTGGTGGGCTGGACCGGCCCCAGTTATTACGTCACCGCGCTATCCGTCGGCGCCATCGTCTGCATCGCCTCATCCAATGGCGGCACGACCTCTCAGGACCTGAAAACCGGCTTCCTGGTCGGCGCCACGCCCAGAAACCAGCAGATCGCGATTCTCGTCGGCGCGCTCGTTTCCGCGCTCGTCCTCGGCCCGATCCTCTTGCGGCTGAACGACTCGGCGACGGTGTACGTGCCGCGGGTGAGCAAGCAGCCGGTTGAATCGGCCCAGGGCGGCACGACGTTGCGGGACGTGGAGAATTTCCCGGCATCGATGCACGTCGACCCGGCCGCCTTGCCCGACCGCGAGACTTATAACGGCGCCGAGTACCGCGTATGGCACAACCAGTCGCCGACCGACGGTCCCGAAGGGAAGTACCTCGTCGACGCCAGCGGCACGCCCGTCTACCTCGTCGATCCGGGCATCAACGGCACCCACCGCGTCTCACCCGATGGCGAGCGCCCGATTACGAAGTTCGACGCGCCAAAGGCGACGCTGATGTCCTACATCATCAAGGGCATCCTCAACCGCCAGCTGCCGTGGGGCCTGGTGCTGCTGGGAGTGATGATCGCCGTCACGCTCGAAATGTCCGGCGTGCCGTCATTGGCGTTTGCCGTTGGCGTCTACCTGCCCCTCTCGTCGTCGAGCCCCATCTTCATTGGCGGCATGATTCGCTGGCTGGGCGATCGCTACGTGCGCCGGAAGTACCAGGGCCGGCAGCTCACCGAAGAGCAGCTGACTGCCGAGGGCGACAAGAGCCCGGGCGTTTTGCTTGCGTCGGGCTACATCGCGGGCGGCGCGATCGCCGGCATTCTCATCGCGTTCATGGCCGGCATCATGGGCGACTTCACGCAGCGATTGACGGAGTGGTCCGCGGCGAACAATCCATTCTTCGAGGGACCACGCGCTGATCTGCTGTCGCTGATTCCGTTTGCCGCCCTGATTGGACTGTTGTATCTCGTCGGCCGCGAGGCGCTTTTCACGCCCAAGGGCGATACACCGCCGCGTCGGGCTTGATCGTGGTTTCGGCCACGAAAGCACGAAATGACTCTTCGCTGAAGAGAGTTTTTCGTGTCTTCGTGTTTTCGTGGCTAAGAACCGACGCTGCTGGCGGCTAGCGCTTCCTACCTGCCCTACCCGCCCTACCTGCCCTTGCTGAGCGGCACGTAGCGATCCATCACGCGATACGGAACCTCCGGAAACGGCGGCAAGCCCGCTCCCGTGATGATGTCCATCAACCCCGATCGGTGATGGAACTCCTTGTGATCGCGATTTATGACGACGGTGTTGGGATAGAGCGGCGCCAGCCGCCGGAACTCCGCGTCGATCAGCTGGAAGCGTTCGACCATCTGCTCCGCCCGCTCAGCGGTTCGATTCCTCAACCTGATGTGTTTCTCCACCGTGTCGGTGCTCGAGGTCAGCACGATGACCCGATCGGGATTCCACCGGTCGCCGATCGCGAGCACGTCGCGAAGGCGTTCGTGATACTGCGGCGGATACTCGGCGATGT
>JBKPSC010000493.1:0-5105 GCA_046734915.1 Acidobacteriota bacterium | reverse complement strand
GTGCACCTTGGCGGCGGCCTGCACCACGCGTTTCCCGATCACGGGGAAGGGTTCTGTCCCTTCAACGACATCGCTGTGGCTGTCCGCGTGCTGCGCGCGGAGGGCGTGCGTCGGTCGGCCGTCGTGGATCTCGACGTCCACCACGGCAACGGGACCGCTTTCGTGTTCGCCGATGATCCCGACGTGTTCACCTGCTCGATTCATCAGCAGCAGAACTATCCGTTCTGGAAGCCGCCGAGTTCGCTGGATGTCGGCCTTCCGGACGGGGCTGGAGACGCACGCTTTCTCCGCGAGCTGGAGCACGCGCTGGAAAAGGTTGTGGCCACCGAGCCTGATGTCGTCTATTACCTGGCCGGAGCTGATCCTTACGAAGACGATCAGCTCGGAGGCCTTCGGCTGACGAAGGACGGACTCAGGAGACGGGACCGCTTGGTCATCGATATGTGCCGGACGCTTCGCGTGCCCCTGGTCATCACCTTGGCTGGCGGTTACGCACGCCGGGTCGATGACACGGTTTCGATCCACGCGGCGACGGTAGAAGAAGCCTGCAGCGCCTTGGCCCACGAGTGACGCCGGCAATCACGCCAGCGACAGGCCATAGGCGGTCTTCAAATCCACAATCTCGCCACTGGCGACCATCGCTCGCGCTTCCGTGACGGTGCAGATGCGCGTCTCGATATCCTCGTCTTCGTCGGCCTGGTACGGCGAATCGCTGCCTTGGGGCTGCAGTCCCGAGACTCGAAAGAACACGAGTTGTTCGTCGCAGAATCCAGGCGCCGGATACAGCGCGGCGAGGCGTTCGACGAGCGCGGGAACGAGCTTCGTTTCCTCGGCGCATTCACGGCGGGCCGCTTCTTCAATCGGTTCGTCCGGATCCACGGATCCCGCCGGCAATTCCCACAACATTCGTGCAACGCTCGGTCGATATTGCCTGATCAGCACGATTCGACCACCATCGAGCATCGGCAGCAGCACCACCGATGGGCGATGGCGGACGATCTCGACGTCGTGTGTGGATCCGTTCGGGAAGGCTTGCCGGCCGACCTCGACCGCGAAGACGCGGCCTTCGTAGATTCGATTCATGACAACCTCTATGAGGCGTGAGAACACGGAATTCAGAATGCAGAATTCAGAATGGAATCGATATGTCAGCGCCGCTGATCGTCTCTCGTCAGGTCATGGCGCAGGCGATCGAGCACGGATTGAAGATCATCGGGGAGATCGCTTGAGAATTCCATGCGCCGGCCATCGGCGGGATGCTTGAAGGCCAACCTGGCGGCGTGTAGGAAGGGGCGTTCCAATCGTGTGACTGCGCGCAGGTCTCCGGGAACTCTGCGGTGGACGCCGCCATATAGAGCGTCGCCCACGATGGGGTGTCCGATGGCGCTGAGGTGGACCCGAATCTGGTGAGTGCGGCCCGTATGGATCGCCACGAGTGCAAGCGTCAAAGCTCTGGTCAACGGCTCCGTTCGAATGATTCGTGTGACCGCTTCGCGGCTCCGCCGCGCTCGCGCCGCCATCCGCTTTCGATTCGTCGGATCGCGGCCAATCGGCGCGTCGATCCGGCGGCCTGGCTGCACTTCCCCCCAGACCAGCGCGAAATACTCTTTCTCGACCTCGCGGTCCCGGAACTGGCGAGCCAGCGCTTCGTGAGCCGCATCATTCTTGGCGACCACCATCAGCCCGGACGTGCCGCGGTCGAGTCGATGCACGATGCCCGGACGGCGCTCACCGCCGATGCCGCTCAGGTCTTCGACGTGATGCAGCAGCGCGTTGACGAGTGTGCCGCGAGCGTGGCCTGCGGCCGGATGCACGACCATGCCCGGTGGCTTGTCGAGGACGACGATGTCTCCGTCCTCGAACACGATCTGGAGCGGCAGTGGTTCCGGCACGACAGCCGATGCCACCGGCTCGGGGATGTCCACGGAAATGGACTGGCCCGGCTTCAGGGGCTGATTGGCCTTTGCCGCCTTACCGTCGACGCTGATGTGGCCGTCTTTGATCAGGCGCTGGATTTGAGAGCGCGACAGATCGGCCAGTACAGAGACGAGGAACCGGTCGAGCCGCGTGCCGTCCTGGTCTCGCGTGACCTCGACGATCTCAGGCGGCACGGTCGCGCACCGGGCGTGCGCCCAGTCCGAGCATGTCGAGGATCATGATCGTGACGCCGACGGTAATCGCGGAATCGGCGATGTTGAACGTCCAGAAGTGCCACGATTGCCAGTAGACGTCGATGAAGTCGACGACCGATCCGATAAAGAGGCGATCGATGAGATTGCCGGCGGCGCCGCCGCTGACCAGAGCAAGCCCGAGCCGGGCGGCCCACTGATGGGTGGCGAGCGCCATCGAGTACATGGCGATGCCGACCAACGCTCCGGCGGCGATGAGCGACAGAAGCAGGGTTTTGCCGGGGAAGTCCACGCTGTTCAACATGCCGAACGCCGCACCGGTATTCCGGACGTGCGTGAAATCGAAGAAGCCCGGGATGACGGTCGTACTCTCGTGAAGCGGCAGCGTCGCGCGGACCACCGCTTTCGTCAGCTGGTCGAGCACTACGATCACGATCGGCAGCCAGATTTCGAGGCGGCGCCCGCCAAACGCTTTACCCACGAGCGGGTTCCGCGAGAGCGTCCTGGCAGCGGGAGCAGAGACCGGCCCATTCGGGTTCAGCGGACACCGCCGGCACGTAGCGCCAGCAGCGCTCGCACTTGGTGCCACCTGCTCTGGCAATTTCAATCCGCGGCTGTGCCTCGGCGTGACTCTCGACATCCGTGGGCGCCGGCCGCAGCTCGACGTCTGACACGATAAAGAGCATCGGCAGCAGGGTCGCGTGCGGCTCCAGCCTTGCGAGTTCCGCCTTGGTGACGCCGAGAATGACTTTTGCCTGGAGCGAACTGCCGATGTGCTTGTCCTTGCGAAGCGGCTCGATCTCGGCGAGCACGCGCTCGCGCAGCGCGATGAGAGCGTCCCAGGTCACGAGCAGGTCGGGGTTCTCCCAAGCCGTGAGCTCGGAGGCGGTTGGAAACAAGGCCAGGTGCACGGACGCGTCACGCGGCCCGGGGAGATGACGCCAGAGCTCATCGGCGGTAAAGGTCAGAATTGGCGCCAGCAGGCGCGTCAGCCCCTCGGCCATTACAAACATGGCCGTCTGCGCCGATCGCCGTTCACTGGATCGAGCCGCGAACGTGTAAAGCCGGTCCTTGGAGACGTCGGCGTAGAAGGCGCTCAGATCGACCGTGGTGAACGCATTCACGGCCTGGAAGATCGTGCCGTAGTCGTAGGCCTCGTAGGCACGGACGATCCGGCCGGCCAGATCGCTGTATCGCGCGAGGATGTAGCGATCGACCTCTTCCAGCCGATCGCGCGAGACCGAATCCGCAGCCGGGTCGAAGTCGTAGAGGTTCGCGACGAGGTAGCGGAGGGTGTTCCGGATCTTCCGGTACGCTTCGACCGCTCGGGCGAGGACTTCCTTGCCGAGGCGGATCTCCTGCGTGTAGTCGCTCATCGACACCCACAACCTGAGGATGTCGGCACCGCTCTGCTTGATGACGTCCTGCGGCGCGATCGAGTTGCCGAGCGACTTCGACATCTTCCGGCCGTCTTCGGCGACGATGAAGCCGTGCGTCAGCACCTCTCGGAAAGGGGCCCGTCCGCGCGACCCGAGCCCGACGAGCAATGAGCTCTGGAACCAGCCGCGATGCTGGTCGCTGCCCTCGAGGTACATGTCGGCAGGCCAGGTCAGCTCAGGCCGCACCGACAGTACTGCTTCGTGACTAGAGCCGGAATCGAACCAGACGTCGAGGATGTTCATCTCGCGCTCGAACGTCCGCCCGCCGCACGCCGGACAGCTGAGATCCGGAGGCACGAAGTCCTCGGTGGGCCGCTCGTACCAGGCGTCCGCACCGTACCGCTCGAACACACCGGCCGCCCGCTCGACAATGGCCGGCGACACGAGCGCCTCGCCACACTTGACGCAATCCAGCGCTGGAATCGGCACGCCCCACGCCCGTTGCCGCGAGATGCACCAGTCGGGCCGATGCGCGACCATGTTGTATATGCGGTCGTGGCCCCACGGCGGAATCCACTTCACCGCGTGGTCGACTTGATCGAGCGCCGCCGCTCTCAGTGTGCGTGGCGGCACTCCGCTCGATTCGTGAACGGCTTCGTCGCCGTCCAAACGGATGAACCACTGTGACGTCGCCAGGAAGATGACCGGATTGTGGCAACGCCAGCAGTGCGGATACTGATGCGAAAAGGACTCGCGGTGCCAGAGCCGTCCGCGTTCCTTCAATGCTTTCTCGACGTGCGGATTGGCGTCGAACACCCGCATGCCGCCGAAGAGCTCGACGGTCTCGAGAAAATGACCCGCAGGGCCGATTGGCGCGTAGATCTCCAATCCGTACCGCATGCCGGTGTTGAAGTCGTCGGCGCCATGTCCGGGAGCGGTGTGCACCGCACCTGTTCCGGCGTCGAGCGTCACGTAGTCACCTAAAACGCCGAGCGAATCTCGCGCGTACAGCGGATGTCTGAAGCGGATGCGCTCGAGCTGCTCACCCTTCATTCTGGCCACGGCCGTCGTCATCGGCCGGCCAACCGCCTCACCGACACGTGCCGCTAACGCTTCAGCGACGATGACAGCGCGGCCATCGACGTCGTACGCCGCGTAGTCGAACTCCGGGTGGAAGGCAATCGCGAGATTCGATGGAATGGTCCAGGGGGTGGTCGTCCAGATGAGGACCGACACCGGTCGGCCGGCGAGCTCGGGGACACGGGCTGCGAGCTCGGCGGCGCTGTCTCCGGCGAGGACGAACTCGACGTAAATGGACGGCGAGGAATGATCCTCGTACTCGACCTCGGCTTCGGCGAGCGCCGTGCGGCAGTGGATGCACCAGTGCACCGGCTTCTTGCCCTTGTAGACGAGGCTTCGCTCAACGAATCGGCCGAACGCGCGCACGATGGCCGCTTGGTACCGGAAATCCATCGTGAGATACGGCTGGTCCCAGGTGCCGAGCACGCCAAGCCGCTGAAATTGTTCGGACATGGTGCCGACGAAGCGCTCGGCGTATGCGCGACAGGCCCGACAGAACTCCGCCACCGACATGTCG
>JBKPSC010000492.1:0-4922 GCA_046734915.1 Acidobacteriota bacterium | reverse complement strand
ACCGGTGACAACACCGACGCGGAAAAGGCGTATCGAAAAGCGCTCGTGCTGTTGCCGGACGACGACAGCGTGGGTGTATTTCGCTCGTACTGGAAGGCGCAGATCCAGCGCGGCTTGAAGGACCTGGGCGTGCAATAGCCTACGGTTGACATCAGTCTTACAGCGATGTAAGACTGCTCGCCGTGCCCGGCCCGCACCCTCGGCTTCTCACCCTTTCTCCGAAAGAACTGCTCGTCCTCGAGTTGCTGCTCCGGCATCGGGACTTGTACGGCCTGCAGCTCGTGGCCTCGTCGCGGGGCCGGCTGAAACGCGGCACCGTCTACGTCACGCTCGGTCGGATGGAAGACAAGGGCTACATCACGTCGAAGCTCGACGCTGCACCGTCCGGGATTGGGGGCTTGCCTCGACGCCTCTACGCGGCGACAGCGCTCGGTCGCCGAATGTTCGCGGCCTGGACCAGCGGCGCGACGCATCTGGTGCCGGAGTTGGGGCGATGACGCCGCCGGGCACGCGGCTTCGGGTGCTGGCCGCACGCCTGTGCGCGCCGATCACGATGGAGCGCCTGGTCGATCCGGCGATCGCCGACCTGCAGGCGGAATACGAAGAGGCGTCGCGCACCGGACCGGGGTGGCGAAGACGCTGGATCTGGATGCGCGGCCACATCGCGTTCTTCACGATGATCGTCGTGCATGGCCGCGCCGCGCAGGAGACGAACGGCGGCTTGACGCCGTTGCGGGGCCTGTCGTTGGACGTCCGGCTCGCCCTGCGGCTGCTCGTGAAGCACATCGGCCTGACGGTCGTCGGGACGATCGCGATGGCCTTCGCGATCTGGAGCGGCATCGTCGCCTTCGAGTTCTACACGCAGATCATGCGCCCGGCGCTGCCCCTTGCCGGCGGCGACCGGATTGTCGGGATCGTGATGGTCGACACCGCCAGTCGCGGCGAACGCGCGCCGACCCTTCACGACTTCGTCGCGTGGCGCGATGCTCTGAAGTCCGTGCCGGACCTTGCGGCCTATCGTGACCGCAACTGGAACGTCATCGTGGGCGATGCCGCCCCGGAGCCAGTACCGGTCGCGGAGATCAGCGCGGCCACGTTTCGTGTCGTCCGGGAGCGCCCCGTTCTCGGGCGGCCGCTGGTCGAGGCCGATGAGAAGCCCGACGCACCGTGGGTCGTCGTGATCGGACACGACGTCTGGCAATCGCGATTCGGGTCCGATCCAAACGTCATCGGACGGGAGCTTCGTCTCGGCAACGTGGCCCACACCATCGTGGGCGTGATGCCGGAGGGCTTTCGTTTTCCCCTGGCGCATGGCTTCTGGGTGCCTCTCAGGCTGGATCCCGTGAACTACCCGCGGAAGCAAAGCCCCGGCCTGCGGGTCTTCGGCCGGCTGGCGCCGGGCGCGACGGTCGAAACCGCGCAACCGGAAATGACGATCCTCGGCGCCACGGCTGCCGCCGCGTTTCCCGACACGCACGAGCATCTCAAGCCGCGGATCGTGCCCTACATCGATTCAATCTTCGGCGGGTGTTCGACAGACAGCGTCTCGGAACTGCTCTGGGGCAACCTGCTGAGTGTCCTGCTGGTGTTTCTCGTCTGCGGCAATGTCGCGCTGTTGATGTTCGCGCGAGCCGCGACGCGCGAGAACGAGATCCTCGTGCGCATGGCGCTCGGCGCCGGCCGGGGGCGGATCATGGGGCAATTGTTCGTGGAAGCACTGGCGCTGGCGATGGTGGCCGCGCTCGTCGCGGTGACGTGCGCCCAAGTGGCCTGGCGTTCACTGTTCGCCATGGTCACGGAGAACATGTTCGAGAATCGCGTTCCGTTCTGGATGCATTCCAGCGTCTCGCCGAGGACTCTGCTGTACGCGGCGCTGCTGACGCTGATCGCCGCCGGCGTCGCCGGACTTCTCCCGGGGCTCAAAGTGACCCGCGGTATCGGGACGCGCCTGAGGCAGTCGGGCCCGACAGGCGGCGGCCTTCGCTTCGGCGGCATCTGGACGGTATTGATCGTCATGCAGGTCGCGGTCATGGCCATCGTCCCGACTCCCGTCATCGCGATTTATGGAGACGCGATCAAGGGGGCACGCGCGGCGCACGCCGGGCTTGCGCCGGAACAGTATCTCGCCGCGACGATGGCGATGGACCGCGACAAGGTGCCCGGCGCGGCCGGCGCGACGTTCACGGGCAGATTCACCGCCGCGATCCAGGAGCTCGAGCGAAGACTCGAGGCCGAACCCGGCGTCACGGGCGTCACGGTCGCCAGCGTGCTGCCGTTGATGGATCACCCGTCGCGGCAAATCGACGTCGACGAGGGTAGCGCCGCGACCGTGGACCGGAATTCCAGCAACCGGCGAGTGTCTTCGGCCTGGGTCGCTCTGGACTTCTTCGCCGTGCTGGACGCGCCGATCCTCTCCGGCCGTGCGTTTCACTCCGGCGATCTGCTGCCCGATGCCCGGACCGTCATCGTGAACCAGTCGTTCGCGCAGGCGGTGCTTGGAGGCAGCAACCCGATCGGCCGGCGACTTCGCTACAGCGACCTCACACTGCAGGATTCGGCGAAGTCCGCAAACCAACCGTGGCATCAGATCGTCGGCGTCGTGCCGGATGTCGGCATAGCTCCGGAGGAAGAGCGCGGCTCGAGGAGGGCCCGCATCTATCACCCGCTGGTTCCTGGCGGAAGTTATCCGGTCCGCATGGCCGTCCATACCACGGGCGATCCCCTGCTCTTCGCCTCACGCCTGCGGTCCATCGCCAGAGATGTCGAGCCCACGCTTCAGATCTCGGAGATCGCCCGCTTCGATCAAGTCGCTGCCGCAGGTGCCCGTACGATGACGCTGCTCTTCTGGCTCTTCCTGGCCCTGGCCGTCGTCGTCGTGCTTCTGTCGCTGACCGGCATTTACTCGGTGCTCGCCTTCACCGCCTCGCAACGAACGCGAGAGGTGGGCATTCGCGTCGCGCTGGGCGGGCGGCCGCGGCACGTGGTCGCGGTGCTCTTTCGTGGCCCGATGACGCAGATCGGCCTGGGTATCCTCATCGGATTGGTCATCGCCGACCGCCTGTCGGAGGGAGACATGGTGCGCGCCATCGCCGTGTATGGGTGCGCCGTCGTCGCGGTTTCTGCGCTGGCGACCCTGGGGCCGGTGCGAGGCGCACTCCGTATCCAGCCAATCGACGCGCTGCGCGCGGAGTGATCGCCACCTTGCCGTGCGAGCGCGGCGAGCGAGCCCCGCGATCGGGGGAAGGCCCACGACCCGGTTCGTCAGTCCAAGGCGGGGTCGCCTCGACGAAGGCCTGTCCAGACTACTACGGATGTAGTAACGTCTAAGACTACACACGTAGTAACAAGGGGGCGGTATGGCGGCGGCGCTCGCGTTCTCGGCGTGGCTCGGGTTGGCGGCGCTCCAGGCTGGACCCGTGATCGGCGAGCGTGTGCTCGATGCGCAGACTGGCGATCCCGTCGCCGGCGCCGCCGCGGTCCACGTGGACGGCGTCCGGACCGACGGGCTCGTACATCCGTCGTCCGGCCAGAGTTCCGCGCCGGCGCCTGCGGTTCGCGTTTTCGGCGCCTATTCGCTCAATGCCGACTACGCCGCGGTGCCGTTCCTGATCGTTTTCAATCAGCCGGTATCGCCGTTCCTGAGCACCGGCGGCGGCGCGTATGGTTTCGAGGTCTCGATCGAAAGACGATTACGCGCGCACCTCGGACTGAAGGCCAGCGTGTCGCGGCACTCCGATCCGTTTCGCGGCGACACTGCCTATTGCCAGCCGCCGTCGTTGTGCGCGGTCCGCGTGCGGTACAGGGACGATGCGAGCGCCATGTACTTCACGGCGGGTCCGGTGTGGACGGCGCGAGAGAGCAAACGGACGTCAGTGTTCGCGCACGCTCTCGTCGGAGCGGTGCGATCGAGCTCGACGTTCTCCCTTTCGGGAGACAACGTGGAGTACGTTTCCAACCCCGCCTCCTTGCCGGGTTGGCTCGTCGTTTTCAGCGGCCAGCCATTTGGACAGCCGAGCAGCGTGTCGTACGGTGATCATCTGTCCGATGTCGGACTCGCCGCGGCTCTCGGCGCCGGCCTCGACAGGACGCTCGCACATCGTCTTCAGTTTCGACTCTCGATGGACTGGGATCCGACCTTCTTGTCGCGGCCGAAGGTCTCGACGAACGCGGCCGTGGCCGTGGTGCCGGTCGAACGGGGCATGCAAAACCACATTCGCCTCAGTCTCGGTCTGGTCTGGCAGTTGGGTCGGTAGGAGCCGTCGAGCGCGCGCATATGGGCGCCGCCCGCGCGCAGCGTCCGCTGGCGAGGCGGCAGGTCGCGATCCCCGTGCGTCAGCTGCTTGCGTCGCACCGTCCCTTCGAGCGTGGCGTCCTCCCCGTCGTAGACCAGGCGGACGCGACGGCACGGTAGACGTGTCCGCCGATGCGCTTACCAGAATTGAGTGGCCAGTATCCGCGGTGGCCCGGGAGTCCCATCGATGATTTTCGTGCCCAGGACGAATTGCACGTTCTTGCGCCGCCAGTCCGGCGGCGCGGCGCTCAGCGCAGTCTCGAGATAGGGCGGTTCCGTGACGAACTCGCTTGCCGCGAGCGTGCCATACGTCTCGATACCGGCCACTGACATCACCGTCTTCTCCGTGGTCGGCTCGAAAACCCGCGTCACGATCGCATAGTCTTCGCTCATTCCGCCACTCGCCGGCTGCGCCACTTTCCACAGGACGCTCGTCGGATTGCGCCGGTCGACGATGCAATGATAGGCAACCCCGTCGATCACTCGATACTCGAACACGAACCTCAGCTCGGCGGTGACCCGGATCGACCACGCGTTGTTGAAGGCGCCGATCGCGACCAGCGGCGCATGCCGAAGCTGCGAGTAGTTGGTCTGCGCGACCGAGGCCAGCCGGGACGCGTGGCCTTTGGAT
>JBKPSC010000491.1:0-8919 GCA_046734915.1 Acidobacteriota bacterium | reverse complement strand
GGCGTGAGTCATCGCCGGTATGACCATGAGCCATCAAATCGGAGGATACCGAAGAGCTTCCCGGGCCGTGCCCGACCATGGGTCATATTAGCAGTCGCCTGAGCGCCCGCGTGAGCATCCGTCAGGGATTTGGCCGGAACGAAGGATTGTGAATAGAGCCTCGATGCCACACGTCGATGTCAACAGCCGCGCGAGTAAAACCAGATCGCGGGCGCCCCCGACGCGGCGTGAGCCCGAATCCAGCCGCGCGCTCGAACAGAGGGTGGCTCAGGATCCTCGCAGAGCGAATGACTGAGAATTTCCACTTCGACCCAGAGCGTGTCGCCGAGGCGGCGCGTGCTGCGCGTCTGAACGCTCCACTTTTCCGGTCCCCACGCTCGTGTAGCCAGCTGCCGTCGCTGGGCCTCATCGTCAACGGGTTGAAACCGCCAGACAGGAAGCTCTTCGATCCACACGCGCGCCGCCTGTCTCGGACTCAGGTCGGTGAGCACGACCTGAAACCAGCCTTGTTGCCGATCGAGCACCAGCACGCGATGAGGGATGTCGTGGGTCGTTTGGAGCGTCGTGTCCGGATTCTTCGCGGTGACCTCTCCGATGACCTTCGAGGAGCGGTCCGGCCGTTCGAATATCGGATAGGGCGTCGATGTCTCTGCTTGCGGTACGAGGAACCCGATGAGACGCCGTGCCGGATCATCGGGGACTCGCCGCCGGATTTGACTCTCGGGTGCTTCGCTGATCAGGCCGTCCCAGTCGTCGGTGAGATACGGCAGGCCCGCGGTGATCAACGACTCGAGAGAGTGGAAGGCCCCCGCCTCGCGAGGAGCGAGCCATCCGGCCACGCCACCGACGGCTCGGACGAGATTCCAACCGCGTTCACGCGCGTAGACCACGGCGCCGGCGAGCTCGTAGCCGTACTCCCTCGATTCGAGCTGGTCCGGCGACGAGATCGTCGCGGCGAGTGGGCTCTCGGGGCCAGGACGCTGTCGAAGTTCGAGACGGAGGTTACGATCCGCCGGCGTGAGGCCGCCGCTGGACGTATCGGCGAACAGCCGCGGAATCTCGACGATGCCGACCGCGCGAAACGGCGTGGTTTGCGGCGCTCCGACCTGTCCGACCAGCGCACCGGCGAGCGCGATCGCGAGCGTATGCGGCGCCTTCATTGGGTGCCGTCAACCGTCAAACGATCGACGCCGGGCGTGGCTAGTTGCCGCGCTGAACCGTGACGACGAGGGCCGCGCGCCGATTCAGGCGCCGTGTCTCCGCGCGTGTGTTGTCGTACTTCGGCTCCTCTTCGCCGTAGCTCACGATCGCCAGACGGTTCGCCGGGACGCCATGTGCGACGAGATAGTCCTGGACGGCCTTCGCCCGCCGCTCTCCCAAAGCCAGGTTGTACTCGGCTGTACCGATGTTGCAGGTGTGCCCGGCGATTTGAATCCGAAAAGCTGGATTGCTGTCGAGCGTCTTGACGGCTTCGTCGAGCTCTTTCTGCGCTTCAGCACGTAACGTGTATCGATCGAAATCGAAGTAGAGGTCTTCGAACGTCAGGCTGCGGACTGGTTCGTCCGACGACGCGGTCGCGTCCTCTTGCTCTCGGACGGGGACGATCTCGGGCGCACTGCCTTCGCCGCCGGAGCCGCCGAACGATTGCGGTGCGTCCGCCGCCGCGTCTCCGGGGCCCGTGCCGCCGACCCTCAGAACGAGGACGTCGCCATTCGCGACCTCTTCGTGTGCGTCGGTCACGCGCAGCAGCGACTTGTCGGCGAACACCGAGACGACGACCGCTTCAGCAAAGGAAGGCCCTGGCGCGGCGTTGGCGGAAACCTGTCGGTAGACGGCGTACCGCGCGCCAGGCGCGACGCCGCGATCCTGTCCGATGCTGGCGAGCATGAAATCCCGCCCGCCGGCCATCTGCCGCCCATCAGGACCGTACAGAACCCGTCCTGTCCGGGCGAAATCCGGGGTGCCTGTGGCATCGGTCCGATCGATGAACGGCGGCAGGCCCGGGTCGACATATGGTTCGAGCCGGTCCCCAGGGGCGATGGCGTCGCAGGCGAAGTCGATGGTCCCTGTCGCAATGGTTCCTTCGGCCTTCGTGATGTGCAGCCAGCCGATGGTGTGGGAGGCCTTTGGCGCTCCATGGAAGCTCATCGTTCGACGAATGAAGAATCGCTGGCCCAACCCGACGGCGTCGGCTGTCACGCCGAAGATCGGCACGTTGTCCCCGACGGCGCGAAGCGTCGGCTGAAGCGAGTCGGGGCCGACGATATATGGAGCGCGTTGCGGCGGCACGGTGCCCACCGGCGCACACAACGCGGCAGTTTGAATCGCGGGCGACAGATCCTGGGCGGCGCCCGGAGCGGCAGACAGAAAAATGGCGAGTGCAGGCGCCAGCCAGCGTGCATTCATACCAAAGTTGGCAGGCAACACACGTGCCCCGCACGATTGTCGTGGTCTTGCGTCGGTTTTCGGCAGACTGCACGATCGCGCAACCCGGCCGACCGGCCGCTACCGCAGATATTCCGTCATCCAATCACACAATTGGTGTGTCGCCGCCGGCCCGCGCCGGTGGCTCGGCGGCGTCTCCAGGCACCTTGGCCCCCGAGTCGGGCTTGCCCAGCCACTGGATCTCACGCGAGACGCTCACCTCGAAGGCCTTGGCGTACGCTTCGTGATTCGACTCGAGGTCAGCGAGCCGATAGACGTAGTTCACCGTGAAACCGAGAGAACGCTTCAGACCGGCAGTCGAGATATCGCCCATCCAGTTGAGGCGCTCCAGACGGGCGCCGTTGGCCAGGTGGAAGCGTGCGACCTGATCGGCCGGATGCGGTCCGCGTTTCGCATGAAGCAGGTATTGCGCGCAGAGGCGTGTCAGCTTCTTCTGAATTGCCGCTTGAACCGGCGGCTGATGGAGCTGGCGGAGGCCTATCGCGTCGATGATGGCGTGCATCGTCGTTCGGCGACCGTCCACCGTGAGCGGCTCGCCCTGGTGGGCCAGCCAGGCGGCAAAGCCCGGGACCGGAGACAGCGTGGCGAAGGTCCGGAGTTGAGGGAATTCGCGCCCGAGCTCCTCAACGACCTGCTTGATGAGGAAGTTGCCGAAGGACACACCGCGAAGTCCCGCTTGGCAGTTCGTAATCGAATAGAAGATGGCGCAGTCCGCGCTCGCCGGGTCGACGACCGGCGCCTCCGGATCCAGTAAGGGCTGCACCTTCGCCGGCATCCGGCGGACCAGCGCCACCTCGATGAAGATCAGCGGCTCCTCGGGGAGCGCGGGATGAAAGAAGGCGTAGCAGCGGCGATCGTCCTCCAGGCGGCGCCGCAGATCGCGCCACCCTTGAATCTGGTGGACGGCCTCGTACTGAATGAGCCGCTCGAGCACCAGGGCCGACGTACGCCACTCGATCCGCTGGAGGGAGAGGAACCCGCGATTGAACCAGGAGCGAAACAGCTGCAGGAGATCGGCGTCGACGCCGATGCGCTCAGGGTGCTCGTCGAGGGTCTCCAGCAGGCGGCGCCTCAAATCGACGAGCGCGGTCGTTCCGCCATGAGCCAGATTGATGCGGCGGAAGAGCTCGAGCCGGGGCGGCTCGACGGCGTTTTGCAGCCGGACAAGATTGGCCTCGGAGGGCTCCGCCTGGTAGGTGGTGGCGGCACGCCCGACGGCGTCAGGGTTCAGCGAGAACTCGGTGGCGAGGAAGTCGAAGAAAGCCTCCCGTGCTGGAGCCTCGAGACTCTTGTAGGTCTGAACGACGTCATTCGCCAATCTCGCCCCCGACACCTCACCGCGTTCGGACAACAATGCGCGGCAGTGTGTGACCACATCGCGCGCCTCGCGCATCGACTTCGACGTTCGTCCTTCCGCCGCCGGAATCAAGGAACGAAGCATCCTCCCGAGTGATTCGCGGCGGGTGGTGCCTGCCGACTGTGGCGGCGAGGCAGGCGGGTCGGTCTTGTCTCGCTTCCGGCTCGTATTGCTCATGCTGGGCTCATACGCAGTGTACCTCCACGTTACAATTCGCTCTCATGGATCCGCTGTTTCGGTGGATCGAATCGACGCCGCTCAGCGTGTGGACTCGTGAGTCGACGTCCATCCTGGCATTTCCGGCCATCCTGTCAGCCCACGCCATCGGCATGGCGCTCGCCGTCGGCGTCAATGTGGCGATCGCCATCCATCTCCTGGGGATGGCCCCCGGCATTCCGACGCGTGAGCTGCGGCGGTTCTCTCCGATCATGATGTTCGGATTCTGGTTGAACGCCGCTTCCGGCGCGGCGCTGCTCATCGCCTACCCGACGAAGGCCCTGACGAATCCGCTCTTTTACGTGAAGCTGGGGTTGATCGGAATCGCGATGAGTCTGTCGGCCGCGATCGATCGCCGCTTCGTGCGGCCGCCGCAGCTTCGACCGCCCGATGAACGCAGTCCGAGGACAGCCAGATGGCTGGCCGTCGCGTCGCTGGCGGCATGGGCCGGCGCCATCACGGCGGGCCGCCTCCTGGCTTACACCTACCGTCGACTGCTTGTCGATTTCTGAGAGCGATGGTCGAACTCCAGATCTGGCTGGTCAACGCGTTTGCCGCCCTGACGGCGGTCGCACGGCTGATGCACACGGTGTGGGTCTGGCCGATCGCCGAGAGCCTCCACTTCATCGGGCTCTCTCTGCTCATCGGGACGGTGGGGCTGTTCGATTTGCGGCTGCTGGGCGTTGGCCGGCACATCCCGCTGGCGGCGATGCATCGGCTGATCCGATGGGGGTTGGTCGGCTTCGGACTCAACGCCATCACCGGATCACTGTTCCTTATCGCGGAACCGGATCAGTACATCTACAACATCTCATTCCAGGCGAAGATGCTCTTCGTGCTTCTGGCCGGCTGCAACGCGCTGTCGTTCTACGCCACGTCATATCGCCGCGCCATTACCGGCGGGCCGACCGTGGACACCCCGCGGGCAGCAAAAATCATGGCGGCCGTATCGCTGACGCTCTGGATTTGCGTGATCATCGCCGGGCGGCTGCTGACGTTCTACCGTCCGTTTCCCTGCGAAGGCCCCGCTCCACGTTTTCTCGCGTCGTGCCTTCCGTGAGGAGACCAGGAGGGATCGCTAGGCGGACCGATCCGTCGCACGCTCCACGCGCAGTCCTGACCGTTCCCAGGCGGCCCAATGGCCCGCGAGATAGGCAATCCTCGACCGCCCGCGTGAGCGAAGCGCCGTTCCGACGAGATACGCACGAGGGCCGTGTCCGCAATAGAGGATCACCTCGTCCCCGGCGCCACCGGGGATTTCGATCGCTCGTGACAGTACCTCGTTGTAGGGGACATTGACCGCACCAGGAACGTGGCCGGCCGCAAATTCACTCTGGGAGCGCACATCCACGACGTTCGGTGACTCACCACGATCGATGCGCTTGAGGAGATCGGGGCCGCTGACCGATTCGCTGGACCTTCCGAGCGTCAGCGCCAGCAGTCCGGGCGCCCAGGCGAAGGTCCACGCCAGGAATTGAACGACGTAATTGCGTCCTCCTGCCGGTGGTCGACCCCACAGCGTGGTCATCACCAGCGAGAACGCCAGGCCTCCGAGGGCGGCGGCTGTAACGCCTCGCCTGGCGACCTCAGTCCACGTCCGCCGGTTCGGCGCGCGCAGCCACCGTCCGTCGAGCGCGGCGAGAGTCAGCCACATGATGACCCACGCTGAAGGAATAGCCGAACCGTAGGTCCGCCGATCCATGACCGCCACGAGGATGTAGTAACTGATCGCGCCGACGATGCCGGCGAGTGCCCCCAGGGGGAGTCCCTTGACGACGTGACCGCTGGCGAAGCCGAGTACAGCGCCCACCGATGTGAGCAGCAGCGCACCGTGAACGAGGCCAGCCGACATCGTGTGCCGGACGCCGAAGGTGTACCAGATGAAGTCGCCGAGAGTGGCTGCCGCGGCGACGACGAGCACGCCGAAGATCACTTTCATCGAGGGCCCGGCGGCATTGTACGCGGGAGCGGCGGAACGGCAGAATTCCCAATTGTCGATCAGGGCTTTGCGGCAAACACGGCGTATTGGCCGCCCAGCGGCGTCGAGGACAACCGATCCTCCAGCCCGCTCAAGTACTGATGCAGGCGTTGCGGGAAGTACAGGAAGTACCGCGTTTCCATGACTCTCGCACCGGCGGCAGCCATCAGGCTCGCCGCCCGTCCGGCCATCAGCAGGTGTGCGCCGGCGTCGACGGGCGTCCGGGCAACGATGAGCCGGGTCGCGGGGTTAACGGGGTTGTGTTCGATGATCGACAAGATGCCGCCGGGCCTCAGGACGCGGAGCACCTCGGCCGTGAATGACGACCGGTCGGTGTCCGGAATATGGTGATACACACACACCGCTGTGACCAGATCGAATACACCGTCCGGGAAGGGAAGCTCGCTCGGTGCGAGCTGTCGCCGGACCTCCAGACCGACACAGTGCTTGAGCATCGCTCCCGACACATCGCAGCCCGCGACCGACCTGAAATACGGCCGTCCAAGGCGCAGCAGCTGACCCTGACCGCACCCGACGTCCAGCCACTCGACACCTAGAGGGTCGATCCCGTGACGGTCGTAAAAGCGACGTAACACCTGGAGCTTCCGCTCGAAGAAGAACGCTCGGGACGCGGCAAACGTGTCGCGGATCGGATCGCGAAGCAGCGCTTCGTAATCCGACGCATAGCCGTCGAATTCAGCTGGCTCGAGTGACGGCTCCATAGTTCGGCGCTTCGTAGTCAGGACTCTCGACGGGTGATTGAGCCGGCAGAACGACCGCTTTCTCGACGCTCGTCCGGTCGGTCGGCAGATTGGCGCTGTCGGCAACCACGTAGAGTGGCCGCCCCTTGGCTTCCTCGTAGATGCGGGCGACGTACTCGCCGACCAGGCCGACGGCAACCATGGTCGTTCCCGAAAAGACGATGTTCAGGCAGACGAGCGACGTCCATCCGGGGACCGTCATGTTCATCATCCACGCGGTGAAGATGTAACCGCCGTATCCGAGGCCGCACAGCGTCACCAGCAGACCGACGAGGATGCTCAGACGCAAGGGCACGGCGGAAAACGACGATATCGCCGTCCACGCGAATCTGAGCATTTTCCAGAGTGGGTACTTCGTTTCGCCGGCGACGCGCGCGTGACGGTGAAACGGGATGATGACTTCGTTCAGTCCGAGCCACGCCACCATGCCGCGCATGAACCGATGTTGCTCGCGAAGCTGGCGGATGGCGACGATGGCGCGGCGGCTGAACATGCGGAAATCACCGACCTCCGGCAGGAGCCGTTCGTCCACGGTCTTCCGCATGATCCAATAGAA
Organism: Acidobacteriota bacterium; assembly: GCA_046734915.1. Classification (GTDB taxonomy): domain Bacteria; phylum Acidobacteriota; class Vicinamibacteria; order Vicinamibacterales; family CAVVIG01; genus VFZL01. Next base: position 1,606 of record JBKPSC010000491.1, on the reverse strand, counting down.
CAAGGCGGCGCTTTTCCGCTTCAAAGCGCTGTCGCCCGAGCGTGTGATTCGCTGGGCGGACACGACGTCATATCCCATTTGCAGCAGACTGACCATCTCGGGCAGGAGCTCGGGTGGATCTTGAAGATCCGCGTCCATCACCACGATCGCGTCTCCCATCGCGAAGTCCATGCCGGCGGTGATTGCGGCTTGATGACCAAAGTTCCGGCTGAAAAAGAGCGCCCGGATCCGTACGTCCTGTTCGGTCATCTGCTTCAGCAGATCGACGCTGCCGTCGCGGCTTCCGTCGTCGACGAACACGACCTCGTATTCGAGATCGCTCTCGGAAAGGGCGGCCGTCAGACTCGACAAAAGGGGAGGAAGCGCGGCGAGTTCGTTGTAAACCGGGATCACAACGGAAAGAAGCATCGTGGCTCCAGCTCTGAACCATCGGCTGTGTGGATCTGGACTTGCATCGGGGCCCTACGAGTGCGATTGTGTGCACTCCCGTGGCATCCTGAGAATTTGATCCATGCAAAATTCAATCCGCTGGATCGGAAAAGAGAATTTCTGCGCCGCTGGCGCCATTCTGGTCGTGGCGCTGGTCGGGATTGCGCTGGCATTTCAGGGCTGGAATTCACGCCTCATGAACTTCGACCACATCAACTTCATGGACGCGGCGGCGAAATTCATCTCGGACGGCGCACTGCCTGATCGCGGCGACGTTTCGAGCTATTGGGCATATGCCACACCTGGAACGGCCTGGCTGATGATCCCGGGGATGCTTGTGTTCCATGATCCCAGGCTGTATGAGGCCGTGGGCAGCGCGGCGCTCTTTGTGGGCACGCTCACTGGCCTGTTCCTGCTGGCCCGGATGACGTTTGGTTCCCGCTGCGCCTATCTCACGCTCATTGCCTACGGCTTGTCTCGGAATGGCCTCTTCAACGCCGGCTCGCTCTGGTCTATCGGCAATCCGTTCTTTTATGTCTGGATGGTCCTCTTCTGCGTCCTGTGGGTCACGCGCAACAACGCAGCCTATCTCGCGGCGGCGATCGTCGCGTGGTCGGTGGGGATGTACGTCGACATGGTTCTCGCCCCGGCCATGTTCGTCTTTCCGGTGATTTGGCTCGTCTACCGGCCTCCGGTGAAGCTCGCGCCACTGGTGGTAGCGGCATGCGCGATTCTGGTGGTCTGGTATCCATTTCTCCGATTCGAGCGTTCTCGCGACTTCGCAGACCTCAAGTCGATCCTGACGCTGAAGCGCATGCGGCCGCCGGACTACAAGGCCTCATGGTGCGTTCCGGAATTGACCGTCCAACGAATCGACGGTCCCACGGAATCGCTCACGGCGCCACCGGCTACGGTGACGGTCTTTGAGAGGGTCAAGGAGCAGCTTCGCCGACGGTCGAACACCGTGAAAGAGGGCCTGGTCTTCAATTTCGATCAGATGACGTTTACGCCGCTCGCGGCGCCACCCCTCTTGCTGCTCGCGCTCGCGACGTTCGCGGTGGTGGCGCTGCAGCTGCCGGTGTGGTCTCTCGTCGCGACCGACGACCGTGACGCTCTTCGGAAGCGGCTGAGGATTGTTCGCGTCGGATGGATTCTTCTGGCGCTGGCGGTTCTGGCG
>JBKPSC010000490.1:0-14169 GCA_046734915.1 Acidobacteriota bacterium | reverse complement strand
ACCTTGGGCCGCGCCTTGCTGCGCCGCGGTCCGCGTTCTCCATCTCGCACGCGTTCCAGAATCTCGACCAGTCCAAGGTCGATACGCCGCTCATCCATGTTGACGCGAATGCACTGCACACGAACCTGGTCACCGAGTCGGTACACCTTCTGAGTGTTCTCGCCGCGCAGCATGTGAGCGCTGTCGACGAACCGGTAGTAGTCGTCGGCCATCGTCGAGATGTGGATCAACCCTTCGACGTAGTGCTCGATGAGCTCCACGAACAAGCCGAAAGCAGCGACTCCGGTGACGTAGCCCTCGAACTCGTCGCCGACCTTGTCAGCCATGAACTTGACTTTCTTCCACTGCAGCAGCTCCCGCTCCGCATCGTCCGCCCGCCGCTCCATCTCCGAGGTATGCCGCGCCGCTTCTGGCAGATCGTCAGCCCACACTTCACGCGCTTCGTCTGACAGCAGCTCGTGACGGACGGCGCGTAGCGCGCGGTGCACGATGAGATCCGGATACCGGCGGATGGGTGACGTGAAGTGCGTGTAGCTGGCCGCCGCCAGGCCGAAGTGTCCGGCGTTGACCGGCGCGTATCTCGCCTTCTGCATCGTTCGCAGCATGAGGAACGCGATCGGCCGCTCTTCCGGCTTGTCGCGGATGCGCTCGAGGAGTTTCTGGAAATGTCGCGGCCGCAACGCAGTTAGTGGCGCGCCCAGGCTCAGACCGAATCCCGAGATGAACTCTTCGAACTTCGCTACCTTGAGCACGTCGGGTTCTTCGTGAATGCGATAGAGGGATGGCGCGTTCTGCGACTCGAGAAAGGTTGCGACGGTTTCGTTGGCCAGAAGCATGAACTCTTCGATGAGGCGATGAGCGATGTTCCGCTGCAACGCGATGATCGCCTCGACCATGCCGCCGGCGTCCATGATCACCTCGGCCTCGTTCAGGTCGAAATCGATCGACCCGCGGCGTCGTCGGGCATCGTTGAGGATGTGAAACAGCTCCGCCATGAGCTCGAAGGTGGGAACGAGCGGCGCATAGCGCTCGCGAAGTTCCGCGCGCTTTTCGGTCAAGATGCCGTTCACGTCGGTGTAGGTCATCCGCTCGTTGCTGTTGATCACGCCGTCGTGAAACTCGTAGCGGACGACCTCGCCGCGGCGGTCCACCTCCATCAGACACGATTGCACCAGTCGATCGACGCGTGGATTGAGACTGCAGAGCCCGGTGGCCAGTTCCGCAGGAAACATGTGAACGGCGCGTTCGGGGAAGTAGACGGACGTTCCCCGCTGGTACGCTTCGCTATCGAGCGCACTGCCGTCCTGGACGTAGTGCGAGACGTCAGCGATGTGCACGCCCAGCCAATAGTGACCATTCGGCAGCTTTTCGATCGTGATGGCATCATCGAAGTCGCGCGCGTGCTCGCCGTCGATGGTTACGGTGAGCCAATTGCGGAAGTCCGTTCGCGTCTTCAGATCGCGGTCGGACACCCCAGCCCCCAGAGCCAGCGCCTCTCGCACGGCGTCGGCCGAGTGAGCGTCCGGGATGCCGTACTTACGGATGATGATTTCGGTATCGACTCCCGGTGCATCGATGTCGCCGAGGACTTCTGCGACCCGGCCGATCGCTCCGCGCGTGGGCGTCGGCCACCGCGTGAGCTCGAGCGAGACCATCTCACCTGCGGATGCCCCGCCTTCTTGCCCGGGCGGGACGAAGATATCCATCAGCACGCGCCGATCGAACGGCACGACGTAACCCATGCCGTTCTCGTCGCGATCGTAGCGGCCCACGAGCCAGGTGTTGGCGCGTTCGAGAATGCGGATGACGCGCCCTTCCGCTCGACCACCCCCCTTGATGCGCTCGATGCGCACGACAACGCGATCGCCGTGCATCGCCTCGTTCAGATGAGGGCCGGAGATGTAAATGTCGCCGCCGCCTTCGAGTGGCCGCTCGGGTTCGACGAAACCGAATCCTCCCGCGTGTGTTTGAAGACGGCCGACGTAGAGGTCCATCTTCTCGGGGAGGCCGAACCGCTGGCCGCGGATCTGTATGAGATCGCCCGTTTCGACGAGCGCCTTGATGGCCCGCTTGAACGACGCGCGCTCCTCGCGGGGCACCTTCAAGAGCTGGAGCAATTCGCGGATCGCCGCGGGGTGGTGAACCCGTTCGCGCATCAACGCGAGAATCTGTTCTGACGACTGCATGTAGAGGTGAATATATCGGAGGCTGGGGGCTGGGGCCTCGAGCTACGAGACCGGGACGCTACGCTTGGGTTCAGAGCGGCCGCCGGGCTGGATGAGGCAGATCTGAAGATCGCCGACGTTCGTGCCCGTTGGACCGGTCTTCAGCAGGTCCGCCAAGGGTTCGAAAAAATGATAGGCGTCGTTGTTGGCCAGGTAGCTCTCCGGGTCGGCTAGGCCGGCGCGTGTGGCTCTCGTCAGCGTGTCGGATGATACGACCGCACCGGCGGCATCGGTCGGGCCGTCCACACCGTCTGTGCCAACGCTGGCCAGCGCAACGGGACGGCGGATGCGAGCCAATGGCCGCGCCAGCGCCAGCGCAAACTCCTGATTGCGGCCGCCCAGTCCGTTCCCGGTCACTTTGACCGTGCTTTCCCCGCTCGAAATCAGACACACGCGGCCAGGTCGCTGAACGGAACCAAACAGCCACGGCAACCACTCGCCTGCTGCGATGCGGGCCTCGCCGACCACGGGCTCGTGTTTCACGTGCACCTCGTAGCCATGGCTCCGCGCTTCGATCGCCGCGGCGTCCATCGCGTTCGCGCGTCCTCCGATGAGCGTCCATCGGCTTCTTTCCAACCGCCGGTCACCTTTCTTGGGTGTTTCCTTGACGCTCCCGCGAGCACCCTCCTGGAGCCGTTTCATTACCGCCGCGGGAAAGACTCCGGCTCCGCCGGCGCGGGTCACGATCGCCAGTGCCTGCGCGAAGGTGCTGGTATCCGCGACGGTCGGACCCGAGCCGATCACGGCCGAGTCATCGCCGACGACATCGGAAATGGCCAACGTCATCACCGGCACGGTTGAAGCGGCGGCGAGCTGGCCGCCTTTGACCGCTGAGAGATGCTTTCTGACTGTGTTGAGCTCGGCGATGGTCACGCCCTCTCGAAGGAGTCGATCCGTCGTGCGCTGCTTGTCGGCCAGGCTGATGCCACGGGCCGGAGCGGCCATCAGCGCCGACGCCCCACCCGACAGCAATACGAGAAGAACAGCCGCGTCGTCGGGCGCCCGCGCGAGATCGAGCGCGGCCCGGCCGGCGCGCTCGCTGTGGTCGGACGGCATCGGGTGATCGCCGCGGACACTGGCGAGTCGCGGATCGATCTCGACGTCGGAAGGGGCAATCACGACGCCGCGATTCACGCGGTCTCCGAGAAATGCCAGCGCGCCCGCGGCCATGGCGGCCGCGGCCTTACCGACCGCGAGCAGGCGAACGCGGCCAGCAGGCGGTGGAGTACTGCGCAAGGCGCGAACCACGAGCTCGCCTGGCTCGACTGCGGCAAGCGCCGCGCGCACAGTCGCCTGGAGATCGGATTTCAGCGACGAACCGGAACCAGTCAGTGTGTGTGTTTGGGATCTGACCAGGCGGAAAGGCCGGTCACGACATCGAACTTCTTGAGGAGGGAACTTACGACCTGGTCGGCATCAGCGCAGGAACACAGATCGTCCAACTGTCCCATGATCCGCGTCAGAGCCGCCTCGACGTCGGTGATGGCGTCTTCCGAATAGTAGGGACGATGTTGCTGGAGACAACGATGATGCTTGATGAATTCTTCCCTGTAGAACTCCTGAATCGGGTGCAGCGCGCTAATCGGCCTGGAGTCGGTCACGAAGCGTGGCATGCAGATCCTCGAATGAGTTGTCGGGATAACTCCCATTGGCCAGTGTAGTGCCGGGCGAAATCCAGTGTCAAGATTCTGTAACGAGTTTGCCACAGCTTGGTCACCGGCCGCGGTCACGGCCGGGCCCGGGCGGCAAGAATTCCCCCGATGCAGCCAACCGCCATGCCCCCGAAGAGGACCAGAAGGCTGAGCTCGACCGAAAGAAACCGGATGCCTGAGAGGTTGAGCGTGGCCGCGACCGGGGCTAGATAACGGGCCCGGACAGTCAGGAAGGCGACCGCCAAAATTGTCAGCGCCATGATCCCACCGACGCCACCCTGCAGCACGCCTTCCATGATGAAGGGCCCACGGATATAAACCTGCGGCGCCCCAACGAGCTCCATGATTTCAATTTCGTCACGCCGTCCATACAGCGCCAGCCGAACGACGTTTGCGACGGTGAGAGCAGCCGCCAGGGTCAGCACCGCGCCAAGCGTCCAGCCGACGCGCTGCACGAGCGTGACCAGCGCCTCGAGCCGATCCAACCACTGACGGTCGTAGCGCACGTCACTCACGCCCGTCGTCTGACGCAGTCGAGACGCCAAGGCGTCCACAGCCTCGTTCTGGCCACCTTGCTGAAGGCGGACCTCGTAAGACGCCGGCAGCGGATTCGTGTCGAGCGCCTCGGCGGCCGGCGCGAGATCACCGAACATCTGCTTGAACCGCGCCAGCGCGTCGGCCTTGGACACGAACTCGAAGCTGGCCACGACGGGGCCCGGCGACAGCAGCCCTTCAATCGCGCGGCGATCGGTCTCTGAGGCGTTGTCGGTCAGAAAGACCGACAGCTCGGCGCCTTGACGCCACTCGTCAGCCAGCCGCTGGAGATTCGAAGTGACGAGCAGGAACCCGCCGAGAACGAACAGCGCAATCGTGATGATGCCCATTGACAGCGCGCCCGATCGGCGCCCGCGCCACAGGCTCGCTGCCGCCTCCTCGAGCGCGTAGCGAAAAGCCTGCATCAACCGACCTCCGCGATGCGACCGTGATCGAGCGTGATGGCACGCCGGCCGACTCGGCGAATGAGCTCCCGATCGTGCGTGGCGACGACGACTGTCGTCCCACGGGCGTTGATCTCGCGAAAGAGATTCATGATCTCGAGCGACAGGTCTGGATCGAGGTTGCCGGTTGGCTCGTCGGCCAGCACGAGCTGCGGCTCGTTCACCAACGCCCGGGCGATCGCGATGCGCTGCTGTTCCCCGCCGGAGAGCTCCTCCGGCAGGGCGTTCATGCGATGTTGCAACCCGACCCACTTCAGCACCTGGAAAGTCCGACGCTGCTGCGTGGCCACGGGAACGCCCAACACCCTCATGACAAACGCGATGTTCTGAAACACCGACAAACGCGGAATCAGTCTGAAGTCCTGAAAGACGAACCCGAGCGATCGCCGATAGGCCTGAACCTCCGCCGCGGTCAACGTCGCAAGGTTCCGTCCGCCGACTTTGAGCTCGCCTTCGCTTGGAAGATCGGCCCTCAGCAGCAGCCGGAGCAGCGTTGATTTTCCGGCGCCGCTCGGACCGGTGAGAAAAAGAAACTCGCCCTTGTCGATGGTCAGCGTCAAATCGCGGATGGCGTACACCCCACGGCTGTACAGCTTCGAGAGGTGCCGCGTTTCAATCACTGGGTCTGCGCCTGTTCCAGCGCGTGCTTGAGTAGCTCGTTGACGCGCTTCGGATTCGCCTTGCCGGCAGTGGCCTTCATCACCTGACCCACCAGAAACCCGAATGTCGACGCCTTACCGGCGCGGTACTGTGCCACCGCATCTTCGTTGCGGGCCACGACGTCGTCGATGAGGCGCAGGATGGCCTGCTCGTCGTCGATCTGGGTCAAGCCCTCCCGCGCGACAATAGCCGCCGCATCGTCGCCCGATGAGACCATCTTCTCGAACACCGTCTTCGCGATTGCCCCGCTGATCGTGCCGCGCTCGACGAGCGACAGCAGACCCGCCAGGCGCGGCGCGCTGACCGGCGACTCGGCGATCGTGACGCCAGCCGCCTTTAGCACACGGGCGAGCTCGCCCATCATCCAGTTGCTGGCCGACTTTGCCGACACTCCGGCGCTCACGACATCCTCGAAGAAATCCGCGGTCTCTCTCGACTGCGTGAGCTGGCCGGCGTCGTACTCGGGCAGCGCGTAGGCGGCGACGAAACGCCGGCGTCGCGCCTCGGGGAGCTCCACGGTGCTGGCCTCGAGGGCCGCCAGCCGTTCGGCTGTCACGACAACCGGCGGCAGATCCGGTTCGGGAAAATATCGGTAGTCGTGCGCTTCTTCCTTGCTGCGCATGGACGACGTGAGTCCGGTCGCCGAATCGAAGAGACGTGTCTCCTGGACGACACGGCCGCCTTCGTCGAGGACATCGCGCTGCCGGTCGATCTCATACTCGAGAGCCTTCTGCAGAAACCGGAACGAATTGAGGTTCTTGACCTCGACTTTGGTGCCGAGCACCCTCGTGCCGGCGAGCCGCACCGACACGTTCGCGTCACAGCGCAGACTGCCCTCTTCCATGTTGCCGTCGTTGACACGGAGCCAGACCAGGATGGCGCGGAGTCGGGCAAAAAACTCGGCCGCGTCCGACGCCGACCTCAGATCGGGCTCGGTCACGATTTCGATGAGCGGCACGCCGGCCCGGTTGTAGTCGACGTAAGTCTTCCGGTCGGAATCCGGGAAGCCTTCGTGCAGCGACTTTCCCGCGTCCTCTTCCAGGTGCACGCGGGTGATGCCCACGCGGCGAAGGCCATCGGCGGTCGGAAACTCGACCAGGCCATCGCTGGCGAGCGGCCGATCGTACTGCGAAATCTGGTAGCCCTTGGGTAGGTCGGGATAGAAGTAATTCTTGCGCGCGAAGATCGACGTCTCGTTCACACGGCAGCCCAGTGCCAGTGCGGCCCGCGCGCCCAGATCCACGGCCGCCCGATTGAGCACCGGCAACACCCCGGGGAAACCGAGGCAGACGGGACAGACATGAGTGTTTGGGGCGGCGCCGAAGGCCGTGCTGCACCCGCAGAAAATCTTCGTGGCTGTTTGCAGCTGCGCGTGGATTTCGAGGCCGATGACCGGTTCGTACGTCATGCCTGTGACGGACCCGCGGCGAGAACGTCGGCGGAAACCTCGGCTTCGAACTTCTTGAAGTTCTCGCGGAACATCTGGGCCAGCCTGGCGGCGGCAGCGTCGTACTCGGCAAACGATCGCCACGTGGCGCGCGGCTTGAGCACATCGGCGGGGACGCCCGGACACGCTGACGGGATGTCGAGATTGAAGACTGGATCCCGGTCGTACAGGACGTTGTCGAGTCCACCGGCGAGCGCCGTGCGAATCATCGCCCGAGTGAACGCAATTTTCATTCGCGAGCCCGTGCCGTACGGTCCACCGGTCCAGCCCGTGTTCACCAGCCACACCCGTGCCTCGTGCCTGGCGATGCGCTCGCCGAGCATCGTCGCGTAACGCCCCGCCGGCAGCGGCAGAAACGGCGCGCCAAAGCAGGTGCTGAACGTCGCCTTCGGTTCCGTCACCCCTTTTTCGGTCCCGGCGACCTTGGCCGTGTAGCCTGACAGGAAGTGATACATGGCGGCGGCGGGCGTCAGGCGCGCGATGGGCGGCAGCACGCCGAAGGCATCGGCCGTGAGCATGACGACGTTGGTCGGATGGCCGCCGCGTCCGTCGGGAACGGCGTTGGATATGAAGGAAATCGGATACGCGGCCCTCGTGTTCTCGGTGAGCTGATCGTCGTCGAGATCCAGCTGGCGTGTGAGCTGGTCCATCGTGACGTTTTCCAGCACCGTTCCGAACTGCCGCGTGGTCGCGTAGATTTGCGGCTCGGCCTCGGCCGAGAGGCGGATGGTCTTGGCGTAGCAGCCGCCCTCGAAATTGAAGACGCCCCGGTCGCTCCATCCATGCTCGTCGTCACCGATCAAGCGGCGATCCGGATCGCTCGACAGCGTCGTCTTGCCGGTGCCCGAGAGGCCGAAAAAGAGCGCGACATCGCCGGCCGAGCCGACATTGGCCGAACAGTGCATGGGCAGGACGTTCTTCAACGGCAGGAGATAGTTCAGCACGCTGAAGATCGACTTCTTGATTTCACCGGCGTAGCTCGTTCCGCCGATGAGCACGAGCCGTCGCGCAAAATTCAGTGCAATCACCACGTCGCTGCCAGTGCCGTGCTTCGACGGATCCGCCTTGAAACTCGGCGAATCGATGACCGTGAATGGCGCCTCGCCGCCCGACTGTGTGAAGGACTCGTCGTGATCGGCCAGGAACAGGTTTCGCGCGAACAGGCTGTGCCAGGCGAACTCCGTGACGACGCGGATTGGCAGCCGGTACTGCGCGTCGGCGCCGCCATGACACTGCTGAACGAAGAGATCGCGGCCGGCGAGCGACGCGATCAGGTCGCGATAAAGCGCGTCGAAATGCGGCGGCTCCATGGCGCGGTTCACTGCGCCCCATGCGATGGCGCGCTCGCTCGACGGCTCGCGCACGAGAAACTTGTCGTTCGGAGAGCGCCCGGTGTGTGGAGTGGTGCGGCAGACGAGCGGGCCCTCGCCAGCGATCTGCCCTTCACCGCGGCGCACCGCCTCCTCGTACAAGGCCGCCGCCGAAAGATTCCAGAAGACGCGCGCGGCAGCGATACCGTCGGCGTCCAGTGACCGCAGCGACTCGGCGGGCGAGGTCATTCTGGCGCTCCTAAGCGATGCCGCGTCAGTGACATACGCGGAATTTGCCGATCGTACTCGTCCGGTTCAGCCTCCGTCAACCAGATCGGGCCGTCTCAGGGTAAACTGTAAACGCCTGTCAGATCGCAACGTAATTCCAAATGAGTGAACACGGTATCGCCAGGACCAACACGGCGCCAAACAGTGCACCCGCGGGCCCCGCAGCGCCCGGCCGCCGGTCCGTCCCGCCGCCGCCGCTCAGCGATGATACCCGCCTGGCCGTCGAAATCCGTGAACTCTTACAGCTCGGCGAGGCGGAGACGGCCCGCGAGCGTTTTGGCGCATTGGTCGCGATGCATCAGCGCCGCGCGCTTCGCATCGCCTATCAGTATCTGCGCGACCCGGCTGACGCTGACGAAGCCGTGCAAGACGCCTTCGTCAAGGTATTCAGCCACATTGGCGCGTACCGCGAAGCGTGGCCGTTCGAAGTGTGGTTCACGCGGATTCTCATCAACGGCTGTCTCGATCGGCGCAAGTCCACCATCCGGCGTGAACGGTGGATCGCCCCCGTCGATCCGACCGCCCACATCGAAGAAGCGCGCCCGGCCTTCGCGTCGTCGGTCGCCGAAGATCCCGAAGCGCGGCTGCTGTCCCGCGAACGGCGCGAGCGCCTGGCTGCGGCCATCGACCGGCTCGATGGACGTCAGCGCACCGTCTTCATGCTGTGTCACTACGGCGACTGCACTCCCCGTGAGGTCAGCGCCATGACCGGCCTGAACGAATCGACTGTTCGCGTGCATCTGTTCCGAGCCGCGCGCAAGCTGCGCGCCCTGCTTGGAGGCCAGCCGTGATCTTGTTCACGTCCCACCTTCGTGACGATTGTCTCTTCGAGTGTTATCTCGCGGTCCGCGCCGGTGAAGCGATCGATCCACCGTCGGCCGACCATCTTGCTGACTGCGCCGCGTGCGCTGCCCGTTTCGACGAGCTGACGCGCTTCATGAACACTCTGCGGGAGGACGCCGACGCAGAGATCGACGAGCTCTTTTCGGCGAGGCGTCTCGCGCAGCAACAGCAGCAGATCGCCCGACGGATCGAAGCGGTTGGACGCTCGGCGCGCGTCATTCACTTCCCTGTCCACGCCGCGCCACGCCAGCTCCCCGCGGCCGGCACCCGGGCGATGCCGCGCTGGGTCGCCGCGACGGCTGCCGCCGGGCTCTTCGCCGGTGTCGCCGCCGGACTGTTCTTCGATCGTGAGCGAACGGTCGTCGTCCCTCCCATGGCCATCGTCCAGGCGGGCCCCGACGACGGCTTCGAGTTCCTGTCGCCGCCGCCGGTTGTCGACCGCGTCGATCGCGAAGATGCGTTCCTGTCCGAGCTCGAGGTCGCGGCCGGCGGACCCCGGACGGCGGAACTGGCCGCCTACGACGCGCTGACGCCCCACATCCGCGAGGTCAGCGTGTCGCTGCCAGTGCGGTAACGGCGTGAGCGGACCGGGCGTTTCCTCCCTCATTTTCCGCAAGGGCCTCGACATGAAAGAGGCCGTCGCCGGCGTCCTCGCCGAGAGCTATCACAGCGAGCTCGTCGAGCGGATCAAGGCCGACGACTTCACCTTTCGCTCGGGCCGTCTGACCATCCACCTGGCTCGGGAGTTCGGCTTTTGCTATGGCGTCGACCGCGCCGTGGACTACGCCTATCAAACGCGCAAGCGGTTTCCACAGGCGATGGTCTATCTGACCGGCGAGATCATCCACAACCCGCACGTCAACGCCGAGCTGCGCAACATGGGCATCGGCTTCCTGAGCGATCAGCCCGAGCGCATCGACGAGCTGGGAGCCAGTGACGTCGTCATCCTGCCCGCCTTCGGCGTGACCATGGACACGATGCGCCGCCTCGATCGGCGTGGATGTACGTTGATCGACACCACCTGCGGCTCGGTGCTGAACGTCTGGAAGAACGTGCGGCGGTACGCCGAGCAGGGCTACACCTCAATCATTCACGGGAAGGTCTGGCACGAAGAGACGCAGGCCACCGCGTCTCAAGCGGTCGAGTACGGGGGCCGGTTTCTGGTGGTGTTCGACGACGCTGAGACCGCGGTCGCCTGTGATTACATCCGCCATGGCGGCGATCCGGTTACCTTCCTCGAGCGCTTCCGGAACGCGGTGTCTCCGGGCTTCGATCCCGATCGGCATCTGCAGCGTGTCGGCCTGGCCAATCAGACCACGATGCTGATGTCTGAGTCGCTGCGCGTCGCCGAGGCGTTCAAGCAAGCTCTGACCGACCGCTTCGGCGTCGAGGAGCTTCCGGACCGTTACCAGGCGTTCGACACGATCTGCAGCGCAACGCAGGATCGACAAGATGCCGTCATCGCCCTGCTCCGCGAGAAACCGGTCGACCTGATGCTTGTCATCGGCGGTTACAACAGCAGCAATACGTGCAATCTCGCCCGCATCTGCGCCGATCACGGTCCGACATATCACGTAGCTGATCCGGACTGTCTCATCTCGAGTACAGAGATCCGGCATCGCCCGATCGGGACCAAGTCCGAAGTGCTCAGCTCGAACTGGCTGCCTCCGACTGGACCGGTGTCAATCGGGCTGACGTCGGGGGCCTCGACACCCGACAACCTGGTGGGAGCCGCGGTGGTGACGGTCGAGGCCTTCTGCCGCGATAAGCAATCCGCAAACAGTTGAAAAATTGGCACTTGTAAGGTAGTGTCGTGCGCGCAGCGCGGCGCCAGAGAGCGGCGACGGCAGCTCACGCAAAAAGTCGTCACGCCACATAAACGCAACGGCCGAACACATCGTATTCCTCATAGGGACAGTCATTTCCGAGGGTTACCAATGAACGGATCGACGAGGCACGGACGGCGGGTCCGGCTGGTCGGCGCATTTCTGTTTCTGGTGGCGGGGGCCGTCGCAAGCGAGGCCGCCCAGAACCAGCAGCCGATGCGATGGTGGAAGTCAGACCAGTTCCAGAAAGATCTCGGCATGACGGCCGATCAGGTGGCCAAGGTCGACGCGATCTTCGAGGCGACGTTGCCCGAACTGCGGCAGCGCAAAGACGAACTCGATCACCTCGAAGACAAGCTGTCGCATCTCATCGAGGGCGACATCGACGAAGCAACCGTGGCCAAATGGGTCGACAAGACCGAAGCGGCGCGCGGCCGTCTGAACAAGGTGCGGACGCTGATGCTCATGCGCATGCGCCAGGTGCTCAGGCCTGAACAGCGCGTCCGGTTCAAAGCCCTGCACGAGCGCTGGGATCGCGAGCGCCAGCTGCAGAACGCGCGGCGTCAGCAGGATGGACATTGAGACGAGAACAGGCGGGAGTTAGCAACCACGACGTGGGTTTGACGAGGGGTTTGACGAGATGAACTGGCAGAGATTGACGCGAGTGTTGGCGATGGCCGTGATCCTGACCGCGCCGTCATACGGGCGGGCGCAAGTCGCGAGCGAGGCACACATTCAGGATTTGATTCGTACGGCTGCGGAGCGCGCCGGCGTGCAGGCGTCCGCGCCGGCATCACAGCAGCCCGTCCCGCCTGCCGACGGCTCTCGACCGACCGTGGGTCTCACGCTGGACGAAGCCATCAAGCTCGCGCTCGACCGCAACCTCGATATCGCGGTCCAGCGATTGAACCCTCAGACGTTCGACTATTCGCTGGCCGGCCTGCGCGCTTTCTATCGTCCGACCTTGACGTCCACGCTCGCCCAGCAGTCGAACACCAGCCCCTCGACGCAAACGATTGGCGGTGCCGGAGTTGGGTCTGGTGTCGAGACGACAACCACGAACTGGAACGCAGGTGTCGCACAAAACTTTCTTTGGGGCGGTGGCGGCGTCGCGCTGACGCTCAACAACAACCGCCAGGCCACGACCAGCAACAACAGTCTCGTCAACCCGCAGTATCAACCCACCTGGGCGGCAACGCTGACTCAGCCCCTGCTGCGGAATTTCAAGGTCGACAACACTAGGCAGCAGCTCGTCGTTACAAGGCTCAATCAGGACATCTCCGGGATTCAGCTCCAGGCGGCCATCATCAACACCATCTCGAACGTGCGGAATGCATATTGGGATTACGTGTTCGCGATGCAGTCGGTCGGCGTCGCCCGGCGGTCGGTCGATCTGGCGGAGCAACTGGTCAAAGACAACCAGACGCGCGTGGAAGTCGGCACGATGGCGCCGATCGACGTGGTCCAGGCGCAGTCGCAGGCCGCGACCCAGCGCCAGAACCTCGCGGCCGCGGAAGGCACGCGGCGGTCCGCGGAGCTCGCGCTCAAACGGCTCATCGTCGGAGGCACTCAGGATCCCAATTGGAACGTGAACCTGGAGCCCACGGACCAGGCCGACTTCGTTGCGGAGCCGATCGATATCGAGGCCGCGGTCCGGCGGGCGATCGACGGCCGGACCGACCTGGCGCAGGCGAGGAAGAACCTGCAGGTGAACGACGCCACGCTGCATTACCTGCGCAACCAGACCCTGCCGCAGGTCGATCTGAGCGCACGCTACGGCTTGACGGGCCTGGGCGGCACGCAGGCCACGGGTTGCACTGGCAGCGGCGTCAATCGCAACTGCACGGGAAGCCTGCCAGGTGGGTACTCCGACGCGCTCAACTCGCTCGTCAACAGCACCTACCCGACGTGGAACGTCGCACTCAACGTCTCCTACCCCATCGGAACGAGCGCGGCGGACGCGGCTCTGGCGCGGGCGCGAGTCCAGACCAGCCAGGTCGAAGCGCAGATGCGGCAAATCGAGCTCCAAATCGCGACCGACGTGACGAATGCGGCGGTGCAGGTGCAGAACAACGTCGAGCGCGTCCAAGCCGCGAAAGCCGCGCGCGAGTTCGCCGAGCGGCAGCTCGAGGCCGAGCAGAGCAAGTTCGAGGTCGGGATGTCGACGAACTACTTCGTCGTGCAGGCGCAGCGCGACCTGGCGACCGCCCAGAACAACGAGCTGCAGGCGGTGCTGGCCTATCGGCGATCGCAAGTCGAGCTCGAGCGCCTGCAGCAGACGACCCTGGCGTCATCCGGGGTGACGGTACTGAACGCGAATATCTCCGGCGGCACCGGCGGTGTTTCGGCCAACACCAACATCATCGGAACCGGAGGCGGAGGCGGCGGCGCTCGCTGAGGCGGAACGCGTCGACACCCCGGCCGAAGGAGACGAAACCGGAATCATGAAGCGTCCGATCATTATCGCGGTGGTCCTGGTGGCAATCGGCGCCGCCGCGTATTCGTATGTGCGTCGTGACGGCGCCGCGGCAAATGCCCCCGCGGAAGGCCGGAACGCCCAGAACCAGGGGCGCGGTGGCGCTGGCGGCGGATTTGGCGGCGGCGGTTTCGGCGGCTTCGGTGGCGGCTTCGGTGGTGGACCACGGCTGCCGATGACGGTCGAAATCGGGCAGGTCAAGCGCGCCGATCTCACCGCGAAGCTCACGGTCGTCGGGAACCTGATTGGCGCCGCGACGGTGGAAACCGTACCAAAGGTGTCGGGGCGCCTGGAGCAGGTGTACGTTCGCCTCGGCGATCGCGTCACGCGGGGCCAGAAGCTGGCGAAGGTCGAGGACAACGAGCTCCAGGAGCAGATCCGGCAGGCGCAGGCGTCGTATGAAGTGTCCGAGGCGACGATCCGTCAGCGCGAGGCCGACCTGCG
>JBKPSC010000489.1:0-9837 GCA_046734915.1 Acidobacteriota bacterium | reverse complement strand
CCGCAGCATCGACAAGATGGCGCATGCGTGGGTGAACGTCACTTACCTGAGTGATGAGGACTACAAGGCGGAGCTTGCGAAGCGAAAGGCCGCCGCGACTGCAACCACAGATCAGCAGCAATAGCAGGGACGCGCAGACGTGGTGCCCGCAGGCACACGTCGGCTGCGTCGGACTCCAGGAGTGGGCGATGCGAGTGGGAGGGCAGATTGGATCGGCCTGTGCCTTCATCGTGGTGATGGCCGGTGCAGCAGCGAGCATCAGCCGTGCTCCCGAGAGCACTCTGTACGCACAGGGACAGCTACCTGGTGTCGAGCCTCTGCACGACTCGGGTCAGGATGTCACGCCGGCGTTTGAGGGCTGGTACAAGAACGCCGATGGCACGTTCGACCTGCTTTTCGGCTATCAGAACCGCAATCTGAAGGAAGAGCTCGACATTCCGATTGGCCCCAACAACAGGATCGAGCCGGGGAATCCCGATCAGGGACAGCCGACGCACTTCATGCCCCGGCGCGGCTGGGGCATCTTCACGGTGACGGTGCCGAAGGACTTCGGCACCAAGAAGGTCACCTGGACCTTGATCGCGAACGGACGCACCAACTCGATTCCAGCCAGCCTCGATTCGCGGTGGGAAGTCGACGCGCTGAACGAAGTGACCTCGGGCAACACACCGCCGACGATCTCGTTCGCGATGGGCGGGCCGACCGGGCAGGGCCCGCGTCCGCTCACCACAACGATCTCCGGCAATATGTCGACGCCCGTCACGCTCGACGTCTGGGCCACCGACGACTTCAAGTCACGCTCTCGCACCCCGCGCGGTGAAAAGCTCACGATCACCTGGGCCAAGTACCGCGGTCCAGGAACTGTTACTTTCGCGCAGGTCAAACCGAAGGTCGACGAAGCGACCGGGCGAGCTTCGACGACGGCCACCTTCTCTGCCCCTGGCGACTACACGCTCCGCGCCGTCGCCAACGATTATTCGGGCGACGGCGGCGGCGGGTTCCAGTGCTGCTGGACCAACGGTCTCGTCAAGGTGACGGTTGCTGGTGGCTCGACGCGTTGAGGACCAGGAGCTGAGGAGGCGACAGATGCGCGCAGGTCGGTTCGTCTGGGTGATCGCGCCCCTGCTCCTGCTGGCGGGGGCGTTCGTGCGGACGCTACGCGCCGAAGGCCCGGCCGTCGTCTGGCGCATGCACTCGGAGATCGCGTCGGTCCTCGCCGACAAAGCACGGGCGACACCGGCCGCCGATTTGGTGTCGGCGCCAGTGTCGAGCGGCGCACACTACCAGATCAACGTGGTCCGCCGCACGAAGCCGCAGGGTGCGATCGCCCACAGCGTCGGCAGCGAGATCCATTCGATTCTGGACGGCAGCGGGACGCTGGTGACCGACGGCACCATCGTGCGGCCGTCCGGAGCCGAACGGGGCGGGGGATGCATCGACGGCGGCGTACGGCGTCATGTCGTCAGTGGTGACGTGGTGTTGGTGCCACCCGCGACTCCGCACTGGTACGAAGCTATCGACGGCACGATCACCTACCTCGAGATCAGGTTCGACGTTGGCGCCGCAAAGAACGCGCCCGCGGTCTTCATGAGCGCGATGGATCTCCGCAAGGTGTTGACCGAGCGAGGAGCCGTGCCCAATGCGCCGCTGATGTTCTCTTCACCGGTCGCCCGCGGCGACAAGTATCAGGGCAACGTCGTCCGCCGGACGAAAGCGCAAGGCGGCGGCGCTCACGAGCTCGGGACGGAAGTGCATCAGATTCTGGACGGGGCCGGCACACTGGTCGTTGGCGGCACGATCGTCCGTCCGACGGCGAGCAACGGGCCGGCGACAATCGACGGCGGCGAGAGCCGGCACGTCGAGCCGGGAGACGTGATCTTCATTCCGGCGAACACGCCTCACTGGTACAAGGACGTGGCAGCGGGCGGCATCTCTTATCTCGAGGTCCGCTTCGAGCTCTCCACGCCGTAGGTCTCGACGCGTGGAGCTCCGGACCACGCCTTCGTTCGTGTTCACTCGCGCTTTGCACAACGAATCACCGATCTGTCGTGCACACCACACGTAAGCGCGCCGGTACGCGCCGGCGACGGAGGGGCAGATGACGCAGCAGGGGCTCAGGTGGCGTCCGATCGTCGCCGCAGCGGTGTTGTTCCATCTCTTCGCTGGCGGCAGCCGTGAGGCGTCGGCGCAGGCGGTCGGGACGGCGGCGATTCGCGGTCGCGTGCTCGATGAATCGGGTGCCGCGGTACCGGGCGCCCTGGTCACCATCACGAGTCCGGCGTTGCAGCTGGGCGACCGCGTCGCCGTCACGGAAAACAACGGCGAGTTCCAGCACCGCAGCCTGCCGATTGGTACCTACACGGTGCGCTTCGAGCTGGGTGGGTTTCAGACCGTCATCCGCGAAGGCATTCAATTGACTGCCGGGTTCGAAGCGCGCATCGACGCCACGCTGAAGCTGTCGACACTGGAAGAAACGGTGACGGTCAGCGGTCAGAGTCCGGTGATCGACGTCTCGAGCACGACGATCAGCTCGAACCTGACGCGCGACCTGCTCGACGGCATCCCGACCTCGAAGAGCCTCGGCGAGGCCATCGCCATGGCGCCGGGCGTCCGTTACAGCGGCGCGATCGACGTCGGCGGGAATCGGACGGGTCAGTTCGCGAACGGCGGCACGAACTTCGGCTCGTCGCAGCAGTCGCCGTTCCTCGAAGGCATCAACACGCGGCTGTTCGAAGGTGGATCGATGGCCTATCTCGATCAGCGCGCGCTCGACGAGATCCAGGTCACCGCCGTCGGCAGCAGCGCCGAGTTCGCCACGCCTGGGGTTGCCTGGACCGGCGTCGTCAAGTCCGGCGGCAATGCCTTTCACGGCTTGTTCTCCTACGACGGCCAGGATCACGCGCTCCAGAGCACGAACGTCGACGATCAGCTGATCGCCCAGGGGATCAGCCCATCAGGCAACAGCATCGACTACTACTGGGACTTCACCGGTCAAGTCGGCGGGCGCATTGTGGAAGACAAGCTGTGGTTCTTTGCCGCGTATCGCAACATCCGGCGAGTCTCGAATGAGCTGGGTTTCTCGAAAGACGCCGGACCGGACAAAAAATACGGCACGCCGGACGACGTGCCTGGCACGAGGACGATGAACAATCCGGGCTATACCGGCAAGCTCACCTACTCGCCGGCCTCGAACCACCGCATCATCGGCTTCGTCACGCGTTCGATCAAGAACGAGCGCGAGCGCAACGCCGGCCTGTACGTCCCGTACGAGTCGACGTGGAATTACTGGTACGACCCGACGCCGTGGAAAGTCGAATACCAGTGGACGCCGTCCAACCGGCTGATGATCAACGCGATGGCCGGCAACAGCTCGTACAAAGCGCTGTGGCGCCCGCAGGAAGGTGCAGACGTGGTTGGTAACCCGGTAACGAGTGACACCGCGACTGGATACACCACCGGCCCGGCGTCGTCCGCCCAGAACCCGAACAAGAACTGGCAATACAACGCGTCGGCGTCGTACTTCCCCGAGCGGGCGCTGTGGGGGCGGCACGAACTGAAGGCCGGGTTCCAGGACTACGTTTCCATCTACGGGGTGAATTATCCCGACCGCGTCAGCGGCAACTACAACCGGATTCTCGACAACGGACGGGCCTTCCAGATTCAGACCGAGGATCGCGCGGTAGAAGCCGACTCGAAACTCGACAATCCGAACGTCTTCCTGAGCGATGTCTGGCGGATTCATCGTCGCCTGACGGCGAACGTCGGCGTGCGGTACGAACACCATCACCTGTTCAGCCGCGGCGGGGTGAAGCAGGCCAGCCAATTCGGCCAGCCGGCGACGTTTGGCAACATGGACATCCTCACCTGGGATGGCATCGCGCCGCGTCTCGGCGCGGCCTGGGATATGTTCGGAAGCGGACGCACGGTGCTCAAGGGTCAGTGGGGACGGTACCTGCACATGGCCGCCGCGAACTACGGCAGCAGCTACAACCCGGCCACCGTGACGGTGACGACCTACAACTGGCACGACTTGAACGGCAACCTGCTCTACGAGCCAGGGGAGGTCAACCTCGATCCGAACTGCTGCGACTTCGTCCGGACGCAGACGCGTTCGAGCGCTTCCGGCATCAGCTCGACCGCGCGTCCGGTGGTGAATCCCGACCTGGAGCAGCCGCACACCGACGAAATGTCGCTGACCGTCGAACAGGAGCTGGCGAACAACGTCGCCTTCCGCGGCCTCCTGATCCACAAGCGCGTGCGCGGCGAGTACGGCACGATCAACGTGCTGCGTCCGTACAGCGCCTGGAACATCCCCCTCACGCGACGCGATCCGGGTCCGGACGGGACGCTGAGTACCCCGGACGATGGGGATTTGGTGACAATCTGGGACTACGATCCGGCGTATCGCGGGGCAAAGTTCGAGCAGAACCAGCCGGTCAACCGCGACGAGGACCACGACAACACCTTCAAGGGGTTCGAGCTGACCTTGACCAGGCGGTATTCGCGCGGCTGGTCGGCGCTCGGTTCGTTCCAGATGGTCAAGAATCACGTCTGGCTCGGCACTCCGGGCGCCACGGGCAACAACGGCCTGAGGGCGACGCCTACGAGCCCGAACGATCTGATCTTCCCGCTCGACGAGACGTGGGACTGGAGCGGCAAGCTGATGGGTACCTACGACGCGCCGTACCACCTGCGTCTGAGCGCCCTGTATAACTTCCTGGCCGGCCTGCCGCAGCAGCGGACCTATCAGTTCCGCAATGTGCCCAACGCCAGCACCGTCACGATTCCCCTCGAGGAGTTCGGGGATCAGCGGAACCCGGCGCAGCACGTCGTCAATGTGCGAGTGGGTCGGCCGTTCTTGTTCGGCGGCGGCAGCCGGCTCGAGTTGTCGTTCCAGATCTTCAACCTGTTCAATTCGAACGCCGCCACCGACATCCGCTATGTCTCCGGCCCGACCTATCACCAGGTCAGCGAGATTCTGCCGCCGCGCGTGGCGCGTTTCGGAGCAGAATTCTCGTTCTAGGAGATTGAAGCCTTGATCAGACGGTTACTCGTGATCACAACGGCCCTGATCCTGACCGCTGGGGGGCCAGGGCGGGCGCAATCCCGACCCGGCGAAGCCTCTTCAGCCCCGAAAGGTCCCTGGTTCGGGGTGCCGCTTCCGCCGAAGCTAGGCGGCGTCCCGGCCGTTCTCGTCGGAAGCCGCGGCGTGCGTCCGGCAATCGTGCCACAGGGCGAGAGCGGCTATCGCGAGCTCGAAGGCAAGTCGATCAGAGCCGATCTCGAGACGATTGTCGGCTTCTCGAAAGAGAGCCGCGCGTCACACGAGATCGGCAGCGGCCAGCTGTGGGGCCGCGTCACGGGATTTCCATCGAGCGCGAAGACGATTGCCTGGGCCGCTGAGCAGTTCCGCGCCGCCGGCATCAAGGACGTCAAGCTCCAGCCGATGACCCAGGACGCGCAGGCCCGGCTCGTGCTGCCGCTGTCGTGGGAATTCAAGCTGCTGGGTGACCAGGCGTTTGGTCCCGGCTCCACCGACGTGGTGCTCGAATCGGCCATGCCGGTCGGAGCAGACATCGCGGGTGGTGTCCTGACCGCGCCCTTGGCGTTCGTCGGTTCCGCCAACGCCGCGGTGCTCCCGCACCTCGATGTGACCGGCAAGATCGCCGTCCAGCTGGTGGTGCCGCAGGCGCACATGGTCTTCGATCGCGCGGCGGTCTCGCCGCGGTCGCAGGCGTTGATGAAGCGCGGCGCGGTCGCGGTGATCACGATTCTGCGCCATCCGGGCAACGAGTACGCCAAGGACCTCGGTGGATGCGGCGGTCCGTGCTTCAACGTCGGCGGCCGCGACGGCTATTTCCTCGAGCGCGTGCTCGACCGGGCCGCTGAGGCCGGCAAGGATGTGCGGGCACAGCTGTCGCTGAAGAGCGAGAACCGCACCAACCTCAAGGCGGAAAATGCGGTGGCGGTCATTCCTGGAAAGAGCGACGAAGTGATCGTCCTCGACGCGCACGCCGACGCCTGGTTCGACGGCGCCGGCGACAATGGCGACGGCCTGGCCGTGCTCATCGCTCTGGCGCGACACTTTTCCAAGGCGGAGAACAAGCCGGAGCGGACGCTGGCGCTCATCGCCAGCGCCGGTCATCACACGCCCGGCCTGAACGGCCCGCGCGGGTTCGTCGCGGCCAACCCCGACCTCGTCAGGCGCGCGGTGCTGGTCGTCAACATCGAACACGTCGCGCAGCGGAACTTCGGCCTCGGACGCAGCGTGGCGGCCGATGGCTATCGAGAGACGGTCGCTGATTCCGGCGAAGCGCCAATCACGGCGGGCATCACGAACGAATCGAAGTATCTCAATACCTTGTTCGACCAGGGCGTGGCGCGCTACGGGACCAACTTCGTGTCGGAACCGTCGCCGATGTCGAGTGGGGAGACCGGCGGGTTTTCGTCGATGGACGTCGCCCTCATCACCATCATGCAGGCGCCGCCGCTGTATCACACCACGGGCGAAGTGCTCGACGTCATCTCGACGCCGGGGCTCGAACGCATGGCCCGGTTCCTCGCGTACTTCGTCAAGCAGGCCGGCAAAGCGCCGAAGACCGAGATCAATCCGCCGGGGTCAACCGGACGGCGGCCGGTCGACGCCGACGATCGCCAGTGAACTGACCGCTTTACGAGCGCCTCAAGGCACGACGAGGGCGTAGCCGTCGCGATGCGCCGTTCGCAAGTAGATCGGATGATGCGGATCTGGTTCGATCTTGCGGCGCAGACGGGCAATTGCGATATCAACGGTGCGCGTGAGCGGCACGTGCTCGTAGCCCCAGACCAATCGCAGCAGCTCCTCGCGCGTCACCGCTTTGCCCTGGCGCGCCGCCAGGTGCCGGAGAATCTCAATCTCGCGCGGCCGCAGGTCGACGTCGGTGCCGTTCTTGTACGCGCGTGAGCTGCGAAAGTCGACGATCAATGGACCGAGGGTGATCGACGAAAGCTGCGGATGCGTCCGCCGCAGAACGGCATTGACCCGCGCCAAAAGCTCGTCGAGCGTGAACGGCTTGGTGACGTAGTCGTCAGCGCCGAGGTTCAACGCCCGTACCTTGTCCTTGTCGTCCCGCCGGGCGGTGAGCACGATGATCGCCGGCCGCTGCGGTCCGTTCGACAGGGCTTCGCATACGTCGAACCCAGACTGCCCTGGCAGCATCAGGTCGAGCAGGATGAGGTCGGGGATGAACGTCTGGACCTTGTCGAGGGCCTGATCGCCGGTCGTTGCGCATTCGACCTCGAACCCTTCGTAGACGAGGTTGTCCTGCAGCACCTGCGAAATCGACGCGTCGTCCTCGACCACCAGCAGCCGTTTCGGCACGATTCAGGTCTCTAACCCTTACATTGCTCGACCGGGGAGCATAGCGCAGCCTGCCGCCGCCGCAGCCGGAAACGACGGTTCGCCCGAGCGCGATACAACTTGAAACATCTCCGATCCGTGCGAAGCGGCAAATGCGCGGAGGAAAGTGCGTTTCAGGCTGTCGAGTCGTAGAATCGGCTGCCGATGGCGATTGATGGATCGGTCTGGCTGCGGCGTCTGGCATCTTCCTGTGCGGCGGCGATGCTCCTCGTCGCGGGCGGGTGCACCGATCGTCCCGGGTTGGCGGCCATGGCCCGGGAAGATCCGGCACCGGAGCGTTCGCTGCTCCTGCTTACCGGCCCTTCGACCGGCGCCTACGCCCCGCTTGGCCAGGCGCTGGCGGATGCCTACAACAAGCGGGTCCCGCGCCTCCGCGTGACTGCGCAATCGACCGATGGCCCGCGGGGCGCGGGCGAAAACGCTCAGCTGCTCGAGAACGGCAAGGCCGACCTCGGCTTCTCGCGCGCTGACCTGGCCTTTCAAGTGTTCCGCCGGTCGGCTGGCGCCGGAGCCGCCGGATCGCACCTTCGCAGCATCGCGGTGCTCTACACGAATGCGATGCACGTGCTCGTGCGGCGCGCGAGCGGCATCACGCGCGGCGAGGACATACGCGGGCACCGCCTGCAGGTCACCGAGGATGGCTCCGGCGGGGCGCTGCCGCGTTTCGTTCTCGAAGCCTACGGCCTGACCCTGAACGACGTGCAGAGTGTCGACAACCCGCGCAACGCGCTGGCTCGCCTGAAATCCGGCGACCTCGACGTCCGTGTGTTCGCCTCCGCTTATCCCCTGCCGGGCATCGACGATGTCGGTGAATCGAGCGAGGTGGCGCTGCTGTCGCTGTCGGCGGAGGTGGTGGAGCGGCTGCGATCGCGCTTCTCGTTCTTCAAGCCTGCAGTGATCCCCAAGGGCACCTACCGCGGCCAGAGCGCCGACGTGCAGACGGTCGGCATCGACGGCCTGCTGCTCTGTCGCGATACGATGCCGGAAGATCTCGTTTACGAGCTGACACGGGGTCTCTTCGAGGCGATCAACGAGCAGTCTCCGGCTCAGAACTTCACTCGGCTCATCAACACCACCAACGCGCCGGCAACGCCGGTTCCCCTGCATCCCGGCGCTGCGCGCTATTACCGCGAGCGCGACCTGTTCCGGTGATCGAGCGCTGGGCGCGTTCCCGTCCACAGATGCCCGGTCGGCGCGCGATGGTGTGGCTGGCGCTGGCCGCGATGCTGTCCCTGGCTGTCGCGGCGCTGGCGTGGATCGCCTCGCGCGCCGTCGGCGAATGGGAGCGCAGCACGCTCCTGCTGGTCGATCAGCGCTCCGAAGAAGCGCTCACGCTGCTGACCGTCGCGCTCAACCGTGACATGAAGGGCGTGCATCACTCCGTGCTCGCGTCGTTTAGCGAAGGCGCGCTCAACCTCGACAGGCGCTACGAGCTCGAGGACCTGTTCGCGCAGGCGTTCGCTCGCTTCCCCTATCCAGAGTCGTTCTTCGTGTGGCGCGACGATCTCCACCGCCCGCCATCGTCGTTCGTGTTCAATCGCGTCGATCGGCAGCCGCAATGGGCCGGCGAGCAGCCGTTCGCGGCGGCGTATCCGGTGGTCGCAATCGCCGACGCGTCGGTGCTCGCGCCGGTCGTCGACCGCATCCGCGAGACCGGGCTGAGCGGCCGGCGGTTCGACGTCTTCACCACGGCAATCGCCGGCGTGAAGTATCAGGTGGTGGTCCGGCTCCTGTACCACACCATCGGCGACCGGCCGCTGCTCGGGGCTGTCGGATTCATGGTCAATCTCGACTGGGTCGCCGATCACTACTTCGACGAAATCCTCACGCAGATCTCCCGCATCGGGAACGTCGAGGAAAGCATCGCCCTCGCGGTCGCCGACGACACCGGACGCATCGTCGCCAGCACCCATCCGCCGGGCGGCGCCGGCGTGCTGCACGAACGGACGTTCCCACTCTCGTTCCTCGATGCCGAGCTCCTCGCCGGCTCGGAGCTGGATCAATCGCGGCCGCAGTGGCGGTTGAGCGTCAGCGCTGCCGACGACCGCACGCTGCTCGCCGCCACGCGCGGCTCGGCGCGCACCCGCTGGCTGATTCTGCTGTGCGCTGGCGCCGCAATCATGGGCATCGTGTTCACGATGCGGGCGCTGAAGGCCAGCGCGGATCTCGCCTCGCTGCAGTCGGAGTTCGTCGCGAGCGCCACACACGATCTGAAGACGCCGCTGGCGCTGTTCCAGCTCGTCGCCGAGACGCTCAATAAAGGGCGCTATCCGTCGGCCAACGCCATTCGCGGATACGGCGCGATGCTGGCCGAGCAGACGCAGCTCCTCGAGCGGCTGATCGACAACGTGCTGGCTTACGCCTCGCTGCGCCATGTCGCGCAGCGCTACCACTTCGAGGCGCAGTCAGTGTCGGCGCTGATCGAAGCGGCCCTCGAG
>JBKPSC010000488.1:0-27913 GCA_046734915.1 Acidobacteriota bacterium | reverse complement strand
GAATGAGGACATCACTCGGCGTCTCGCTCGCGCGCGGCCCGGAAACATCGAACAGATGCTGAGCATCCTGCTCTCCGTCATCGTGTGGCTAGCCGTCTGCGTTGGCATCCTCTACGGCCTAATTCGATTCGTCAAATGGGCTTCGGAGGGCTAGGTGCCCCTTCGGGACGCGTGGCCTTCGGGGACGGTTAGCTATCGGTTTAGTCACACTCGACGAAAAAGGCCGGAAAACCGGCCTCTTCGTTAGGAAGGTGCTAGCATCTGGCCATGCCCGCCGTTCTTACCCGCGCCGAGGTCGAGCGCATTGCCGCGCTCGCTCATTTGGAGCTCGCCGACGACGAAATCGAGTTGTTTGTCAGGCAGCTCGGCGACATCCTCGACTACGCTAATCAGCTTCAGCAGATCGACACGACCGGCGTGCCGCCAACGGCCAGCGTGACCGTCGGCCACGTAGGCGACCGTCCGGACGTCGACATGCCTGGTCTCGATCGAGCTGACGCGCTCGGGAACGCGCCCGACGCCGCGATCGAAGCCGGACTCTTTCGCGTGCCGCGCGTCATCGGATGACCCAGGCGCCGACGCTCGCCACCATCGCCGACGACTGGCGCAGCGGCGCACGGTCCGCGGTCGAAATCTGCCGCGAAGCGCTCTCGGCAATCGAGGGGCAGGACGCGGCCCTGGGGGCGTTCAACACGGTCGTCGCCGACAAGGCGCTGGCACGGGCTGCTTCCATCGACCGCGACCGAGCGCGTTGGATCGACCAGCCGCTGGCCGGCGTGCCGGTCGCGCTCAAGGACAACCTTTGCACGCGCGGGGTTCGGACGACCGCGTCCTCCCGCATTCTCGAATCGTTCGTTCCGCCGTACGACGCCACCGTGGTGACGAGGCTCGAAGCCGCGGGCGCCGTCATCGTCGGCAAGACCAACTGCGATGAGTTCGCCATGGGGTCGTCGACCGAGAACTCGGCGTTCCGGCCGGCGCGAAATCCGTGGTCACCCGATCGCATTCCCGGCGGTTCCAGCGGCGGATCCGCCGTCGCCGTCGCCGCCGGGATGGTGCCGGTGGCCCTTGGCTCGGACACTGGCGGGTCGATCCGACAGCCCGCGGCGCTCTGCGGCATCGTCGGCCTGAAGCCGACCTATGGCCGGGTGTCGCGCTACGGACTGCTGGCCTTCGCCTCGTCGCTCGATCAGATTGGTCCATTCGCGTGGACCGTTGCCGATGCAGCTGTCGTGCTCAGCGCGATCGCCGGCCACGACGCATCCGATGCCACGTCCGCACCGCAGGCGGTGCCTGATCTGACCGCTGCGTTCACCGGCGACGTGCGTGGACTGAAAATCGGGGTTCCAGAAGCGCTGGTGCAGAGCGGCAGCGGATCAGGCGTGGACGGTGACGTGCTGTCCGGGTTCCGACAGGGTCTCCAGATGCTCGCAGCCCGCGGCGCCGTTGTAGTGGATGTCGACCTGCCGAACGCGGGCGCCGCCATTCCAACGTACTATCTCGTCGCCACGGCTGAAGCGAGCTCGAATCTCGCCCGCTACGACGGCGTCCGCTACGGCTTCCGCGCCGCCGCCGACGGCCGCGAAAGCCTGCGCGGCATGTACCGCCGCAGTCGTGAGCTGGGATTCGGGCCGGAGGTCAAGCGGCGCATCATGCTTGGCACGTACGTGTTGAGCGCCGGGTACTACGACGCCTACTACTTGAAGGCCCAACAGGTGCGGACGCTGATCCGACAGGACTATGACCGCGCGTTCGAACGCGTCGATCTGGTGGCAATGCCGACCACGCCGACTGCCGCATTCAAGTTGGGCGAGAAGGTCGCCGATCCGATCCAGATGTACCTGGGCGACATCTTCACGGTCAGCGCCAATCTGGCCGGCTTGCCGGCCATCAGCGTTCCGTGCGGGTTCGCACGCAACGGCCTGCCGGTCGGCTTCCAGCTGACGGGTCGTCCGTTCGACGAGGCGACCATGCTGCGCGCTGCCGACGCGTACGAGCGCGACGCGAACTGGTCGGCCACCCGCCCGGCCCGACGATCATGAGCCTGCCGGATCTCGCACTACTGATCCCTTCCGCCGATTCGGCCATCCCGCCCGACGGCGATGATTGACTGGACGACCGTCACCGACGAGGAGCTGCTCGCTATTCGCATGTGCGACCTCGGCCTCTCACTCGAGGGCACCGAAGTCGAGCAGCGAATCGCACAGGTGAACCGCGAGCTCGACGACCGCGGGCTGGTCCGGCCGTTCTACTACCTCTCCGATGAATGGTTCACGCCCGACGGCATTCCAGGCATCGCCGTACCTTTTTTTCTGGCGCATCCGCGACTCGCGAGACTCGAGCTCGCGCAGATGCTCGAGGTGGAAGGCGGCGACCAAGAGAGCTGCCTGCGGATTCTCCGCCACGAAGCCGGACACGCGATCGACAACGCCTATCAGCTGCGAAGGCGGCCCACGCGCCGCCGACTCTTCGGAAGCCCTGATGTCGAATATCCCGAGTACTACACGCCAAAGCCTTACAGCAAGAGCTTCGTGCAGCATCTGGATCACTGGTACGCGCAGAGTCATCCCGACGAGGACTTCGCCGAGACGTTCGCCGTCTGGCTCGACCCGTCGTCGCTCTGGGCTCTGCGCTACGCGGGATGGGGGGCGCAGCGCAAGCTGGAATACATCGACCGGCTGATGCACCGGCTGCGGGCGCAACCGCCGCGCGTGACATCCAAGCGCACCGTCGATCCGCTGAAGCGACTGCGCAAGACCCTCGGCGAGCACTATCGAAAGAAGCGCGAGCACTACGGTCTCGATCACCCGGACTTCTACGAAAGCGATCTGCGCAAGCTGTTCTCAGACGCGCCGGAGTACGCCAAGCACATGTCTGCGGCGCGCTTCGTCCGGCGCATCCGCCGTGAAGTCCGCACGACGGTGGCCAGCTTCACCGACAGCTACCAGTACACGATCGATCAGCTCCTCGAAAAAATCATCGAACGCTGTCGCGAGCTCAATCTTCGATTGACCGATGACGAGAAGACGGCGAAGATCGATTTCATGGTGTTTCTCACGGTGCAGACCATGAACTACCTGCACGGCGGGCGACATCGAGTGGCGCTATGAGTGGTGTCAAGCTACGCGTCCTCGCGCTGGTTCACCGACATCTCATTCCTCCCGACACGATCCCCGAAGGCACCGATCTCGTGTCCACGCCGTGGCGCACCGAGTACGACGTCATCTCGACGCTGCGCACGATGGGCCACGAGGTCCAGACTCTCGGCGTTCACGACGACCTCGGCGACATCCGCCGGGCCGGCAGCGAGTGGAAGCCCCACATCGCCTTCAATCTGCTCGAGGGCTTCGACGACGTGGCAATATTCGATCAGAATGTCGTCAGCCACCTCGAGCTGCTCAAGCTGTCGTACACGGGCTGCAATCCGCGCGGCCTCCTGCTCGCACGGGACAAGTCGCTTTCGAAGAAGCTGCTGGCCTACCACCGGATCGAGGTCCCGGAATTCGAGGTCTTCCGCATTGGACGGCCGGTTCGCCGGCCGAAGCGGCTGACCTTCCCGTTAATCGTCAAATCCCTGACCCAGGAGGCATCGATCGGTATCTCCCAGGCCTCGGTTGTCGACTCGGACGAGAAGCTCAAGGAACGCGTCGCCTTCGTCCATGAGAGCATCGGCACGGCGGCGATCGCCGAGCAATACATCGAGGGGCGCGAAATCTATGTCGGCATCCTCGGAAATCAGGCGCTGCAGGCGCTGCCGGTCTGGGAGCTCTTCTTCACGAACATGCCGGCCGACGTCAAGCGTATTGCTACCGATCGGGTGAAGTGGAGCGTCAAGTACCAGAAGAAGTACGGGATCGAGAGCGGTGCGGCGAAGGATCTTCCCGAGGGTACCGCCGAACAGATT
Source organism: Acidobacteriota bacterium (assembly GCA_046734915.1). Lineage (GTDB taxonomy): Bacteria > Acidobacteriota > Vicinamibacteria > Vicinamibacterales > CAVVIG01 > VFZL01. The sequence goes on along the minus strand of JBKPSC010000488.1, from coordinate 24,009 downwards.
CAACACATCTGCAAGCGCGCCTACCGTGCGCTCGAGATGAGCGGATACGCCCGGGTAGATCTGCGCCTGGACGATGCCGGGCGAGTCTGGGTCATCGAGGCCAACCCGAATCCGCAGATTGCGCGCGGTGAAGACTTCGCGGCTTCAGCCGAGAAGGTAGCGGTGGGTTATGACGCCCTGCTCCAACGCATTCTCAATCTCGGACTGCGGTGGCAGCCCGAAAGCGTCGCGTGATCAACCGGCGACCACCGGCGAGGGCCGTGCGAGCCGGTAAACGAGCCAGCAGCCGGCGAGCAGCAACACCAAGGGGATCAGTGGGACGAGGACCGCGGCGAAGAGCAGGAGCGCGCCAACGGCGAACGCCAGCGCCAGGAACAGGGCCCCGAGGACTTTGAACGCGCCCTTGAGTAGCACGAAGGGCAGCCAAAGAACCAGCGCGATCGGGAAGAAAACGACCGCGAGCACTGTGCCGACGATCGCGAAGATCACGCCGAAGACAATCCTGAAGGGCAGAGTCAGCAGCCAGAACATCAGCCAACCTCCGCGCGGCGCGGTGGCGCCGCGTCATCAGGATTTACGTGCCGCGGCTTCGACGAGTTCCGGTGAGCGCAGTTGATCGGCCGGCCCGCGGGGCGCCGTCGGCGTCAAATAGGTCATTGCCTGGTGACTGAGCGTCTCGTCCAGGCTTTTGATGACTCGTGCGCCGCCTCCCGCCGTCCGCTTGGTCTTCGTGAACCCGACGAGGACACAGAAGCCGATGAAGAGCGCCAGGATGAACACCGTGCTCGATCCGGCACCGACCAGGGTCCCTACGAGAATCTGAATCGCGTCACTCATGGTCTAGGTTCCGGACAAACTGGCTTCCGTTGCCTCAGGCGTCGGCGTCGACGCGAGCCCCCCGGTGCCAAATCGGCACACTGTACTGCACGAGGCGCCGGCGAACTTCCTCCATCGCCACGCGTTCCGGCTTGAGCGGCATGGGGGCCTGATCGGCCTGGAAGCGGACGCGGGCACCGCGCCGCAATTGCTTGGCGCGCAGGGCGGCGACGTCGACGAAGAGAAAACGGCTGGATATGGGAGCGGCCGGTTCGGCTGGTTCAACCAGCGTATCGGGAGGTTCTACCGAAATCGAGGGCTGTTCGACGGGATCGATTGCGTCATCCATCAAGGATACACAGTAACACGTGGGCCGGAACCCCCGGTAGTCCCGGAAGTTCCGGCCTGCAGCCCGCGGCGCGACGCTGGCCTGATCTGCGCGTCAGGCGGCGACGTCGACTTTGACCTGCCGCGGCCTGGCCTCTTCACGCAGAGGCAGACGCACGGTCAGGACGCCTTCCTTGTACTCGGCCGCCACCTTGGCCGCGTCGACGGTCTGAGGCAGCGAGAAAGTCCGGCTGAACGAGCCGTAGCGCCGCTCGATGCGATGGACCTGCTCCTCCTTCACGTCTTGAGCGAATTTCTTCTCGCCCTTGAGGGTGAGGGTGCCGTTGTCGATGGTGATGTCGATGTCCTCGCGTTTCATGTCGGGCAGCTCGGCCTTGAGCACCAGCTCATGGTCGTTCGTCTGCAGGATGTCCACAGGCGGCACCCAGGCGCCCGATGTCATGAAGCCTTCATCGGTGCGGCCGTAAGCGTCGGTGAACACGCGATTGATGCGGTCCTGAAGCTGCGCGAAATCACGAAACGGATCGTTCCAACGAATGAGAGCCATTGTTTGTCTCCTTTTCCAGCGGCGCCGGGGCCCCACCCCGGCGCGAACTTACGCCGATGCCTCGCCTCGGAGCTGCATGTCCTCGGCCCGGCATGGCCGCAGGCGCTCCTACCTGGCTTACCTGCCTCACCTCTGCCCTACCTGCCCTACTTGCCCTTGTTTACGTCGTCTCTGCGTACTCCGCGTCGACGACTTCGGCGTCGCGAACGCCCGAGCTCTGTGATCCAGGCGTACCCTGAGCACCCGACGAATCCTTGTAAAGCGCCTCGGCCAACGCATGCGAGACGCGCTCGAGCGCCGCGGTCGCCATCTTGATGGCCGCGAGGTCATCGCCTTCGGTTGCCTTGCGGACCGCGGCAATCGCCGCCTCTACGTTGGACAGCTCGCCGACGGCCACCTTCTGGCGGTTCTCGTTGACCGTCTTCTCGACCTGGTAGGCGAGCGCATCGGCGTGGTTTCGGGCGTCGATGAGCTCACGCCGCGCCTGATCTTCGGCGGCGTGGCTTTGCGCGTCCTTCACCATCCGGTCGACCTCGTCTTTGGCCAGGCCGCTCGATCCGCTGATGGTGATCTTCTGTTCCTTCCCCGTCGCCATGTCCCTGGCCGTCACGTTGACGATGCCGTTGGCGTCGATGTCGAACGCGACTTCGATCTGCGGCACGCCACGTGGAGCTGGTGGCAACCCGACGAGATGGAACCGGCCGAGTGTCCGGTTGTCACGCGCCAGAGGCCGTTCGCCTTGCAGGACGTGGACCTCGACGCTCGTCTGACTGTCGGTCGCGGTCGAGAACGTCTCGCTCTTCCGCATCGGAATCGTCGTGTTGCGCGCGATGAGCGTCGTCATCACGCCGCCCAGCGTCTCGATGCCGAGCGAAAGCGGCGTCACGTCGAGCAGGAGCACGTCCTTGACCTCACCGGCCAGTACGCCGCCCTGAATCGCCGCACCGATGGCGACGACTTCGTCCGGATTGACGCCCTTGTGAGGGTCTTTCTTGAAGAAGTCCTTCACCAGCTGTTGCACCTTGGGCATGCGCGTCGAACCGCCGACGAGGACCACCTCATCGATCTTGCCGGGGTCGACGCCGGCGTCCGCTAGCGCCTGCTTCACCGGAGCCATGGTCCGCTGCAACAGGTCGTCGACCAGTTGTTCGAGCTTCGCGCGGCTCAACTTGACCTGCAGATGCTTTGGTCCAGCCTGGTCAGCGCTGATGAACGGCAGATTGATCTCGGTCTCGAGCGCCGTCGACAATTCGATCTTGGCTTTCTCCGCACCTTCCTTCAGACGCTGAAGCGCCATCCGGTCTTTAGTGAGATCGATGCCATCGGTCTTCTTGAACTCGGCCGCGAGCCATTCGATGATGCGATCGTCGAGGTCGTCGCCGCCGAGGTGCGTGTCACCATTGGTTGCCTTGACCTCGACGACACCCTCGCCGACTTCGAGCACCGAGATGTCGAACGTGCCGCCGCCGAAGTCGTAGACCGCGATCGTTTCGTCCTTCTTCTTGTCCAGACCGTAGGCGAGCGCGGCGGCCGTCGGTTCGTTGATGATCCGCAGGACGTTGAGGCCGGCGATCGTGCCGGCGTCCTTGGTCGCCTGCCGCTGCGAGTCGTTGAAGTACGCCGGCACGGTGATGACCGCGTCGGTGACTTTCTCGCCGAGATAGTCTTCGGCGGCCTGCTTCAGCTTTTGCAGCACCATCGCCGACATCTCGGGCGGCGAATAGCTCTTGCCGCGTGATTCGACCCACGCGTCGCCGTTCTGCGCGCCGATCACCTTGTAAGGCACGCGCGAGGATTCGCTGGCGACCTCCGCGTGTTTGCGACCCATGAATCGCTTGATTGAGAAAACCGTGTTCTCGGGGTTGGTGACGGCCTGGCGCTTGGCCACCTGGCCGACAAGGCGCTCACCGTCCTTCGCGATGCCGACGACCGAGGGCGTCAGCCGCGCGCCTTCCTGATTCACAACGACCGTCGGCTGACCGCCCTCCATGACCGCGACCACGGAATTGGTTGTGCCGAGGTCGATTCCAATGACTTTGCCTGCCATAGCCTGCGTCCCCCGTTCCATTAAGTATGGGCGGTAGTTTAGGACCATACTTAGCGTGTGTCAAGCATATTTTATGAGTGTAATTGAATCATATATTGCTGAACCACAAATGATGGATGGGAAGTCACTTGCGGTAAACCCATCAATTTCGGGCTGCTCGCGTCGGCCGACTCTTCCCTGGCCGACCAGCGACCTGATCCCCTCCTCCTTCTCTGCTCCACGCCCTCTTCGCAACCGTTCTCGTAGCCTGCCCGCGCGGGTCCCCTTCGCGCGGGTTGCCGTGAATGTGCGATCATCCGAACCATGCGCTCGCGCATTCAGGCGGTGGTGCTGCCAACTGAGGTGGGAGAGTTCGGCGAGGATCTCCGCCGCATCTTTCTCGAACTGGGTCGATCGAGCAGCCCAGATGCGCTTACGGGCGAGTGCTCCCCAGCGGTCGACGTCTACGAGACAGACAATGTGGTGGAGATTGCAGTCGATCTACCGGGTGTCTCGGCCGAGGCGGTGCGCATCGTCATCAAAGGTGCCGCGGTGCTGATTGCCGGCGAGAAGCCGCCACGACGCGGGCGAAGCGACTCCAGTTTTCACCTGGTCGAGCGCGGGTTCGGCCGGTTCGCGCGCCTCATTCGGGTGACCGCCTCCGTCGACGCAGCTCGTGCGCTGGCGACGCTGTCGAACGGCGAGCTCAGGCTGACGCTGCCCAAGATCGAGAATCGGCGCGGCCGCGCGATTCACGTGACGATCTCGTCCGAGCGGCCGGTCACTTGATGCGCCTGCTCTTCATCGGCGACATTGTCGGACGGCCAGGCCGCGAGCTCGTGCGCCACGGCCTTTCGGCCATCGTCGATGAGCACCAGGTCGACCTCGTCATCGCCAACGCCGAGAACGCCGCCGCGGGATTCGGCATCACCCGGGAAATTGGCGATCAGCTTCTCGAGTGGGGCGTCGATGTGATGACCTCGGGCAACCACATCTGGGACAAGAAGGAAGCGATCGAGTACATCGGTGCCGAATCGCGCTTGTTGCGGCCCGCCAACTACCCTGCCGGGGTCCCGGGCAACGGCAGCTATCTCGCCCGGACGCGCGACGGTCGATCGGTGGGCGTCATCAATGTCATGGGCCGGGTGTTCATGCACAGCATCGACGACCCCTTCACAGTGGTCGAGCGGGAGATCGAGGCGCTTCGCCCTCGCGCCCGCGTCATCTTCGTCGACTTTCACGCCGAGGCCACCTCGGAGAAAGTGGCCATGGGCTGGTTTCTCGACGGCAAGGTCACGGCGATGATCGGGACCCACACGCACGTCCAGACAGCCGACGAGCGGATTCTGCCCAAGGGGACTGCGTATCTAACCGACGTCGGCATGACCGGGCCGCATGACTCGGTCATCGGCGTCGAGATCGAGGCAGCGGTCGGACGGTTCCGCAACGCCATGCCGGCCAAGTTCGATACTGCAACTGGGAATCCGCGCCTGAATGCCGTGGTGATCGAAGCCGACGAGCACTCGGGCAAGGCGGTCGACATCGAGCGCCTCAGCTACAGCATGGACGAAATTCTCGTCCTGAGCGGCCGGACCCATGCCTGATCTCTTCGATCTTCCGTTCGAGGATGACCGGGGCGAGGTCGAGGCACGGCCGGACCCGCAGCGGACCGCAGCCGAACCGCGGAAGCCCTTGACGGTGACGCAGCTGACGATCCGGGTGCGCGACCTGCTCGAATCGGCGTTCGCCGAGATCTGGGTCGAGGGCGAGCTGTCGAACTGCCGCACCTGGAACACCGGACATCTTTACTTCACCCTCAAGGACGCCCACTCGCAGATCAAGGGCGTTATCTTCCGGTCGGCCATGCGGTACGTGAAGTTCAAGCCGGAAGATGGGCTGAAGGTCGTTGCCCGCGGGCGGGTTTCGGTGTACGAGCCGAAGGGCGAATATCAAATCGTCTGCGAGTATCTCGAGCCGCAGGGATATGGTGCGCTGCAGCTCGCGTTCGAGCAGCTGAAGACCCGACTGCAGGACGAGGGCCTGTTCGATCAGGCGCGGAAGAGGCCGCTGCCGGGATTGCCGCGAAAGATTGGGATCGTCACGTCGCTCGACGGAGCGGCGATTCGCGACATCCTCAAAGTACTTCGCCGACGACATGCGCGAGCACATGTCGTCATCAGGCCCGCACGCGTGCAGGGTGAAGGGGCCTCCGTTGAAATCGCACGCGCACTCAAGGCGCTCGGACGCGTGCCGGGCGTCGACGTCATCATCCTCGGCCGCGGTGGCGGATCCATTGAGGACCTGTGGTGCTTCAATGAAGAACTGGTCGCCAGGGCCATCGCCCTTTGCCCGGTACCGGTCATGACCGCCGTGGGACACGAGACGGACTTCACCATCGCGGACTTCGTTGCCGACTTCCGCGCGCCGACGCCGTCGGCGGCCGCGGAGCTCGTCATCGCGGCGACGACCGAATTCACCGCGCGGATTGATCGCCTTTCAGATCGACTGCGCGCGGCCGTCCGGTCGCGCGTGCAGGCGCTGGCCCGCCGCGTCCACGTGCTGACTGCCCGGCCGGCGTTTGCCGGCGTCCCCGGACGGTTCGCCCAACGCGGCCGACATGTCGCCGAGTCCACGCACGCCCTGGCCCGTGCCATGCGTGAAGTGATGCTCACGCGTGAAAGGCGGCTCCAACTCATTCGACGGCGGCTCGATACCTGTGATTTCGGACGCCGGCTGGGCGCGGTGCGAACGAGACTCGCCACCGCCGACGGACGTTTGCAGGCGGCCGCCGGGCGACGGGTTCATCAAGCCGACCTGCGCGTGCGCGAATCGATCGGCCGTCTCGAGAGCCTCAGCCCGCTCGCGGTTCTGGGGCGCGGTTATGCCGTCTGTTGGAACGCCGATCGGACGGTGGTGCTGCGTGATGCAGCCGCCAGCGCAGCAGGAGATCGCGTGCGGGTGACGCTGTCGCGCGGCGAGCTGGAGTGTGAAGTGCGCGAGGCCCACTCGCCCGGGACAAACCGAGAGGCCTGACATGTCCACGCCGTCCATCAAGGATTTCGAGGCCGCGATCGCGGAGCTCGATGGCATCGTGAAGAAGCTCGAGGAAGGCGACCTGCCGCTCGAGCAGTCACTCGCCTTGTACGAACGCGGCGTGCAGCTGTCGCGGTTCTGTCACGCGCGGCTCGAAGATGCGGAACGCCGCATCGAGATCCTGACCGAGCGGGGCGAGCTCAAGACGGCGCCGCCTTCGCTCTCCGCGGACGACCCGGATCGCTGACCGTGACGGATCAGTCGCTCGCCTCGTTCCTCGAAGGCGCCCGTACTCGTGTCGATCACGCCCTCGAGGCCTGGCTGCCGCGTCCTCCGGAGTGTCCGCCGCTCGTGAGCGAGTCAATGCGCTACAGCGTGTTCGCCGGAGGCAAACGCTTGCGGCCCGTGCTCGCGCTGGCGGCGGCGGACGCGGTCGCGCGTCGTATCACGGATGGCAGCCCCGGGGCGCTCGCCGCAGCTCGTGACTCGACGCTGCCATCGGCGTGCGCGATCGAGCTGATTCATACGTATTCCCTCATCCACGACGATCTGCCGGCCATGGACAACGACTCGCTCAGGCGCGGCCGCGCGACTTCGCACGTGGTGTACGGCGACGGCATTGCGATTCTGGCCGGCGATGGTCTGCAAGCAGCCGCGTTCGCCCTGCTGGCGCGTGAACCCGACAGCACCGACCCGGCGGTCACGGCTCGCAAACTACGCGTCGTAGGGGTCGTCGCCAGTGCCGCCGGGCCGTCGGGGATGGTCGGGGGCCAGGCGATCGACCTGCAGGCATCAGGGCAGGCGAAAGGACGCGCGCTGATGCTCGATAGCGTGGGTTTGAAGGCGATGCACGCCAGGAAAACCGGCGCGCTCATTCGCGCGTCGGCGGTGTGCGGCGCCGTAATGGCCGGCGGCAGCGACGAGCTCATCGCCGCCGTCGATCAGTACGCGGTGGACCTCGGTCTCGCCTTTCAGATCGTCGACGACATTCTCGATGTGGAAGGCGATGTGTCGACTCTCGGCAAGACGGCCGGCAAGGACGCGGCCGACGCCAAGCCGACTTATCCCGCGCTCTTCGGGCTCGAACGGTCGCGCGAGCTGGCCGCCGAGTGCATCGCCGGCTGTCGCGCATCCATCGAGCGTGCCGGTCTCGCCGGCGGCTGGCTTTGGCCTATCGCGGAGTGGATGCTGAACCGACGGTCGTGATGCGAACCCGGCTCGACCTCCTGCTCGTCGAACGCGGTCTGGCGCCGTCGCGGGAGCGGGCCCGCGCCCTGATTCTCGCCGGCCAGGTCCGCGTCAACGGCCAGCTGGAATCGAAGGCGGGAACGCCCGTCGCGACCGACGCGGCGGTCACCCTGACGACACCCGATCACCCGTACGTGGGCCGGGGCGGCGTCAAGCTAGCGCACGCCCTCGACAACTTCGGCATCGACGTTTCCGGACGAGAAACCCTGGACGTGGGTGCATCGACCGGAGGCTTCACGGACGTGCTCCTGCGGCGCGGCGCGGCCAGGGTCATCGCACTCGATGTGGGACATGGCCAGCTGGATTGGCGGCTCCGCACGGATCCGCGCGTCATCGTTCGCGAGCACGTCAACGCGCGTGCGTTGACCGCCGCCGATGTGCCACATCGGGTCGGCGTCGTCTGCATCGACGTGTCCTTCATCTCCTTAAGGCACATCTTCCCGGCCATTCGGCCAGTTCTCGAGCCGAACGCGGACGTCGTCGCCCTCGTCAAGCCACAGTTCGAAGCCGGGCGCGACGAAGTCGGCAAAGGCGGCCTGGTGACCGATCCTGCCGTCCACCGCGCCGTAGTCGCACGCGTCATCGACGATGCGGAAAAAGCCGGCCTCGAGTACGTCGGCCAGACTCCATCGCCGATAACTGGCGCAACGGGCAACCAGGAGTTCTTTCTGCATCTTAGGATGAGGGAATGAAGCTACCGAGCCACGAAGCGACCGAGCAACGAGCAACGAGCTGCTGAGCAACCGAGCTACTGAGCAACCGAGATACTGAGTAACCGAGATACTGAGTAGCCGAGATACTGAGTAACCGAGCAACAAGTTAGGATGACCCAGACGATGACCGGGCCCCATCAGCCGCCCACCCGCGTCGGCATTCTCGCCAGGTCGGAACTGCGTGCCGCGGCCAGCCATCTCGTGGATATCGCCGTCTGGCTCGAACGCCGCGGAGCCCAAGCCATCTTCGAGACCGAAACTGCGGCGCTGATGCCGGACTCGATCAGTCGATCCGTGGCCACGAAGCAGCAATTGGCCAGCGACGTTGAGATGGTGCTCGTGCTCGGCGGCGACGGCACGTTACTCGGCATGGCAGATTGCATCGGTGAGGCGGGATCGGGCATTCCGATTCTCGGCGTCAACTTCGGCAGCCTGGGCTTCCTGACCGAGGTGACCCTCACGGAGCTGTATCCGGCGCTCGAAGCGGCGCTTTCAGGAAAGGTCCGGTTCGAAGAGCGCGTCATGCTCCAGTGCACTGTCCGCCGGGCCGGCGGCACGCTGGCCAGGCATATCGCGCTGAACGACGCCGTCGTGACGAAGTCGGCCCGTTCCCGGATGATCGACCTGTCCGTGTGGGTCGGCGATGATTTCGTGACCCGCGTGAAGGCCGACGGTCTCATCGTCGCCACTCCGACCGGATCGACCGCCTACAATCTCGCCGCAGGCGGCCCCATCGTGCAGCCGAACGTCGACGCGCTCATCGTCACGCCGATCGCGCCGCACACGCTCACCAACCGACCCCTGGTCATTCCGGCAACGTCGAGCGTCCGGATTCAGCCGATCGTGGACGGACGCGACGAAGTGTATGTGACATTCGACGGGCAGACCGCCTATCAGCTCCAGGCCGGCGACGAAATCCTCGTGCGCCGCGCCGACGTCTGCCTTCGTCTTATCCGGCCGACGACGCGCAGCTACTACCAGGTGTTGCGGGCGAAGCTGAAATGGGGCGAGCGTTAAGCTGTTAGTGCGCTGGCATCGTCCCGGCCGGCGTCAACCCTAGGGCTGGCCGCGCCGCTCGGCCAGCCGCTTCATCCGGAAGTAGTCGACCTGAAACTGCTGCACGTTGCGATTGTGCTCCGAGAGCGTGCTCGCGAAGGCATGTGTGCCGTCGTTCCGGCTCACGAAATACAGATAGTCGGTGTCGGCAGGCGCCGCGGCGGCGCGCAGCGACCCGAGACCCGGAGCGGCAATCGGGCCCGGCGGCAGGCCCGGATAACGGTAGGTGTTGTAAGGCGAGTCGAAGGCCAAATCGTCCCGCCGAAGATTACCGTCGAATTTCCCGGCGCGCTGCAACGCGAAGATGACTGTGGGATCGCATTGAAGCGGCATGTTGATGCGGAGCCGGTTGCTGTAGACGCTGGCGACCATGGGTCGCTCTTCCACTTTTCCGGTTTCCTTTTCGACGATCGACGCGAGCGTCACCAGCTTTCGCACCGACAGGCCTCTGGCCCGCGCCGACTCGATGATGTCCGGAGCCAGCGACTTCGTGAAGCGCTCGACCATCAGGCGCACCAGCCGCGCGGCGTCCGTGTGCCGCGAGAGGCGGTACGTATCGGGGAAAAGATATCCCTCGAGGTCTTGCGCGTCAGGATCGAGGTCGCGAACCAGCGCGCCGTTGCCGGCCGAGTCCACGAACGACGCCGCCGTGCCGAAGCCGGCATCCTCGAAGACGCGTGACATCTCCCGAATCGTCAGGCCTTCCGGAAAGGTCAGCGGCAGCAGGTCGACCTCACCGCGGGCGATCTTGTCCAGCGCTTCGATCGCGCTCAGCGGACGATCGAATCGATACTCCCCCGCCTGAAGCCTTCTCGCGTTCCCGGTTCGCCAGACAGCGACGCGGAACGTCAGCGGATCTTTGACCACGCCCGCCTCGACCAATCGCCGGCCGATCGCCTGCGTCCCCATGCCTTGTTCGATCTCGACGATCGGTGGGTTGGCCGGGTCGTAGGCCTGAAAGGGCACTTCCGCCGCGCGGTACAACCGGTACGCGATGACCGTCGCCGCAGCGCCGGCGACCAGGATCAGCACGAAGATTGCGCGCATAATGATCTTCATCGGCGATCGAGGAAGTCCTGCAGGAAAACAGCGGCCGCCGCGGCGTCGAGCTTCAGCTTTCGTTTGCGCCAGTCGCGCTCGCGGATCGCGAGCCGCGCTTCCGCCTCATGACTCGTCAAGCGTTCGTCCTCGCCGACGATTGGAATCACCGTCCGTCGGCCGAGCGCTTCGATGAACGCGGACGCGCGTGCGGTTTCGTCTGAGGCCGTCCCGTCGAGGCGGGCAGGGAGGCCGACCACAATCACGGACAGCCCGTCGTCTTCAGCCGCCAGCCGATCGATCTCGCGAGCGACCAGGTCGACGAGGTCAGGGCCGTTGACCTTCAGCGTCGTCAGTGGGCGGGCGAGTGTCCCCGTGGCGTCGCTGATGGCCAGCCCGACGCGTCGAGCACCGAGGTCAATGCCGAGGGCGCGCATCACACCTCCCATGTGACCCAGCGTATCAGATGCTTCAGGAGGTGCGGCTCCGCCTGCATCTGCGGGCAACCTTGACCGATAGACAGAAGGTGACCGGAAGGCAGTCACTTGCACTCGTTTTCGTCTCGTTGCTCGCTGTGTTCGCGGCCAACGATGCCCTCTCGGCTCAGGGCGAAGCGAGCCACGGCGACGACGCGTTGTCGCGACGGGCGGCCGAACGTCTTCGAGCGCTCCATGAAGAGGCGGAACGCCTGACGACCGAGGAGCGCGGCATTTTGAGTCAACTGCGAAAGCTGGAGGTCGCCCGACAGATCGCTCAGGAAGAGCTCCGGCAGGCCGACGCGGCCGCCGCCGAAGCGAGCACGCAGATAGAGACCCTGGACGGACAGGCGCAGCGACTCGAAGACGCTCGCGAGGCGGAACGCCCGCAGCTGGAGTCGCGGCTGATTGAGATGTACAAGCTCGGACGCGGACGGTACGCGCGCCTGCTGCTCTCGGCCAGCGATATGCGAAGGATCGGCCAGGCGTCGCGGACGGTCGCTGCCCTTGCCGCACTCGATCGCGAACGCCTGCAGTCGTACGCGAAGCGTCTCGAAGAGCTCGCCGCCACCCGGCAGTCGCTGGGCGGGCGGCGCCACGAGCTGGTCGCGAAGCGCTCCGCCGCGGCCCGGGCTCAGAGCGCCGCGGCTCGAGCCATCGCCGACCAGTCGGCGCTCGTCCGCGAGATCGACCAGCGACGGGATCTGAATGCGCAGCTGACGAGCGAGCTCATGGTCGCGCAACAGAAGCTCGAGACCACACTCGCCGGCACCGGAGCCCGGGGATCGGTCGGCCTCCCGATCGGTCCATTCCGCGGGGCCCTGCCTTGGCCCGCCGCCGGCAGGGCGCAGCGACTGTCCGGCGCGATGGCACAGCGTCCCGGCATCGGGATTCAGGCGGACGAGGGGACGCCGGTGCAGGCTGTGCACGACGGCGTCGTCGCATTCGCGGGAAGCTTCGACGGACTCGGGAATCTCGTCATCGTCGACCACGGCAGCCAGACATTCACGCTCTACGGTTACCTTCTCGAAATGACCGTTGCACAAGGTGCGCAAGTGGCAACCCGGCAACCGGTCGGCCGCGTCGGGGCGACGCCGACAGGTAATCCGCTCCTGTACTTCGAGATGCGGGTCAATGGGCGCCCGGTCGATCCGGTGCCCTGGCTCGAGCGGCCCCGCTAGAAAAATCCTCTCGGCTCCCGCGCCGCCAAACGGTAGACTATTTTCATGTCTTCGCAGACGCGCCGCCTCGTCCTGTGGATCTCGGCTCCGGTGGTCGCGTTCGCGATCGTCGGCGGTATCCTGAGCAAGTCAACCGCCGGTCAGGGCACCTACCAGAATCTGAAAATCTTCGACAACGTCGTCAACCTGATCTCGAGCAACTACGTCGAGAAGGCCGATCTCGACAAGGTCATGCACGGCGCGATGGACGGGCTGGCCGACAGCCTCGACCCTGATAGCGCGTTCCTGTCAGCAGATCAGGTCAAGCAGTTGGAGACGGGCGTGACCCCGCCGGCCGGCGACGTGGGCCTCGACCTCACGCGTCAGTACTACCTGCGTGTCATCGCCGCACGGGACGGTTCGCCGGCGGCGAAGGCGGGGCTCCTGACCGGAGACTTCGTGCGTGCCATCGACGGCCTGCCGACGCGCGAGATGTCTGTGTGGGAAGGCATGCGCGCCTTGCGCGGTGTTCCGGGCACCAAGGTCAAGGTGACGGTGTTTCGCGGTAGTGCCAACGATCCGCACGAAATCGAGCTGACCCGCGAAGCGACGACCACGTCGGACGTCACCGGACGGATCGCCGCGCCTGGCGTCGCCTACGTGCGCGTGGCGGCGATGACGGCCAAGACCCCGGACCAGGTCAAATCGCAGGTCGCGGACCTGACGAAAACCGGTGCGACGCATCTCATAATCGACGTCCGCCGCACGTCGGGCGGCTCGCTCGATGCGGGATTGGCGACCGCCCGCCTCTTCGTGGCGAATGGCACGCTGGCGATGCGCGAGTCGAAGGGCTCGGAGCGCGAGACAATCGCCGCCCGCGCCGGTGACGGAGCGATTGCGCTCCCGATGAGCATCCTCGTTGACACGGGGACCTCGAGCGCGGCCGAGCTGTTCGCCTCGGCGCTCGCCGGCAATCAGCGGGCGGAGCTCATTGGCGAGCACACGATGGGACGCGCCGCTTCGCAGAAATTAATCAAGCTGCCCGACGGCACGGGCCTCTACCTGACCACGACCCGGTATCTGACGCCGGGCGGCACGCCGCTTCACGAGAAGGGTCTCGAGCCGACCGTGCCCGTCGATCAGCCGGACATCGAGTTCGGTCAGCTGCCACCCGCAACCGATCCCGTCATGGACAAGGCGCTGGAGCGGGCGACCGTCAAGAAGGCGGCCTAGGCGCACGCCTTCCAAGATTCTTCAGCGGTTTGGCCCCGTTCCATCTGGTATACTGAGGTTTCGTCTAACGCCTGTATTTTCAAGACGTAGGCGCGTAGCTCAGAGGTTAGAGCGCCTGCTTGACACGCAGGAGGTCGGTGGTTCGAGTCCACCCGTGCCTACCAAGAGCCGCTCCCACCAAACGCCAGTAATGAGCCAGGTTACGGTCACGCTTCCGGACGGTTCCCGTCGAGATGTGCCTGCGGGCGCGTCGATCCTCGACGTTGCGGCCGGAATCTCTCCGCGGCTCGCCAAGGCGGCGTTGGTCGGCGAGGTCGACGGCCGCCTGGTGGATTTGAACTATCCGCTTTGCCACGACGCCGCCGTAAAGCTCATCACGCCTGACAGCCCCGAAGGGTTGTTCGTGTATCGGCACAGCGCTGCCCACCTTCTGGCGGCGGCCGTCACGAATCTTTTTCCGGGGGTGCAGTGCGGCATCGGTCCGGCCACTGACGAAGGCTTCTTCTATGACTTTGTCGTTCCCAGGCCGTTCGTGCCCGAAGACCTGGACGCGATCGAGCGGAAGATGAAGGAGCTGGCCGCGCAGGACTTGATTTACGAGCGCCAGATGTGGCCGCGCGACGACGCCAAGGCGTTCTTCGCGGCGCGCGGCGAGCCCTTGAAGGTGCAGCTCATCGAGGAGAAGACCGCCGGCCAGTCGGAGGTGTCCTGCTACACGATCAAGGATAAAGACACCTTCATCGACTTCTGCGTCGGTCCGCATGTGCCGTCGACTGGACGGCTGAAGGCATTCAAGCTCCTCAGCACGTCCAACGCGTACTGGAAGGGCGACGCACGCAATCAGCCCATGCAACGCGTTTACGGGACGGCGTTCTTCTCGGAGAAAGAGCTCAAGGATCACCTCACTCAGATCGAGGAAGCCAAGAAGCGCGACCACCGCAAGCTGGGTCGTGACCTGGACCTCTTTACTTTCCATCAATGGGCGCCGGGCGCCGCGTTCTGGCTGGACAAAGGCACGACTCTCTACAACACGCTCGCGAACTACATGCGGGGCGTGCTGTTCCCGGCAGGCTATGTCGAGGTCAAGACGCCCCTCATCTTCAACCGGGCGCTGTGGGAGACCTCCGGTCACTGGTCGCACTACCGCGAGAACATGTTCATCGTCGACCAGAAGGTTGAAGGCGCGGGCGGCGAGGACTCGCAGATGGGCGTGAAGGCGATGAACTGCCCCGGCCACATGCTGGTCTTCGGCAGCCAGGTCCGGAGCTATCGCGAGCTCCCCCTTCGTTTGCACGAACAGACGCCGCTGCATCGCAACGAAGCGTCCGGCGTTCTGTCCGGACTCACCCGCGTCCGCCAGTTCTCGCAGGATGATGCGCACTGCTTCGTGACGCAGGACCAGATCGCTGACGAAGTGGAGCGGCTGCTGGGTCTCGTTCAGCAGGTCTACGCGGACTTCGGCTTGCCGTACTCCGCGAAGCTGTCGACGCGGCCAGCCGAGTATCTGGGCGAGATCGAGACCTGGGACTCGGCCGAGGCGCAGCTCAAGACTGCCCTGGACAAAGCCGGTCAGGAGTACGCCATCAACGAAGGTGACGGCGCGTTCTATGGTCCGAAGATCGACTTCGAAGTGACCGACGCCATCGGCCGCAAGTGGCAGTGCGCGACGATTCAGCTGGATTACCAGATTCCGCAGCGGTTCGGCCTCAAGTACATCGGCGCCGACAACGCCGAGCACACGCCGATCGTCATCCATCGGGCCATCTACGGGAGCTTCGAGCGTTTCATCGCCATCCTCATCGAGCACTTCGCTGGCGCGTTCCCGCTGTGGCTGGCCCCCGTGCAGGCGACCGTGCTGCCGATTGCCGACCGCCATCTGGAGTACGCGGCCCGCGTCCGCCGCCAACTGCGCGAGGCGGGTCTGCGCGCCGAGCTCGATGAGCGGCAGGAGAAGATTGGATATAAGATCCGTTCAGCCCAGCTGCAGAAGATCCCTTACATGCTGGTCGTCGGCGACCGGGAAGCCTCCGAAGGGACGGTTTCCGTCAGGACGCGCGCGGGCGGCGATCAAGGGGCGAGCAGCGTGGGAGATTTCATCGCCAGGGCGGATGAGGAAATCCGCAGAAAGTCGCAGGCTACTCGTCCAGACTTGGCCTGAGCCATAGGACCTGAGACCTGAGCCTGCAAGCGTCAGGAGGCTGTTATCGCTTTCGACAGAGGACCACGCCGCGACGACCGTGTACGAGTGAACGAGCGCATTCGCGTGCGCGAAATTCGCGTGATTGACGATACCGGGCAGCAGCTCGGGATCATGCCGCCGCCCCAGGCGCTGGCCATCGCGAAGCAGAAGGGTCTGGACCTCGTGGAAATCTCGCCGACCGCCGTGCCGCCGGTATGCCGGATCATGGACTTCGGCAAGTACCAGTACCAGGAGCAGAAGCGCGCGCGCGAAGCCCGGAAGCATCAGAAGGTCATCGAGGTCAAGGAAATCAAGTTCCGGCCCAAGGTCGACGAGCACGACTATCAGTTCAAGAAGAAGCATATTGAGCGCTTCCTCGAGGAAGGCGACAAGGTCAAGGCGACCATCTTCTTCCGCGGACGCGAGATGGCGCACCCCGAGATCGGGCGGCGCATCCTCGAGCGGCTCGTCCAGGAGCTGTCGGAGGTAGCCATCGCCGAAGCGCTGCCCCGTCTCGAAGGCAACCAGATGCACACCATCCTGAGCCGGCGGCCTCAGGGCGGCAGCAAGGCCAAAGCAGCACCGCCGCCCCGGTAAGCCGTCGCGGGACAGTCAGACGGACGAGAGAATCAGATCATGCCGAAGCTGAAGACCCATCGGGGCGCCGCCAAGCGCTTCAAGCGGACCAAGTCGGGCAAGTTCCTGCGCGGGAGCGCCTTCAAGCGCCACATCCTGAGCAGCAAAACGACCAAGCGGAAGCGTCAGCTGCGCGGCTTGACGACGGTGTCCGAGGCGGACAGCGCCAAGCTCGCACGCATGCTTCCGTATAAGTAGATTGTCGAATGAAGGAATGAGGGAATCAGGGAATGAGGGAATGGTAATCAGGCAATGAGGGAATGAGTAATACGGCAATGAGGGAATCGAAAATCTGGACTGCCGGACGCAGCGAGCCCAGTCGTGAATTGCCATTCCTCATTGGCATTCCTCATTGGCATTCCTCATTGCCATTCCTTCATTCCCCCGTTCCACATTCCCCCGTTTGAAGAGTGAGGTAGGAATGCCACGCGTCAAGAGAGGGACCGTTCGTCGCGCCAAGCGCAAGAAGCTGCTGGGGCTGGCGAAGGGCTACTACGCCAACAAGAGCAAGCTGTATCGCGCCGCGAAAGAGTCGGTCGACACGGCGCTCAAGTACGCGTTCGTCGGCCGCCGCCGCAAGAAGCGCGATTTCCGTCGGCTGTGGGTCATCCGTATCAACGCCGCCGCACGCGACAATGGTCTGACGTACGGCCAGTTCATGAACGGTCTGAAGCAAGCGGGCATCGGCCTCGATCGCAAGAGTCTCTCAGAGCTGGCGATTGCCAGTCCGGCTGCGTTCGCCACGCTTGCGAAGCAGGCGAAGGCCGCCGCCAAGAGCACCGCGGCCTGATCCGGCGTCCCATCACTCGATCGCTGCTGTCACGGGGCACGAAGCGGAGAAATCCCTTCGTGCCCTTCGTGTCTTCGTGATGTACTGTCGCCCTCGATGAACCCGACCCAACTCGACGACATTCGCGCGCTCGCCGACGAATTCGATCAGGCGCTGTCGAGCGCAAGCTCCGCCGCCGCGGCCCAGGCCGTGCGCGATCGCTATCTGGGTCGCAAGGGTGGCCTTGTCGCCGAGTTGATGCAGCGGCTCGCCAGCGCCCCGCCCGACGCGCGCCGTGAGTTGGGCCGCGTCGTCAACGAGGTCAAGCAGGCCATCGAGCTTCGCTGGAAGGCCTACCAGACGGAGGCGCAACAACACACCCGGCCGGCTGACGCAGTGGACGTCACACTCCCCGGCCGGCCCGCGCCGTTAGGGCGTCGCCATCCGCTGACCCTCGTGCGCGACGGCATGGAAGCGATCTTCACCCGCATGGGTTTTGCCATCGTCGAAGGGCCCGAAGCCGAGGACGAGTGGCACTGTTTCGACGCGTCGAACATGCCGGCCGAGCATCCCGCGCGCGACATGCAGGACACGCTCTATCTGGCCGCGCCGATCATCGGCGAAAGCGGGCGTCCCGACGATCAGCGAACCATGCTCCGCACGCACACGTCGTCGATTCAAATCCGCTATATGCAGGCGCATCAGCCGCCCGTGCGCATCGTCGCGCCCGGACGGGTCTACCGCCGCGACGATCTCGACCTGACGCACACGCCGATGTTCACGCAGATGGAGGGCCTGGCGGTTGGCGACGGCATCTCGCTCGCCGATCTGAAGGGCACCCTTACGGCGTTCGCTCGGGACATGTTCTCGCCGACCGCGCGGGTGCGATTCCGACCGAGCTTCTTTCCGTACACGGAGCCCAGCGCCGAGGTCGACATCAGCTGCTGGCAATGCGATGGCGCCGGCTGCCAGATGTGCAAACGCACGGGCTGGATTGAAGTCGGCGGCTGCGGCATGGTTCATCCCGCCGTCTTCGAAGCCGTGGGCTACGACGCCGAGCGTTACACCGGCTTCGCGTTCGGCATTGGCATCGAGCGCGTGGCCATCCTGCGGCACCAGGTGCAGGACATCAGGTTGTTCTTCGAGAACGACATCCGCTTCCTCGAGCAGTTCGCAATCTGACCATGCGTCTCCTGGTGTCCTGGGTCCGAGATTTCGTGGGTGTCACCGCTACGCCCGACCAGATCGCCGACACGCTTGCGCTGCGCGGCTTCGAAGTCGCGGCCATCGAGCCGGCGCCAGACGACGTGCGGCCGCCCTGGTCGCCGCAAGCCGTGGGCCCGGATGCGGTGATCGACTTCGAGGTCACGGCCAACCGGCCGGACTGTCTCAGCGTTGTCGGCTTCGCGCGCGAGATCGCCACGGCGTACGATCTGCCGCACGCGCTACCACTCGCGTCACGGAGTTCGGCTGGCCAGACCGACAGCCGCCTGCGGGTGACCCTCGAAGACGCGGAGGGCTGCCCCCGGTATGCGGCCGCGCTCGCCGAGGTCACGGCCTCCGTGTCACCAGCGTGGATGACTGCCCGTCTCGCGGCGGCCGGCGTTCGACCCATCAGTCCGCTCGTCGACGTCACGAACTACGTCCTGATGGAGATGGGCCATCCGATGCACGCGTTCGACCACGCGCGCCTCGATGGCGCCGAGCTTCGCATCCGGCGCGCAGCGCCGGATGAGGCCATCACGACCCTGGATGCCATCCATCGCAAGCTGACGCCCGAGATGCTGGTCATCGCCGACGCCACGCGTCCGCAGGCGATCGCCGGCGTGATGGGTGGCGCGACGTCGGAGGTCTCGGCCGACACGCGACTTGTTGCGTTCGAAAGCGCGTGCTTTCAGCCAGCCTCGGTGCGGCGCACCAGCAAGCGGCTTGGACTCAAAACCGAGGCGTCGGCCAGATTCGAGCGCGGCGCCGACATCAACGCACCGGTCGCCGCCCTTGAGCGTGCCCTGGCGCTCATGGAGCTGGTCGGCGCCGGCACACGTGCCGGGGCCATCGTCGACTGTTATCCATCGCCGCGCGGCCCGCGCCGGCTGATCCTTCGCCGGCAGCGCATCCAGCTGCTGCTCGGCGTGAAGGTGCCCGATGCGGACGTCCGGCGGATTCTGAGTTCGCTCGGCCTTACGGTGACGCCGACGTCCGCCGGATGGGAGGTCGAAGCGCCGACGTTTCGCGTGGATCTTCTTCGCGAGGTCGATCTCATCGAAGAAGTCGGACGGCATTACGGATTCGACAAGCTCGAGCCGACGTTTCCACCGATGGTGGCCCCCGCCGCCGCTCCGGATTCGCGCGTGGTGCGCGACCGGCAGCTGCGCCAGGCCGCGAACGCCGCCGGTCTCACGGAGGCCGTCACATTCGGGTTCGTGGAACAGGCCGCCGCGAGCACGTTCGTCGAAGGCGACGCGAAGGCCTCGCTCGTGCCTATCGCGAACCCCCTTTCGGCGACGTTTGACGTGCTCCGTCCGTCGCTGCTGCCCGGCCTCGTGGACACCGTGGCTCACAATCGCCGGCACGGCCGCCGCGACGTCGCGGTCTTCGAGATTGGCGCGTGCTTCACCGCGACCGATGGCGAACGACGTCGAATCGGCATCGCCTGGACGGGCGCCGCAGAACCGGAACACTGGTCGCGAAGCGGACGCCAGGTCGACTTCTTCGATGTCAAAGGATTGGTCGAAACGATCGGCAGCGTCCTCGATGTGCCGCTGCGCCTGGCGCCCGCGTCCATTCCTTATCTGGTCGACGGCCAGACCGCGCGGGTATTCGCCGGCGAGACCGCAATTGGTCCCATCGGCGTCGTCGCGCCGCGCATCGTCGAGAGCCGCGGCGCGCCACGGCAGGACAAGGTCATCGTCGCCGAACTCGACCTCGACACGCTCGATGCGGCGCGCCAGCCGCGCGACGGCACCGTCCGGCCGCTGCCGCGGTTCCCCGCCGTCGTGCGCGATCTCTCTGTTGTCGTGTCCGACCGCTTGTCTGCGGAGACCATCCGTGGCACCATTCAGGCGGCTGCCGTCGGCGCACCGGCGCCGCTCGTTTCGATCGCGTTCTTCGATCGATATCAGGGCAAAGGCGTCGCCGATGAGTCAGTGAGTCTTTCGGTCAGGCTGACGTTCCAGTCAGCCGATCGGACGCTGACCGATGGCGAAGTGCAGCAGAGTTTCGACCGCGTGCTGGCCGCTCTGATCCATACGCACGGCGCGGTTCAGCGTTGACGTCTCATTCGGAAGGACTGTCGTCATGGTAAAGACCGCCACCCGTGCCCTCGAGCTCGACGCCATCGATCGCCTCGAGGAAAAGCTGAAGCTCGTCGTTGGCATCGTCGAACGCCTCAAGAGCGACCAGGCCAAGGCGGTCGCGGAAAACGAGCGCCTCAGTCGGGAGATCGAACGGCTCAACGGACAGATCGCTTCGAACGACGGGCTGTCGACCGAGGTGAATTCGTTGCGCGAGGAGCGGGACATCATCCGCACGCGCGTGACCGACATGCTCGAGCAGCTCGAGTCGCTCAATCTTTAGCCAATGTCCGATTCAGGCCGCGTCGTCTCGGTGCAGATTCACGGGCAGCGGTATCCGATCCGCAGCACGCTCGATCAAGAGTACGTTGCGCGCCTCGCAGCGTACGTCGACGAGCGGATGCGGCTGGCCGCCGACTCCACGCCGTCGGGCGATTCCCTGCGGCTGGCCGTGCTCGCGGCGCTCAACATTGCCGATGAGCTCTTCCGTAGCAAAGACATCACGCGCGACCGCGCCGGCCGCCTCGCCGAACGCGCCGAGGAGCTCGAACGGATCGTCGACCGGCTCCTAATAGCCTCGTAACTTGTAAAAGACCTGTCGGTTCCGCGTTCTGCGGATCTGGGTTCTAGGTTCCCGGTTCCGCAGTTCTGCGTTCTTGCGGTTATGGGTTGCTGTCCGTCGGTCTTGCGTGCTCACCGCCACGGGCTCACGCCTCAAACTCGCGAACCAAGAACCCAGAACCACGGAACCAAGAACAACGGAGCTGGGAACCCAGGACCCAGAACGCAGAACCAGGAACTGACATGGTGTGCACTCTGTCCACGCACACCTTTTCCTTCCGTCCGTGTGCTAGAATTCGCGACGAAGAGTTTGAGTTCCTGCTTTGCGCGTGATGGCGGTAGGCTCGTTTGAGCCAACGTTTCATCCAAGTGAGTCGCGACGCTGCGTGGTGTGCATGCCTCTGAGCGAGGAAGCCTGAAGCGCGGCTTTCAGAGCGGTTCCACCTGCTTACGCAGGTTCATCGACCTCCCCACACGGCAAAGCGGGGTCCTTTCGTTCCATTTCCTTCCTGACTCTTCGACCGCGGGGTGAAGCCCCCCGCGCGCGGCGCCGACCCAGCCAAGCCCGACATGGGTCACCGGAAAGGACGTCACGCGTGCCACCGATCGTCGGGTACCTGCTGAACGTCGTCGTGACGATCGTCACCGCGGCGGCAGTGTTTGCCGTATGGGTCGCCAACCGCCGGCGGATTGCGGCGGAAACCGTCGGGCGCGCCGAAGAGCAGGCACTCCGCATCGTCAAGGAGGCCGAGCGCGACGCCGAGGCGTATAAGAAAGAGGCCGTCCTCGACGCCAAGGAAAAGGCCCACGAGTTGATGGCCGAAGCCGAGCGCCAGGCGCGCCAGGACCGTCAGCAAGCGCAAACCCTCGAGCAGGTCATCAGCCGCCGTGAGACCGTCATTGCCGATCGCCAGCTGACGGTCGAGCGGCTCGAGAAGGAATTGACCGGCCGCGAGCGCAAGGTCGCGGAACAGGAGAAGTCCGCCGAGACGCTGCGCGCCAAGTTCGATCGGCTGGTGGCGCAGCAGCAGCATGAGTTGGAGCGGGTCGCCGGGCTCACCGCCGACGAGGCGAAGGATCTGCTGCTCAAGCAGATCGAAGCCGACGCCCGGCACGATGCGGCGAATCTCCTGAAACGGCTGGACGCCGAGGCCCGCGAGGTCGCGACCGATCGCGCGAAGCAGTACATCACCGAGGCCATTCAGCGCAGCGCCGCCGAGCACGCCATCGAGACCACCGTTTCAGTCGTCGATCTGCCGAGCGACGATCTGAAGGGACGGATCATCGGCCGCGAAGGGCGCAACATTCGCGCGCTGGAAATGGCCACCGGCGTCGATCTCATCGTCGACGACACGCCGGGCGCGATCATTCTCTCCGCCTTCGACCCCTACCGGCGCGAGATTGCCAAGCAGGCGATCGAGCGTCTCATCGCCGACGGCCGCATCCATCCGGCGCGCATCGAAGAGGTCGTGCAGAAGGTCAAGGACGAAACCGACGAGGCCGTGCGCAAGGAAGGCGCCGGCGCAGCGTTCGAACTGGGGCTGCACGATCTGCATCCCGAGATTCACCGGCTCATGGGGCGGTTGAAGTTTCGCACCAGCTACGGCCAGAACGTCCTCGCACACTCGGCCGAGGTCGCGCGCCTGGCCGGCATCATGGCCCGCGAAGTCGGTCTCGACGCACACGTGGCGGTGCGCGCGGCGTTCCTTCACGACATCGGCAAGGCGATCGACCGCGAGATGCAGGGCACGCACCTCGAGCTCGGCATCGACTTCCTGCGCAAGCACGGCGAGAGCGACGCCGTCGTGATGGCCATGGCCGCCCATCACATGGACATCGACTGGCCGTCGCTCGAAGCGATGATCGTGCAGGCGGCTGACGCCATTTCGGCGGCGCGGCCTGGCGCCCGCCGCGACATTCTCGAATCCTACGTCAAGCGTCTCGAGAAGCTCGAGGACATCGCCGACTCGTTCAAGGGCGTCTCGAAGGCCTTCGCGCTTCAGGCCGGCCGCGAGATCCGCATCATGGTCGAGAGCGAAAAGATTTCGGACGAAGAGGCAATCTGGCTCTCCAAGGACATCGCCCGCCGCATCGAAAACGAACTCGAGTACCCCGGGCAGATCAAGGTTACGGTCATCCGCGAAACGCGAGCCGTAGACTATGCCAAGTGACGCTGTTGATTCCCACCGTCGCCGACCGCACCGAAGCTGAGCTGATTGCGAGCATTCAGGCGCACCTCGCGCCCTCGCCCGATTGGCTCGCTGTTGGCATTGGCGACGATGCGGCAGTGGTGAGTCCGGAACGAAATCGCCTCGAAGTCCTTACGGTCGACGCCCTGGTCGAAGGGGTCCACTTCGATCGGCGATTCGTCCCTCCCGATGCCATCGGCTTTCGGTCGCTCGCGGTCAACCTGAGCGATCTCGCGGCAATGGGCGCCCAGCCCAGGCTGGCGCTGCTCTCGATGGCCTTGCCGGCGACGCTGCCGCTCTGCGACTTCGAAGCCTTCGCACAGGGATTCGCGCAGCTCGCCAACGCGCATGGCGTGCACCTCGTCGGGGGGAATCTCACCAGGACAACCGGCCCCATGGTCATCGACGTGACTGCCATCGGCACCGTCAAACCTCGAGGGTCGCTGACGCGGAGCGGCGCACGCGCCGGCGACGAGGTGTACGTCACGGGCTGCGTCGGTGCCGCGGCGGCGGGCCTCGCCGCGCTTCGCAACGGCTCGAGCGATCCGGTCTTACGCGACTGCGTGGCGCGCTACCTGCGCCCCGAGCCCCGGCTGCGCACCGGCACATTGCTGGGGCGGAACCGCGCCGCGTCGGCCTGCGTCGATTCCAGCGACGGGCTCGCCGACGCCGTGCACCAGTTGGCCCG
>JBKPSC010000487.1:0-5012 GCA_046734915.1 Acidobacteriota bacterium | reverse complement strand
AGCCTGGGACCAGAAAGTCGACGTACCGGGAACCTGGCTCGGTCACCTGCGCGTTTCCCGCGGTAAACGCATCGACACGCCCTGCTGCGTGCTGGAGAGCGGCATCGACGGCCAACCGGGCGGCGCGACTCTCGGGCTGCGTGGGATCGTAGGAATAGATGGGCGTCTCGCCGGACGATACGACAAGGACGACGCGCCCTCGGGCGAGTGCTTGTCGCGCGTCCTCCTCGCTCAGCAGGTTCGGCTTGAGGTCGGACTGTTTCGCAAGCGCGGCAAGACGCGCGTCGGCGAGCGGGCCTTCCACTACTGCCACTGGTAAAGCATCGGGTGGGCGGCTGCGGAAGGCGAGCCCGAGAATCGCCGTGAGAAGAATGGGGAACACAAACACCCAGAACAAGGCTTCCGGTTCGCGCGTGAGTTCCCGTATGCGAGCCAGCGTCAGTTCAGTTAGCGGCCCCCGAACTCTATATGCTGCGGTGGGCTTAGCCATCCCGTAGCCTTCGTCCCGTCAAATTCATGAAGACGTCTTCGAGAGTGGCGTGATGTGTCGCGAGATGCATCGGTTCTGCGCCGCGTTCCGCGAGAGCCGCGAGCAGCGCAGGAACGGCTCGATGCACTTCGCGAACGGTGAGCCGCCAATGCACACCGTCATGCGCCAGGCCCTCTACACTGGGCAGCGCGCGCAGGACGCTCTGCAGATCTGCGCCTTCCGGCTGTTCGCCAACTGCGAATTCGATGACGTGTTCGGCGCCGAGCGAGGCAATCAGCTCGCGCGGCGTGCCGAGCGCGATCACCTTTCCGTAGTCCACCACCGCGACGCGGTCGCACAGCCGCGCCGCTTCTTCCATGTAGTGAGTGGTCAGCAGTACCGTGCGCCCGCGCGCCTTGAGTCCTTCGACAATCTCCCATGTCTGATGGCGCGCTTGAGGATCGAGGCCCGTCGTTGGCTCGTCCAGGAAGAGCACTTCCGGATCACCGACCAATGCGCACGCAAGAGAGAGGCGTTGCTTCTGTCCCCCTGACAGCGTTCTCACGTGCGCCGTGGCCTTCTCCTCGAGCCCGACCAGCGCGAGTATGTCCGCGACGTCCAGGCCGCGCGGGTAAAAGCTGCGAAAAAGAATCACGACCTCGCTCACCCGCAGCTTGTCTGAAAATTTCGTCTCCTGGAGCTGAATGCCCAGACGCGCACGCAAGGCTAACCCGTTGCCGCGCCAGGGTTCGCCGAGCACCTCGACCAGACCGGAATCCGGAACTCTCAAGCCTTCGAAGATCTCGACGGTGGTCGTTTTGCCAGCTCCGTTTGGACCGAGCATCCCGAGGCATTCTGCGCGCCACACTTCGAGATCGAGGCCCGCCACCGCAACGGTGTCGCCGTAGCGCTTGACCAGATCTTTGCAGCGGAGGGCGCTCTCAGGACTCGCCATGACCGAATAATTCTAGCGAATCGGTCACCCTCGCTCACCTAAGGGTGTCTGAAGACGGGCGGCAATTACGAAAGTTACGTCACGATCGAGTCCGCGATGATCTCCAGATTGAGACGGTAGATCCGGATGCCGTCGGCGTCGCCCGCACGTGTGCATTCGGCGAGCGCCCGTTCGGTATAGCGCCGCGCCTGCGGCACATCTCGAAGCCGGAAACAATTCAGACCGAGAAGCCCCCACACCTTCGCGCGGTAGCGCGCCGACTCGCCATCTGGACGCGCCTCGAGCTCTGCGTTCACATCGCGCAGGATGCGGTTGCTCAAGTCGTAGCGCGTCTCGTCGCTCAACCGTTGCGCTCGGGCGATTCGTTCACGGCAGCGAAGCAGTTCGCTGCCGAAGTCGCCGTCGCGAACGAAGGCTTCTATCGCCACGATCGTGTCGAGGTTCTCGCCAAACGTTCGGACGCCGTCGCCGTCGCGCGCTTCTTTCGCCGCCGCAAGCGCGCGCGTGGTGTAGTCGCGCGACGATGCGTAGTCCTTCGCCTGGAGGGCATTCTCCGCGAGCGTGCCGAATGCGCGAGATCTCAGAAAGTGGATGAACGGTCCGTCGACCTTCTCCATCTCGGCTAGCAGATCGCGCAGCATCGTCGTGCTCGCGTCGACCTCCCCAACCGCGGCCAGCTGCTGGGCCTGGGCGAGGGTGTGATACAGGCGCACGGCGGGATTGTCGCGGCCGCGTCCCGCGATGCGATTCAACAGTTCCGGGTGACCGAGTGCGTCCAGCTTCTGGGCAATCGCCTGCATCGCGTTCACCCATTGGCTCAGAACGACGTCGTTTTCGCGCGCCCAGCCAGGGACGCGGGCCCATTCCGCTGCCTGCCTCGCGATCTCGTCGCCGTGCTCGGCGCAGAGATCGGCGAGCAGACGATCGTTGCCGGAACGGGCCGCATTGACCAGCAGCAGCCGAAGGTCATCTCCTCCAGACGCCGCAGCTTCGTTCGGGCCGATGTCGTCGTTCATCGATCTCCTAGATGGCCTGCGGGAAGTCCGCCTGAAACAGTCCGCCGACGTGCCTGGAGAAGGGGTTGGCCGCGGTCGACACAAGCGTAAACCGTCCCACCTCATCCGGCGTTGGTTGTCTGGCCGATTGTGGCGGCGATCGAATCAGCGTCACGTTCTCGTCCGTCTGGTCGACGCGCATCTCGAGATAGGGAAGGGCGCATTCACGCAGCGTTTCGGTCAACGCCACCGTGGCGGGGCAGGCGTCGAACCGGCCCGCGAACGCGACAACCGCCCACAGCCGTGCGTGTACGGCGTGCGCGACGAGATCTCCGTGCACGATCTGCCCGACCGGTGCCACGTCGACCGCAAGCCACGACATCGAGACGACGATGGCGCGGTTGTAGCGCGTGAAGAGATCGTCCCGATGATCGAGAGCCCATCGACCGAGCATCAGCGCCTCCGCCTCGCAGCTCGCGACGATCGCAATGTGGCAGGCGAGATCGTCATCGTCGGCCGGGCTCAGTGCGGTGAACGGAGGTACGTCGTTCACCGTAAGTGGCGTCGGGGAAAGGCGTCGATACGACTCGAGCTGGATCGCAGCGCTCCAGTCGACGGTGAACGGAAGGGCCCGAGCGACCTGTCTGGCGACATTGCGCCCCTGTCGTCGCGGCACCAGCGCCTCGGTACCGTCATTGACGATGGGAACCGGAAACACGCCGGTGATGATCTCGGACGCATCGCTGTGCGTCGCCTTCGGCGCGTGCAGACGGCACAATCGATCGTAGATATACGGAATATCGCGCGAATCCGCGGCACTGAGCTCCAGCCGGCGCAGGCAGTCACCGGGTGACTGCATCCGCAGGACCTCGGTATCGAGTAGGGCTCTCCACACGACCAGCGGATGGTCCAGCAGCAGGGCGGCGAAGTAATGCTCGGTCCGTCCGTCGCGCGCGGTGCGGCGGGCCGATCCGATCAAGGTGTCGCACAGGCCGACCTCCCCACTGGCAAACAAAGCCTCCAACGTGCACCAGGCGCGTGTCAGATAGTCCGCAGGATCGTCGAGGAGGACGAGCGTGTGTGCCACCGCTTGAATCGCGATCAGATACTGAAGATGATCGCGAAACATCGCTTCATCGGTCTCGTCGCGGGGCTGTTGTGGCATCGACGCGTAGTCGTACCAGAGGAACACCCGATCGACGAGCATTTGCAGCAGGGGCCGCTCGGCGAGTATGGCTCGCAGCCGTTCGAGCCGCTGGTCGACCGTCGCCTCCGCAACGCCGGCATCGTTGACCATCGTCTCGAGCGGAGCGACTTCTTCGACTGCTGCCGCGAGGGTCTCGTCATCGAGCGTCGACCTCAAGACGTTCACGATGAGTGATTCGACCAGATCCGTGCCGGCTGGTCCGACGATGCAGCGAAGCTGGTCATTGAATCGCCGCGGTTGGCGGAGGCCGCGGGCGCCTGCCACTCGAACCGCGTCACACAGCGCGGCCACGAGTTGCCACGCAATGAAGCGCGCCTGCCCGTATTCGGGATCGGGATGGGCCGGGGACAGCCACCGGTGCGAGATGAACGCGTAGAAACAACCCGGTTCGAGGCGTTGCACCAGGGTGGCGCGCCAGTCCTGCATTCTCGAGAAGGCGCCGGCGGCGATCAGACCGGTAAGCGGAACCCAATTTCCACCGGGGATATTCAATTGATGGATCTGCGATCCGATCAGCGGAGCGTCCGCGGCCCGTGCGTTCTCGAGAAACGCTGACGGGGGCGCGGTCAGCGGAAATACCCAGGTGTCCGTGCGGGGACGCGCGTCCGGCGGCTCGAGACGTTCGATGACGTGCAGAAGAGTGCCGCCGTCGTGCGTGGTGTCGGCATCGAGCTTCCGTCTCGGAAGATCGAGCGGCCGGTGGGCAAGCAGAGGCTGCTGGGTGCGAATCGTCTCGATGCCTGCCTCGTGCATCGAGCGCTCCTCTTTGTCACGCTCGAGCTGCATCCCCAGGCGCGTTTGCAGCGGCAGCCGGTGCCTCCACGGGTTGGCCGCCAGAAAGCGGAACCCGATCTCGTCGTAGGCGACCGATGCTCCGGTTTTCGCGTACTTCAGCGCGCGCGCAGTCCATGTGGATGCTTCCGGGATTCTCAGCAGGCCAGGGTCGCGCAGCAGTTGGTGCGGAGATAGCGCGGCCAGGTCGGCGATCTCGGCAGCGGCAATGGCGACCGGCAGCTGCAACGGCGGAAAAACAGACATGGGCCGTCCGGTTCGAGTGGTCAAGCATAGACCATGTCCCGCTAGTGCGTGAGGTCCCAGACAAGCACGACGTCGTGAGTTGACCGCGAACCACGGACGTGCGACCGTTTATTCGCTCGGCAGGCACGGTTATCGAGGGAATGGACATGCGACGAGTCGAAATGACGGCGAGCGTACTCATAGTCGCGGCGCTGACGATCGGTTTCGGCCAGGAGAAGCCCGATTTCTCGGGAACGTGGACGATGGTCGGCGAAGCGGGGAAGCGGTCGACCACGATGGTCGTAACGCAATCCTCTGAGTCGATGATGCTTGAAGTCACCCCCCGAGGAAAGGACACCGTGCGCTACG